>JAITPB010000212.1 GCA_031289625.1 Clostridiales bacterium | reverse complement strand
AAATGATATACTGCAAACTATAAACTGTTGCATGGGGAGGCGCAGACTCGCATGAACAAAAAAGCCCTTCAAACTTTAGAGTACGATAAAATATTGGAACGCCTGGCCGGCAAGGCCATTTCCGTTATGGGCAAAGAGCGCGCCATAGCGCTGCGGCCCTCCACGGACATTCTGGAAATCACCCGCTGGCAAAAAGAAACGTCCGAAGCCGCCGCCATGGTTTTGCGAAAAGGCTCGCTGCCCTTGGGCGGCATACACGACATTCGCCCGGCCTTAAAACGCGCGGCTGCCGGCGGCACGCTCTCCATCGGCGAATTGCTGCGCGCCGGTGATTTTATTTATGTCTGCCGCAAAGCGGTACAATACAGCGGCGGCGATCGCGCCTCTGACGCGTTCTCCGCTTCTTTCCCCTTGCTTATGCCTCTGTTTGAAGCGATTCAAGCGCCAGCAGCCCTGGAAAAAGAAATCACCCGCTGCGTGGCGAATGAAGAAGAGCTGGCGGACGACGCCAGCCCCAGGCTCTACGAAATCCGCAGAAGCGTGAAGGCCGCCAATGATCGGATCCGCGAACAGCTGAACAGCGTCATTCATTCCCAAAGTTATAAAAACATGCTGCAAGACAGCGTCATCACCATTCGGAACGATCGCTACTGCGTACCGATCAAGCTGGAATACCGCGGCGTATTTCCCGGCATGGTTCATGACCAGTCTTCTACAGGGGCCACGGTATTTATGGAGCCTATGAGCGTTGTGCAGCTAAACAACCGCGTCAAAGAACTGCGCGCGGATGAAAAAGAAGAAGTGGACGCTGTCTTGCGCAAACTCTCCGCGCTGATCGCCGGGGAAAGCGACGCGCTGTCCGCGGACATTGATTTATTGACGCAGTTGGATTTTGCCTTTGCCAAGGGAGAGCTGTCTCTCTCCATGAAAGCTTCCGAGCCGATTTTTAATACGCGGGGCCTCATCAACATTCAAAAAGGCCGGCATCCTTTACTGGCCGGTGAAACGGTCGTGCCCACGGATATAATCCTGGGCGGGGATTTTACCACGCTTTTAATCACCGGCCCCAACACCGGCGGAAAAACCGTCGCCTTAAAAACGCTCGGCCTGTTCAGCCTCATGGGGCAGGCCGGTCTGCACATTCCCGCTTCCGATCTGTCGGAGCTTGCCGTCTTTGATGAAATCTTCGCCGACATTGGCGATGAACAGTCTATTGAACAAAGCCTCAGCACTTTTTCCTCTCACATGAACAATATTGTCAGCGTTCTGGAATTTGTCACGGACAATTCGCTGGTGCTTTTAGACGAACTGGGCGCGGGCACAGATCCAGCCGAAGGCGCGGCCCTGGCCAGGGCCATTCTGGAATATCTGCGCGGCAGACAAATCCGTACCGCCGTGACCACGCATTACAGCGAACTGAAAGTATATGCGCTGTCGACGGAAGGCGCAGAAAACGCGTCCTGCGAGTTCGACGTGGAGACGCTGCGCCCAACATACCGATTGCTGATCGGCATCCCGGGCAAGTCCAACGCGTTTGCCATTTCAAGGCGCTTGGGTCTGCCGGAGTTTATTATCGATCAGGCCAAAGAGGTCCTGAGCCATGAGGACGTACGTTTTGAAGATATGATTGCGGATTTGGAAATCAATAAAAAAACTGTTATGTTAGAAAAAGAACGGGCGGAAATTTTTCGCCGGGAAGCCGAAAAACTGAAAGTGGAGTTTGAAAAGCAGAAAGAAAAGCTCGCGGAACAGCGCGGCAAAATTCTTCTGGAAGCCAAAGAGGAAGCGCGGAAAGTCATGCGCCAGGCGAAAGACGAAGCGGATCGCCTGCTGAAAGAATACCAAAAGCAGCTTCGGGAGCAAAACCACAAGCAATCGGAAACCGCCAGGCAATCCCTCCGGGACAAAGCGGCGGCTTTTGATGAAGACATCGCCGCGCTTCAGGCGCCGTCCAAAGAACTGCGGCCTCTGCCCAAACATTTGAAAAACGGAGACAGGGTGTACATTCATACGCTGAACCAAAGCGGCTCCGTCATTTCCGGGCTCGATCCGAACGGGGACGTGCTGATCCAGGCGGGGAGCATGAAAGTGAAAATTCATGTCTCTCATCTGTCTCTGGACGAAACGAAACAAGCCGCGCGGCCAGCCATGGGAGCGGCGGCGCGTCACATGAAGTCCGGCAAGAGCCAGACCATTGCCCCCGAAATTGACATCAGAGGCTGTTTAGTCGAAGAAGGGGTGGATAAAGCGGACAAATATTTAGACGACGCTTTTTTGGCGGGGCTGCCGCAAGCTGTTATCATCCATGGGAAGGGAACCGGCGCACTGCGTGCGGCCATACAGAATTTGCTAAAGAAGCGCGTTCATATCAAGAGCTATCGTTTCGGTGTGTACGGCGAAGGGGAAGACGGCGTAACCATTGTAGATCTGGCGTGAGAATGGACTAAACTACCGCCCGCTTCAGCGGGCGGTAGATCTCTGGCTAAATCATAGCCCGGCGCAATTTTTGATAATACTGTTATCGCAAGCCTGTTATTATACGCCCTTTAAGCATTCCGTCAAAGGTATTTTTTGAATTTTATGGCGCAGCAGCGCGTTGGACAGCGCTGCCAGCGCAAATGAAAACAGTATGGAACCCACGGCGGCGCCCACGCTGAAACGATTGTTTAAGGTCAGATCATCCCGCGAGAGGAGCCGGATCAGATATTGGAACAGCATAAAGCCCAGCGGCATCCCCAGTGAAGCTCCGAATGCCGTCAGAAAAATATTTTCCGCGATGATCATCCCATTCACCTGTTTCACAGAGTAGCCCAGCGCCAGAACCGTCGCGTATTCCTGCGTGCGATCCAGAATGTTGACCGAAGAGACGTTGTACACCACCGCTATCGCCAAAATAGAAGAGGCTACGATCAAAAGCGCGATGATAGCGTTCACCACCGTCATGACTTCCGCGGCTTTGTCAACGTAACTCTGTTTTGTCACTACGCTGGAAAAAAGGCCAGAATTCTCCACCTCCGCGATGTCAGCCGGGTTACGCAGTTTAACAAAAGCCATCTCTCTGTCTACACGGATGCCCGCGTTTTCCGCCGCCTCTATATCCAAAAAAATTCTTTTGGAAAGATATTGTTCATTGATCCCGGTGATGGTAAAAGTATACGCGGCGTCATTCACCGTCAGCGTCAATGCGCCGCCGATCGCCAAGCCGTACTCCTCAGCAATGGCGCGCGGTATGATGCAGCTGTCTTTCCCGAAAGGCACTTTATTTCCATGTTTATCAAGAAAATTTATCAAGCGGTTTCCGCTTTCCAGCATCTGCACCCGGATAGGGACGCCCTGCCCCACCTGAACCGTCGCTTGCTTAACATCCGCCCATTCCAGTATCTCCGCGTCAAAGGGAAAAAACAGCGGGCTAGCGCTGGAAGGCTCGCTGTAAGTAACAAACACATCATAGTTTGCGATGTCCACCTGGGCGTCCAGAACCGCCGCCGCGCCGCTGCGCAGAGAAAACCCCGTCATCAGCAGCGCCTCACTCCCTATGATGCCGATAGAACTGAGTAAAATGCGCGATTTATTGCGCAGCATAGACCGGCACGCCATCTTGCTCATGGCGCTTAGGCGGCTCCAGAAAGACTCAATGCGTTCGATCCAAGTGGCTTTCATGACCTTAGGCGCGCTGGGGCGCATTCCTTGCGCCGGATTTTCCGACAGCGTCCTGCGCGCCGCCAACAGCGCCGCGCTTCCCGTAAATAAAAAAGCCAGCGCCAGAATGACGGCCATATACGCGGGATAAATGGGCACATAGATCTTAGGCATATCCAGCGTTATGGTAAAGGCCTTGATCAGATATTGCGGTATGAAAATGTTTCCAAAAAGGGAAAACCCGACAGATCCAAGAAACGCGGCCGCGAAAGCGTACAACAAAAAGACCGCCTGTATTTTCCATTTGGGAACGCCAATCGCGCGCATCACCGCGATCTGCGTCCGCTGGACGTCCACCATTTTTGAGATGGAGATAAACGCGATGACCGCCGCTACCAGGAAAAAAATCACCGGCAATATAAACGACAACTTACGGATGGGATCGAGGGAGGCGTCGACAGCAATGTAGCTGGTGTGATCTTTTCGTTCTATAGCGGCTATGTATTTTTCATTTTGGCGGACTAGATTTTTGACAGCTTCAGGCTCGTTTGTGCGCAGAAGCACCTCTTGATAACTGGTGACAGCCGTTTTCAAGTTAGACTGCACTTCCTCTTCTTTGTCCTCAAGCTCCGCCTTTTTTTCCGTCAGCGTGTGATACTGGCTGGAGATTTCATTGTTCACTTTACCGAGCTGCGATTCAAGGTTCTCTTTCTGATCAATAAATTCGTTCAATCCTTCGTCATAAGCCTGTTGGGCCGTGCCGATGGCCGCTTCTATTGAGGCGATGGAACTCTGGCCCTGGTCATGCTGTTCCTCCAGCTGCCGCCGCTGGTTGTCTATTTCCGCTTGTGCGTCCGCGAGCTGCTTTTCCGTGTCCATTTTTTGGGAGGCGTACTCGCGCGTTTTACGCTCGTATGTCTCTTTTGCCTCGGCGATCTGGGCCTCGGCCTCTGCAAGCTGCCGCTGCCCATTTTTCCATTCCGTTGCGAGCTTCGCGCGTTTGGCGTCAATCTCCTCCCGCGCCGCTTTCAAGTCAGCTTCCGCTTGTTCTTTGCGCTGGGTAAACTCTTGCCGCGCCTTATCATACTCCAATGCGGCTTCGGCGATCAGCCCCTTCGCCTCTTCCAGCCCGGCTTCTCCTTCCACCCATTTTGCGTTGAACTCAATCTGCTGATTGTCAATTTCCGTCTGCGCCTCTACGAGAAGCGCCGCGGCTTTCGCTCGCTGCGCCGCCAATTCCCTTGCGTTTTGTGCATACGTCACTTTCGCCTGCGCGAGTTCGTTTTCTTTTTGCGCGAACAAGGCTTCCGCTTCCTTGGCTTTTTCATTCAGCTCGTTTTTGGGGGCGGTGAGACGGCTTTTTTCGTTTTCTAAGTTCTCGAAATATCCCGCGAATGCCGCGTCCTGTATGCTTTGCTGTTCTGGCGGGAGCATCTCGCGGATGGCTTGATATTGGGCGTATTCCGCGTTTAAGTTTTTTTCGCTGTCCTCCAGTCCTTTTTCCGCTTCCCGAAGCTTTGCTTCTATGTCCGCGGTTTGAAGCGCGGCGGCGCTTTTTTGGAGCCTCAGTTCAGACTCGCCGGCTTGGATTTGATTTTGGGCGCTGTCCAGTTGGGTTTGCGCATCTTCCAGTTCAGCCTCCGCTTGCGTTTGCTTTTGCAGCAATTGGTTTCGCGCGTCCTCGATCTGCTCCGCCCCTTCGAGGAGCTGCGCCCGCCCTTCCTGTTCCGTGCGCGCCAGTTCAGCTTGTTCGCCGTCTAGTTCCTGTTTGGCGCTGTCCAATTCAGCTTGCGTCTCCTGAAGTTTGCGCGCCGCGTCTTCCCATTGAACCTCGGCCTCGGCAATTTGTTTTTTCGCGTCCTCGTATTCACGGGTCGCGGTTTCCTTTTGACTCTCCCATTCGGCTTGATTGACTTCAATTTGTTGTTTTGCGCTGTCCAGAGCCGATTTCGCTTTTTCCAGCTCCCGTTCCGATTGTTGTTTCGCGTCCTCCAGCTGCCGCTGGGCGTCCTCTAATTTAATGCGCAATTCATTATATTGATTCTCCGCCTGTTTTTTTTGGCTCGTCAGCGTCTGGCTGCCTTCATGAATTTTCTGGCTGGAATCTTCCAGCTTCTCCTGCGCGCCGGAGAGCTCCATTTCAACGTCCTGTTTCGCGCTTTCATACTCGTCCCACGCCTGTGTAATTTGCTGATCGGCGTCGTTTAATTCATTGCGCGCGGCGGATAATGTCTGACTCAATTCCTGAAACAGTTCCTGATACAAAGGCGAAGCGCGGTTCAAATCGATCAAAGTCTCGTTGGTTCCGTAGGCAATGCCGAACGCGCTGTGGTTTACGGAAGCGGATAAAGCGTCTTTTTGGATCACGACCGCTTCCGGATTGCGGCAAAACCCTGTAATGGTCAAAAATTTGGAACCTGTTTCCGTTTCTATGGGCAAAGCGCCGCCAAGCTTTAAATTGTTCACCGCGGCGTATTGGTTATCTACGATAATTTCATTCGCATATTCCGGCATAGCGCCTTCCGTCAGCAGCGATCGGTTGATGCCCGTAATGCTGCGGATGAGCAATTCGCTTTCGTGACCTAATGCGGTAAGATTGGCGAGATACGCGTAGCGGCCTTCCGCCGCGATAACTTCCTGGCTGGAGGAAAAAAGATTGTCAATTTCATCCTGGGTGACGCCTTCAAAATAGCACCAGAGATCCGCCAGGTTCTGCGCTTCAAAATATTGGTTTACACCGTCAGTCATGGCCTCATGCGCCGCGCTCATACCTGCGAACATGGCGGAGCCAATCGCGATGATGAAAACCATGGACCAAAACTGCCCCATCGAGCCTTTCATCCCGCGCAGAAGCCTCAGGGTGAGTTTTTTCATCAGTCGCCCAATTCCTTTACCGATATTTTATTTTCATTGAACATGACGCCCTCAATCCGCCCGTCGGCGACGCGGATCACCTTGTCCGCCATAGGGGCGATCGATGCGTTGTGCGTGATGATCAGAATGGTTTTCCGCATAGAGGCGTTGACTTTTTCCAGAAGCTCCAATATCATTTTCCCATTTGCGTCGTCCAGCGCCCCGGTAGGTTCATCGCAGAGCAGGATAAGCGGATTTTTGGCAAGAGCCCGCGCAATGGCGGCTCTTTGCTGCTCGCCGCCGGACATTTGCGTGGGAAAAGAATTTTTTTTCTTACTGAGCCCTACACTCGCGAGCATTTTGGCAGGGTTTAAATGATTTTTACAAACTTCCGCGCCCAATTCCACGTTCTCCAGCGCCGTCAAGCCTGAAATCAGGTTATAGGACTGAAAAACAAAACCAATTTTGTCGCGACGGTACGCGGCGATGGCTTTATCATCACACGCGGTTATGTCTTTTCCAGCGGCAAAAACTGTACCACCGCTCGCCCTGTCCATCCCACCGAGAATATTCAAAATAGTGGACTTGCCGGAACCGGATTTGCCGAGCAGAACGACAAACTCCCCTTCATCCACAGAAAAACTCACATCCTTCAAAACGCGGGTTTTAATTTCGCCAGATTGATAAGATTTGTTTACCTGGCTGAACTCAATGAATTTTCTCATCACCATGACGCCCTCAAAAATAGTTTTGCTTGGTTCGACAAAAACAATAATAATCAACTAAAATATGTATTAATTATACATGGAAGCAGAGGGAAGATCAAGTTCATACGGATCATAGCAAAAGCTATTTTGGGTAAAATACCGTTAGGCATTTCACGAACATTTGGATTTGTCAGTCACGGGCGGCATTCTGCCCGCCAATCCTTTGTAAATATTTCCATGAGAGGAGAATCTCTATGACACAAGAAACAGCCGAGTGGACGGAACCGGCGGAGCCTGCGGAAGGCTATCCAGAGATTGACGCGCTTTTTGACAGCCTCCCCAACAAAAACGGGGCGCTGATTCCACTGCTGCACAAAGCGCAGGAGGTCTACGGCTATCTTTCACAGGAGATCCAGGTTTACGTCGCGCAGAAGCTGAACATCCCCGCCGCGAAAGTTTTCGGCGTGGCGACGTTTTATTCTTTGTTTAATCTCGAAAAAAAAGGCCAATTCAAAATCAATGTCTGCCTGGGCACGGCCTGCTATGTCCGCGGCGCTGAAACTATTTTGGCGGCGTTTGAAAAAGAATTGGGCATAGACCAGACGGAAACCACCAAAGACGGCATGTTCACCCTGGACTCTATCCGCTGCGTGGGCGCGTGCGGGCTGGCGCCTGTGGTGATGATTGACGACAAGGTATACGGGCGCGTAACGCCGGGCGACGTGAAAACCATTGTGGACGAACACCTGGGCCAAGGAGGGCAGTAAATGGAAAAATTAACATCCTGGGACGCGTTGAAAAATTACCGGGAAAAAACCTGCGGCCAGACGAGTCTGCTTTGCGTGGGCGAGCAGGACGCAAATCGCGTGGTGCTCGCGGTGGGGGAAGCCACCTGCGGCGTCGCGGCGGGCGCGAAAAAAATCGCCGATACACTTCAGGAGGAAATTGACAGGCTGGGTTTGAAAAACGCCAGCATTATCGCGACAGGCTGCTTCGGATATTGTTACGCCGAGCCCATGGTAGAGGTTCGTATGCCGGGCAAGCCGTCCGTGTATTACGGATACCTCACGGAAGAAGCGGCCCGGGACATTGTCGTGAAACATTTGGTGCACGGCCAGCTGGTTGAAAATAACGTTCTGCCTGTGGAGGTGAATATTCCGTGAGTGAAAAAGCCGCTCAAGTCCGAATCGCGCTTCGCAACTGCGGCGTGATTGATCCGGAAAACATCAGCGATTATATCGCCACAGACGGATACGAGGCGCTGGCGAAAGCGCTGTTCAGCATGACGCCGGACGAAGTGATAGAGACAGTGAAAAAAAGCGGCCTGCGCGGCCGCGGCGGGGCGGGTTTCCCGACGGGAATCAAATGGGAAACCGCACGAAAATCGCAGAGCGATGTTAAATATGTGCTGTGCAACGCGGACGAAGGCGATCCAGGCGCGTTTATGGATCGTTCCCTGCTGGAAGGCGATCCGCACTGCATCCTGGAGGCGATGGCGTTATGCGGCTACGCCATCGGCGCACAGGAAGGCATTATTTATGTCCGGGCGGAATATCCGCTGGCGGTGAAGCATTTGCAGCTGGCCATCCGGCAAGCGGAGGCGCTGGGGCTTTTGGGCGATAATATTTTGGGCGGCGATTTTTCTTTTCATTTAAGCTTGTATTTCGGCGCGGGCGCGTTTGTCTGCGGCGAAGAAACGTCTCTGATGAATTCCGTCCAGGGCGGCCGCGGCGAGCCCAGAATCAAACCGCCGTTTCCGGCCGTATCCGGCCTTTGGAACGCGCCGACGAACATTAATAATGTAGAAACCTACGCGAACATCCCGCAAATTATCCGGAACGGCTGGGAATGGTTCCGGCAGTTTGGAACGGAAAAAAGCCCGGGCACAAAAGTTTTCGCGCTGGCGGGCAGGGTCAACAACGTCGGTCTTGTCGAAGTGCCGATGGGTACGCCTCTGCGCACGATCATCGAAGATATCGGCGGCGGCATACAGGGCGGGCGCAGATGCAAAGCCGTACAGACCGGCGGCCCTTCCGGCGGGTGCATCCCCGCGGAGCATCTCGACACGCCGATTGATTATGAATCGTTAGCGGGCTTGGGTTCCATGATGGGTTCTGGCGGCATGATCGTCATGGATGAAGGCGACTGCATGGTGGGCATCGCGAAATTTTACCTGACGTTTACGGCGGAGGAAAGCTGCGGCAAATGCACGCCCTGCCGCATCGGCAACCGCCGACTGCTGGAAATGCTGACGCGCATCACAGAAGGCGAAGGCCGGATGAAAGATTTAGACGAGCTGGACATTTTGGGCAATATCATTAAAGACACGGCGCTCTGCGGCTTAGGCATGAGCTCGCCCAACCCAGCCATTTCGACGCTGCGTTTTTTCCGGGATGAATATGAAGCGCATGTGAGAGACAAACGCTGCCCGGCTGGTACCTGCAAAAAACTCGTCGGTTATAAAATCCTGGAGGATAAATGCATGGGCTGCACAGTCTGCGCGCGCAACTGTCCCGTGTCCTGCATATCCGGCGCGCGTAAGAAAGTACATGTCATTGATCAAAAGCGGTGCGTAAAGTGCGGCGTCTGTCACAGCAAATGCCCGTTTGACGCGATTGCCAGAGGCTGAGGAGGCGGTATCATGGTAAACATCACAATCAATCATCTGGAGACGTCCGTGCCAGAGGGCACGACAATATTAGAAGCCGCCCGCGAGATCGGGGTACACATTCCAACGCTGTGCCATTTGGATCTGCCTGACATCAAAATGGTCAACCGGGTAGGCACCTGCCGCGTGTGCATGGTGGAAGTGGAAGGCAAATGGAACCTGACGCCGGCCTGTTCCACCGCTGTCACGCCGGGTATGGTGATTCACACAGATACCCTCCGGGCGATCCGCGCCCGCCGGACGGTCGTGGAACTTTTGCTGTCCAATCACCCGCGCGAATGCCTGACCTGCGAGCGAAACGGCACCTGTGAACTGCAAAGCCTGGCGGCGGAATTGGGCATCCGCGAAATCAAATTCAAAGGCCCGCGCATCCACACGGAAAAAGACACGACCAGCTATTCCATCGTGCGCAACGCGGAAAAATGCGTGCTCTGCCGCCGCTGTGAAACCATGTGTAATGAAGTGCAGACGGTGGGCGTGTATTCCGCCGTGCATCGAGGCTTTGACTGCCTCATCGGCACGGCTTTTGACTTGCCCATGCTGGAGACGTCCTGCACCTGCTGCGGGCAGTGCGTATCCGTCTGCCCTACGGCGGCGCTGACGGAAACGGACGACTCCGCGGAAGTCTGGGAGGCCATCGCCAACCCGGATCTCTACGTAGTGGCGCAGACGGCCCCGGCGGTGCGCGTGACGCTGGGCGAAGAGTTCGGCTTGCCGGTGGGCACGCAAGTGACGGGTAAAATGACGGCGGCGTTACGGAAAATGGGTTTTGATAAAGTACTCGATACGGATTTCGCGGCGGATTTGACCATCATGGAAGAAGCGAGCGAATTTATCCACCGCATGAAGCACGGCGGCCGGCTTCCCATACTGACAAGCTGCTGCCCCGCCTGGGTGAAATTTATAGAACATCAGTTTCCGGATCTGCTGGATATCCCTTCCACCTGCAAATCGCCGCATGAAATGTTCGGCGCCATTGCGAAGACGTATTTGGCGCGGAAACTGGGCGTTGATCCCGCCAAAATGGTCGTGGTGTCCATCATGCCCTGCCTGGCAAAAAAATTTGAGGCCCGGCGGGAAGAGCTGTCCGGGCATGAAGTCGGCAGCAATGTAGATTATGTGCTGTCCACCCGGGAATTGGCGCGTATGATCCGGGAAGCGGGCATTCATTTTAACGCGCTGCCGGAAGAAGACTTTGACGGCGTCATGGGCGAATCCAGCGGCGCGTCCGCTATTTTCGGCACGACCGGCGGCGTTATAGAGGCGGTAGTCCGCACGGCGGCCTGTTGGCTCGATCCGGAAAATCCGAATCCTCAAATTGATTTTCAACAGCTTAGGGGCATCGAGGGCATACGCGAAGCGTGTGTGGAATTCGCGGGACAAAAATTCTGCGTCGCCATCGCGCACGGCCTCGGCAACGCCCGCAAACTGCTGACGGATATTCAGGAAGGCAAGGCGCAGTACGACGCCATTGAAATTATGGCCTGCCCGTCCGGCTGTGTGGGCGGCGGCGGCCAGCCTTACCATGGGAATAACATGGAAGTCCTCACGCAGCGGGCCTGCGCCGTCTATAACGAAGACAAAGGCAAATCTGTCCGGCGTTCGCACGAAAATAAGGAAGTGCTGGCGCTGTACAAGGAATTTTTGGGAGAGCCTTACGGCGAAAAAGCCCACGAATTACTGCACACGCGTTATCAAAAGAGAGATCAAATATAATCCAAAAAACAAGGGCCACTCGATCGGCGAGCAGCCCTTGTTTTGAAATTTATTTCTCGTACTGCGCTAAATATTCAGCGGGATGACCAAGGCCAAACCTGCCAATTACGGTTTCGCCGTCAGATTCATATAACGGTACATAATAGATATATTCATCGCCTCGCGCCAGCGCGTCTTCAGCCAATTCAGTCAGCTCTTCCTCAACCCTTTTTGAATAAGCCGCAGCTTCCTCTAACGTGTTTGGTCGTGGGCCGAAATAATTATCAATTTCAGCGTTAGAGATATACCCATGTACCTCGCCATGTACATCATCCTTGCCGATTGCCAAAACCAGATCGGGAACGACTGGATTACTGGGATCCTCCACATAACCCGAACCATAAGTCTGCCCATTTTGATTAACCGGCAATTGCTTTGCCGTGTTATAAGCCGATACAGCGGATGGTATACCAAGAAATAAAGCCATGCCGCAAGCAAACACGAAAACTAAAACCCTTAAACGGGGCAAACGTCTTTTCATTTTTATATTCTCCTAT
>JAITPB010000207.1 GCA_031289625.1 Clostridiales bacterium | reverse complement strand
CATTCTGCGGGGCAGCGGCAACACGGGTACGCCTATGCTGATCACGCTGGGGATGAATCTTTTGAACTTCGTGTTCGGATATGTTCTGATCATCGGAATCGATTTTTGGGGGATTCATACAAACAGTTTCGGCATCGCGGGCGCGGCCTTGGCGCTGACATTCGCCAGAGCCGCGGGTCTGATCGCCGCTGTCATTTACATCGTGAGGGCTTCCAAAACCATCCGGCTGAACCGGCGGAAGTATTTTAACCTGAATTTCAATATGCAGAAGATTGTCCTCGGCCTGGGCGTGCCCACCAGTGTGGAATCCACTTTGTTCCAGGCGGGCCGGTTAATCACGCAAATTTTCATCGTGGGCATGGGTACGGCGGCGCTGGCCGCCAACACGGTCGCCAACGCGATTGTAGGGTTCATCAATGTGCCCGGCAACGCATTCACCATCGGCGTTATGATCCTCATTGGACAGCGCGTGGGCCGGGGCAGTGTGGACGACGTTCCCAGGACGACTGTCTTCGCCATATTCACAGGCACGTGCTTTATGAGCGTTTTATGTCTGCTCTGTTATCCATGCTTGGGCCTGCTGACGCAGCTCTATCATTTGGATCCAGTTGCGGCTGCGGAGTTCCGCCAGATTATGGTCAGCGCGCTGCTGGTGTCCGCGTTCATATGGCCTTCCTCTTTTATCACGCCGGCGTCTCTGCGCGCCGTGGGCGACGTGCGCTTTACCATGATGATCGCGGTTTTCAGTATGTGGGCGTTTCGCATCGCGGCGGGCTATATTTTCGGCATTGTGTTTCAGTTGGGCGTTATGGGCGTCTGGATGGGCATGTATGTGGATTGGCTGATCCGAAGCGTATTGTTTTGTCACAGGCTTTTAAGCCGCAAATGGATGAATAAAACCGTTTTAAATCATTGATTTTGCATCATTTAATTTACTATGGAGGGGTTCAACAGCTATGGCGGAAGCGCTCATTCAAACCTTACAGCATTATTTTTCACCGTCTGTGGTGGTTTTCCTGATTTCTTTGCTGCCGCTTCTGGAACTTAGGGGCGGCATGATCGCGGCGCGTTTGCTCGGTCTGCCCTGGGCCAAGGCGATTATTATTTCCATCATTGGGAATATTTTACCTATCCCTTTTATCATTCTTTTTATCGAAAAAATTTTGCGGTGGATGCGCGATCACGGGCCGTTCAAAGGCGTGGCCCGCTGGATCGATAACAAAGGCGCGGCGCAGGGCGCGAAGATGCAAGCCAAATATCCGAAGCAGATGCAGCTGGGCCTGTTTTTATTTGTCGCCATTCCACTGCCAGGCACGGGCGCATGGACGGGCGCGCTCATCGCTTCTTTTTTGGGTCTGCCGCCGAAAAAATCCGCCCCCTACATAGGGTTAGGCGTGCTGGGCGCGGGGATTGTCATGTCTATTATTACGTATGTCATTCCGGCCATTGTCTGGTATTTGAAATAAAAAAGAGCGGATCGGCTCCGCTCTTTTGGATGGGGTTTATGTAACTCAGCTGGCTTTCAGTTCCAGGCGCAATCTGTCCGCGATCAAAGCGATAAATTCGCTGTTGGTTGGCTTGCCCTTGTGGTTGTTGATGGTGTATCCGAACATGCTGTCGATGATGTCCACTTTGCCGCGGCTCCAAGCCACTTCAATCGCGTGGCGGATGGCGCGCTCCACCCTGCTGGGCGTTGTGTTACATTTTTTGGCGATATTGGGATAAAGCTCTTTGGTGATGTAGTTGAGGACGTCTATATCATCCACCGCCATCATAATGGCTTCGCGCATGTAGTGATATCCTCTGATATGCGCGGGTACGCCGATGTCATGGAGAATGTTGGTGACTTTTGATTCTAGATTAACGTTTTGGTTTTTGGCGCTTTTCGATATAAGGCTTTGCGGGTTGGCCTTGATAGACGACAGCAGCTCTTTCATTTGACGAATCCGGGACGCCAGGCAAGCGAGATCAAACGGCTTTACCATATAATACTCCGCGCCGAGGTCAATGGCCTGCTGTGTGATTTTTTCCTGATTGACGGCGGAAAGCATGATGCAAATGGGCGCTTCGTTGGGGTTTTTGCTTTTGTTGAGTTTTTCCAAAATGCCTAGGCCGTCCAGATTGGGCATGATCCCATCCAATATCGCGACATCCGGCTTTGTGCTGATGATTTTGGTATAGGCGTCCATACCGTCATACGCAACCCCTACAATTTCCATATCGTCTTGCAGCGAAATATAGCTTGTAACCGCATCGATAAAGTCTTTGTTGTCGTCTGCCAGTAATACCTTGATCTTTTCGTCGTTCATTCTCTTTCCTCCTGTTGTGCCGATCGATTAGAATGCTCCACGCAAAATTTGCGGATAATCTTTATGCTCACCGCTAGTTTGTGGATTTTTTTACCAATAAATACATTATAGTCCAGAAGTGTTGATAAATCAAGACGCAAACAAAGACATTTCCACTAGATTGTCGATTCAGTTCGACATGATGGTACGCAATCATACATAGCAGGGGCAATGCGGCAGGTTATTGTACACGAATATACTACAATCAACAAAAAAAAGACATGGCTCACCCCATGTCTGGTCTTCCGTAAATCGCCAAAGAACTGTTGCTGTAGGCGGCATTTTCCGAAACGTCTTCCCCGAACCAACCCGGCGGCGTAAAAGCCATCGCCTCCGCCAGGCTTTCAAATTCCACTTCTACTGTCAGCAATCCGTTTAATGCCCCGTGATACACGTCCAGTTCGGCTGTCAGCGCATTATCCAAAGGGATCAGCACGCGCGTTTTTCGGACGGCGTCCGTTTCGGCTTTTAATAAAAGTTTTTGATACTGCGCTTCCGTGAGCGGAAATTCCGCTTCCTCATGCGCGATCGATCCGCCGTGTTTCACGGTCAGAAAATAGTCCGGATGAACATCCGGACGATCGTCCGGACGACTGTCCGCGCGATTGCGCACGCGATCGCGCGTGTGGCTGCGGCGCAGGCGAATCACCGGGCTTACGGAAATATATGTCTGCTCAATGTCCAGCTGCTCATAGCCGTCCAGTGCAAAAGGCAGCTGATGCAGCAAAAATTTTCGTTCAATTTCCATATTGAATGGGCCTCGTTTTTTTTATTTAAATACGCTTGCTTCCTTTAAATACGCTTCATTCAGCGCGATGAGTTTTTCCAGATAAGTTTTGGCAGTGCCGCCAGGCACGCCGCGCCGTTCTACACAGGTTTCGACAGA
>JAITPB010000189.1 GCA_031289625.1 Clostridiales bacterium | reverse complement strand
GCAGTTCTGCCCCTTGACGGAGGTTCCGGTTCTAAGTATTCCTGCGGACGTTCAATTATACGGCTATCATCGACAAAAACTGTCGTTAGATTAAGCGCTTCTTCACCCTGCTGAACGTCCGCAAAGAATTTTTCACGAATTTCCGCGAACTTAGATTCTTGTAAGTCCGCTAAGACATTAACAAATGTTACATCTGCCGCCAGTGCGGTTGTTGCCGCAACGGGCAGAAGCGAGAGCAAGAGCGCCGCTGTGAGCGCTATCGCGGTCAGCTTTTTGAACTTTGCCGTGATGATTGTCACAATTGGATTCCTCCTTCTTTCATCTCTTATCCATCAGCCTCCTGCGAGGCCATACTACAACTAAACGCCGCCTATTCAATTGCCGTTAAACCACCCGCATAGAACCACCGCCTTTTCTAAGTGGTAAGTAAAGTAGAGTTTTCTTACCACTCAATTTTATCCAGCGATCTACATAGATTCATGATAGATCCACAACCGGCCTTGTTCAACAGAACCGATCATAAATGCTGGATTGACGCCAAAATCAGAAATCATTAGCTGATTGTATGACATCGGTGTCGATAATCGTATCCCAAGTGTCTTTGTTGAAGATGTGGAATTTAAGCTCAATCGATTCAATATGTTCTATCCCATTTTCTTCGAGGCTAGACGAAAAGAATGTTAGCGAGGTGTTAGCCATTTTCCCTGGCAACACGTCACAACTCATTGAACCGTCCACCATAAAGCCATTGATTGACGTGTCGCGTGTCTGAACCGTTATCGGAGTAGAAGTGTTGTTCTCAATGTAGAACTTTATTCCGGCCCCCCAAAAGGAGTCCGTATCAAAGTCTACAAAGGAAATCTTAATACCGTCTTGCTCAAAGGCAACGTGTTTAGTTTCCGTTGTAGCCTGGTCAATTCTCCCTGCGACAGACGTATTTATGATAATGGTATCGGTATCAAAAACACCGTCCCACGAATCACTATTGAAGACGTGAAAAGACAACTCTATCGTACCTATTGTGTCAATCCCGTTTTCTTTAAGTTCGGATGACATAAATGTGATAGAATCGTTGTTTTTTTTGCCCGGTACAATGTCAGAAGAAAACATTACTGATGACATCATAAAACCATTCACAGATACATCACGAACTTGAACGGTTACAGGAACATCACCATTGTTTTCCACAAGAACTTTGAGTTCAGATCCAAACAGGCTGTCCTCTAAGCTCTTCAGAGTCAGTTTGATACCCGATTGCTCAAAGAGAATTAACTCTTCGACCGTTACCTTTTCAGGTGCTGGTGAATCCGGGGATTGGTCGTGGTCGTGCCGGACGAAGCTGGCGGCGGTGTCGTGTCGCCGCTGTTATTGCCGGACAAAGTATTGCTGCTGCCACTCGTACAAGCGGCGAGGGACAGGCACATCACGAGTGCCAGCGCGAGGGTCAGGATTCGCTTTTTCATAGGGGCTGTCAAGGCCGTTAAACCACTCGCATAGAACCACCATCTTTCCTGCGTGGAAAATAAAGTAAAATTTTACCACCAAATTTTATCCAGCGTTCTGCATAAATTCATGATAGATCCACATCCTGCCCTGTTCAACAGAATCGATCATAAACGCTGGATTTATGCCAAAATCAGAAATCATTAGCTGATTAGAATTTTATTCCAATTTAGGATAAAAGTCAATTTTTTTACGCTTGGCATGTGGTAAGAAAACTCTACTTTATTTACCACTGATTCGGCACAATTCATCCCCCTATTCATTCCAAAAATGTCGAATGGATGCATACAAATCGTTTTGATTGGCCTCTGCTCTCTAAAAAAAGCGGGATAGAATCGTTTTTACACGATTCTATCCCGCTTTCATAACAGAAAATCAAGAAAGAACTTTTTTCTTGCCGCTGTCCGAACGGTTGATCAAATACAACAGAACCATCACTACAATGAACATGAGCGTGGAAAGCGCATTGATCTTTGGGTTGACGCCGCGGCGCGCCATCGAATACACGAGAATGGACAGATTGTTGACGCCCGATCCCGTTGTAAAAAAGCTCACGACAAAATCATCCAGGCTCATGGTAAAAGCCAGCATAGCGCCGGTGATCACGCCGGGCATGATTTCCGGCAGGATCACTTTAAAAAAGCCGCGCATGGGGGAGGCGCCCAAATCCAAAGCCGCTTCGTATAGGTTCGGGTCCATGCGTCGAAGCCGCGGCAGCACAGACAAAATAACGTAGGATGTATTGAACGCGATATGCGACAACAGGAGCGTAGCGTATCCCAGCTTCATAGACGGAAAGAACTTAAAAATAAAAATATATAATATCATCAGAGACACGCCTGTGACAATGTCTGGATTGACCACAGGAATATTGGTGACGATCATCACAACTTTTTTTCCGGCCCCGCGCATGGCGTCGATGCCCAAGGCGGCGGCTGTGCCGAGAAGCGTCGCGGCGCAAGAGGAAAGGATAGCGATGGTCAGTGTATTGTAAAGCGCTTTTAAGATGCTGGGATCCAGAAACATTTCCCAATACCAGCGGAGGGTGAAACCCGTCCAATTGGCGCGGGACTTGGAGGCGTTGAAAGAGAAGGCGATGAGAATGAGAATGGGCGCGTACATGAAAAGCAGCATGACAGCCAGGTAGAATTTTTTCAATGCTTTCAAAACAGCGCGCCCCCTTCACTGTCTTTGTCCGCCAGGGAAAAAATGGCGACGGAAATCAAAATCAACGCCATGAGAATCACAGACACCGCCGAGCCAAAATACCAGTCGTTGACCCTCAAAAACTGATGCTCAATCAAATTGCCAATGAGCATATACTGCGCGCCGCCCAGCAAATCCGAAATGATAAAGGTGGTGACGGCGGGCATGAACACCATCGTAACGCCGGAAATGACGCCAGGAAAGCTTAATGGAAGGATCAGCCGCAGAAAAGTGATTTTGGAATCCGCGCCCAGATCCTGCGCCGCCTCAATGAAGCTTTGATCCATTTTTTTTAAAACTGTGTAAATGGGCAGGATCATAAAGGGCAGAAAATTATAGACCATGCCCAGCGTTACCGCGCCGTTGTTGTACAGTAAATTGATTTTTCGAATCCCCCAAAAAGCGAGCAGGGAATTGATTAGTCCATTATTTTCCAAAATAGTCAGCCAGGAGTATGTGCGCAGCAGAAAATTCATCCACATGGGCACTAAGAATAGGAACAGCAAAAAACTCTTGGAGACATATTCCTTGGAGGCCATAATATATGCGACGGGATAGCCCGTCAGCAAACAGATAAAGGTGCTGATCAGCGCGACGCGGACGGAGCGGCCCATGACGCGGATGTAAATAGGCTCAAACGCGCGCCGGTAATTCATCCAGGAAAAGACTGTCTGCCCGTTCTGTTCCGCGCGGAAACTGTAATAGATCACCAGAACAATCGGAATTACAATAAATACCATCGCCCAGATTAAATAAGGCAGAACCATTTTCCGCCTGGCGGACTGAACGGATTTTACCGGCATAGCGCCGCCTCCCTTCAGCAAGGGCCTTGACCGGCGCAGGCCACATAGGGCGCGCTGCTCTCGCGGGAACTATGCGATCCCCCGGTTTCTTCGCAGCCTATCTTCTCATGCTGCGGCATTTGCGGCGAATCAGCGGTCTTATGCATAATGTGAATCAGATCCGGGGCGATGTACAGGCCGACACGGCTGCCGGCAGGAGATAGAACTGTGCTGTGCGCCTTCAAAAGATGGCCGTCTTCCTGAATCAACATTTCATAATGTACGCCTTTGAATGTCACACGGCGCACAACGCCAGTCAGCGCGCCTTTTTCCGGCGAGACGATTTTGACATCTTCCGGACGGATGACCACGTCCACCGCCTCGTTGCGCGCGAATCCTTTGTCCACACAGGAAAACGGAACGCCGGAAAATACCACGCGGTAATCCTCGGCCATCACCCCGTCCAGGATGTTGCTTTCTCCGATGAAGTTCGCCACAAAAGCGTTTTTCGGCTCATTATAAATGTCTTCGGGCTGGCCGATTTGCTGAATTTCCCCGTTGTTCATCACGGCGACGGTATCTGACATGGTTAAAGCCTCTTCTTGATCGTGCGTGACGTAAATAAAAGTAATGCCCAGTTTTTGCTGCATATTTTTCAGCTCGATCTGCATTTCTTTGCGAAGCTTTAAATCCAAAGCGCCCAGCGGCTCATCCAGCAGCAGCACGTCAGGCTTGTTCACCAGGGCGCGGGCAATGGCTACGCGTTGCTGCTGGCCGCCGCTCAAGGAGGTGACCGGCCGTTTGCCGAAGCCGTCCAAATTGACAAGACGCAGCATCGCGTCCACTTTTTGCCGGATCAAATCGGAGGCGATTT
>JAITPB010000177.1 GCA_031289625.1 Clostridiales bacterium | reverse complement strand
TGGGCGACATTTTTATCACGGCCACAGGCTGCAAGGACACCATCACAGAGCAGCATTTCAAAGTGATGAAAAACAACGCGCTGCTCGCGAACGCCGGGCATTTTGACGTAGAGGTCAATAAAACGCATCTGGCCGCTCTCGCGGAAAAGATCGAAAACCGCAAGCCTTTCATCGACGGCTATTATTTAAAAGACGGACGTGTTCTCAATTTGCTGGCGGATGGAAGGCTGGTCAACATCGTAGCGGGCAACGGCCACCCTGCGGACATTATGGATCTGTCCTTCGCCATTCAGGCGCTCTCCGCGCGGTATCTGGCGCAGTATGGCCGCGATTTGAAACCTGGCCTTTATGACATACCGGAAGACATTGACCATCATGTGGCGATGATGAAACTGAACGCGATGAGGCTGGGGCTCGACACGCTGACAGACGAACAGCAGTTATACTTGAACGGCGCCGGGGAAGCGCTTTGATCAAAGAAATTTCGCCTTATTTGGTTCGTGAAGGTTTGGCCGATCATCTGCGAATTTATGCCTCGCTGCCCTCCACCAATACCACCGCCAAAGAATTGGCGGTTCAAGGCGCACCGCACGGGACGGTTCTCATCGCTGACGGTCAGACAGCCGGGCGCGGGCGGTATGGGCGCGTTTTTTATTCGCCCGCCGGAAGCGGGCTGTACATGAGTGTGATCCTGCGTCCGCCCTTTTTATGCTTGACGGATATGACGCGTCTGACCGCCGCCGCCGCCGTGGCGGTATGCCGTGCCGTGTACAGTGTATGCGGCCTGGACGTGCAGATCAAATGGGTCAACGACATTCTGCTGGACGGAAAAAAAGTGGCTGGTATCCTTACGGAATCCATGACGGGCTCCGGGAGCGGCCAGCCGGATTGGGCGGTTGTGGGCATTGGGATCAACGTCACTACAGCGCGTTTTCCTGAAGACTTGAAAGGGATCGCTGGGGCTTTACTGCCGCCAGGGGCGGACCATTCGCCAGGGGCGGACCATTCGCCAGGGGCGGACCATTCGCCGGGGGCGGACCATTCGCCGGGGGCGGACCATTCGCCGGGGGCGGACCGTCCGCTGGGCAGCGCACGCGGACGTTTAGCCGCTGAACTGATAAATCTGCTGCTCACCTCTGGCGATTGGCTGAACGGAAAAGACGTAATGGAAGAATATAAAAGCCGGATGGCGCTCCAGTCACTGTCTTCCGGCGCGGTCTCCGTAAAAAACGAAGAGAGAACGAAATGATATGAGCTTAAACTTATCCAATAATTATTCGACCGCGCGCCTGGTTCTCTGCGCCTTCTTTGCCGCGCTGGGCGCCGCGCTGTCACAAGTCTCCATTCCCATCGGCCCCATTCCTATCACTTGTACCCATCTGTCCATTTTTTTGGCTGCCGGCATGTTGGGCGCGAAATACGCGGCGGCCAGCCAAGCGATTTTTGTATCGCTGGGGGCCATCGGCCTCCCCGTGTTTTCAGGTTTTTCCGGCGGTATTGGCGTTATCGCCGGGCCGCGCGGCGGCTTTATCCTCGGCTATATCGCCTGCGCGTGGCTCGCGGGTTTTATGATGGATTGCATGGGGCGCACGGCCCAAAAAGCCATGCTCGCGATGCTGGCCGGCCTGTTGGTCAATTATGGTTTGGGAATCGCCTGGTACATATTTGTGTCCCAAGCTGGATTTGGAGCCGCGCTGACGGTTTGCATTCTGCCCTTTCTGCCCGGCGACGCTTTGAAAATCGTATTGAGCGCCATACTCGTCAAGCGTCTGCGCCGGGCAGCCGCTTGACAAAGCAGACATCTGGCAAAACATCAAAAATTTCACGACGACATAATCACTCATCACGCGCTAATGCGGAAAAATAGGAAAAAAGCGGGGATTGCTGTGATAGATAGAAATGACCTCACAAGTATTATTGGGCGCGTCCACATTATTCAGGGCGACATTACAGAACTTCAAGTTGACGCGATTGTAAACGTGGCCAGCCCTTCTTTGCTGGGCGGCGGCGGCGGCGTGGACAACGCCATACACCGGGCGGCCGGCCAGCAGCTTTTGGAGGAATGTGAAACTTTGAACGGCTGCCATCCAGGAGAAGCAAAAATAACAAAGGGATATTTATTGCCGGCGGAATATGTGATACATACGGTCGGCCCTATTTATCAAGGCGGGGATAAGGGTGAACCGGAAATCTTATATTCGTGCTATCGCAATTCGCTTTCTCTCGCGGCCGAGCGGCAAATGAAAACAATCGCTTTTCCTTGTATCAGTACAGGCGTTTACGGCTATCCTTTTTATGGCGCCTGCAAGATTGCCCTAAACGCGATTTTTGATTTTTTGCGCTCCGCGGAAAATTTAAAGGTTTTCTTGGTGTGCTACAGCGACGCCGAGTACAAGGAATATCAGACCATCCTGTACGATAAAATTCATGATTGAGTGAATGGCTATCCAGGTTTGACCGTGAATATACTGTAGTATCCTATCTTCACGGGAGGTTTTTTAGACAATGAGCTTAATGTCCTCATCTCAAACCCTCGCGCAAATGACGTTTGAGCAGATCATCCAAGCGCCCGATGTAAACGCGTGCGTGATCCGGCGCAATGATTTTAATAAGCCATGGATCCGGGACGATCCCAATGTTCGCTTCGGAAAACTTTTGGCCGACAATTATGTGTACTTTTATGCGAAAAACGAAATATTAGACATTCTCCTCAACGACAACAGCACAAAATTCAGTTGCATTATACTAGGCCTTCTATCGCAGATCGATTTGGAAGCCTCGGGCATCACGGCCGTTCAGCAGCAGCCTTATTTGTCGCTGCGGGGCGGCGGCACTTTGATCGGAATCATCGACACAGGGATTGACTTTACCAATACAGCCTTCCAGTGGGAAGATGGAAACAGTAAAATTCAGGCGCTGTGGGATATGACCATCCCCGGCGCGCCGCCTGAATCTTATTTATTGGGAAGCGAATACACGCAGGATCAGATCACGCTGGCGCTGCGCTCGGACGACCCGCATTCGATCGTGCCGCACCACGACACGGATGGGCACGGCACATTTTTGGCCGGGATGGCGGCCAGTCATGATGCCGGCATGTACACGGGCGCGGCCCCGGACGCCGAATTGGTTGTCGTCAAATTAAAAGAAGTCAGCAACTACTATCGCTCCCGCGCTTTGATTCCCGAAGAGCAGCACAACGCGTTTGAGTCCTGCGATCTGATGCTGGGCATTGACTACTGTCTTGCCGTGGCGCAGAAGCTCGGGCGGCCCATTTCTGTCTGCATTGGCCTGGGCACCAACCAGGGCGGGCACGACGGTTATAACGTACTGGAAGACTATCTGACCGCCATCTCCTATCAAAGCGGCGTGGCTGTGTGCGCGGCCGCCGGAAACGAGAGCCGCGCCAAGCATCACGCGTCCGGCGCGCTGGCCAGTACAGGCGCCACCGAAGAAGTGGAGATACGCGTCGGCGATAGCCGCCATTCCGTTTATCTCAGTCTTTGGAACACGGCGTCTGACCGCATGTCGGTTTCCCTTCAATCTCCAACGGGCGAAGTGGTCAGCCGGATACCGGCCCGTTCCGGAGAAATTACCACCACCCGCCTTGTGATGGAAAACGCCACAGTCAGAGTCAACTACGGGTTTCCGCTCAGCGGCAGCGGCGGGCAGGTAACTACCGTACGCATTTTTGATCCCACGCCGGGGATTTGGAAGCTGAATATTTATGGCGAAATTATTTTAAACGGCTCTTATCACGTATGGCTGTCCATGACGGGCCTGGGCAACCCCACCGCGGAATTTTTGCTGCCAGATCCCAATTACACCGTTGTCGTCCCAGCCACTGCCCTGGGCGTTATCACCTGCGGCGCTTTCAACAGCACGGACAAAAGCCTGTTTATTACTTCTTCCTGGGGGCCAACGCGCCACTCCCGCGCTTCTCCAAATTTGACAGCGCCCGGCGTGGAAGTGGGCGGCATTTCTTCCCAAAATGGTTACACCGCCCTTTCCGGTTCCAGCGTGGCAGCAGCCATCACGGCTGGCGCCAGCGCGCTGCTGCTGCAATGGGGTTTGGTGGACGGCAACGAATCTACGATGAACACATATCACATCAGGGCCATCCTGATCCGTGGCTGCGATCGGGATCCGGGCGTGCAGTATCCGAATCACCAATGGGGTTACGGACGCCTCAATCTTTACAATTCTTTTCTGCAGCTTAGAGTGAGTTAAGCCGCGAAGTCATTTCAGATCCGTTTTGTACAGCAGAAAGGTGAAACCTATGTTTCGTACGATTTTTCAGAAGCAGTTAATTTTGCATTTGGGAACGCTGATCATCAGTTTCGTCTTTCTGGGCGCTGTGCTTTCACAAGTCATACGCGGTTATATCACCAGCCAGCGCGTGGCGTTTCTGCAGCAGTCCGGCGGCGTTTTGGCCCAGCAGATCGGGCATTATTTAATGCTGATGTACGGCGTGATAGACAACGAAACCATAACGCTGCAAATGAGCCTGGCGCCGCGTTATTTGAATGCCAGCCTGATCATACTGGACGCTGAAATGAACCTCATGGCGCATTCGGCGGATCTCTCCATCAGCCAGGACACGGCGTTCAATATGAATGAGCTGGCGCCATTGCGGCAGGGACGCGTTGTTGTTACGCAGGGCAAACTGAACGGCATTTTTTCCGGCTCCCAAATCATTGTGGGCTATCCTGTAAAGATTAACAACGCGGTCGTGGCCTCCATTCTACTAAACTCTTCCCTCGCGGATCTGAATAAAACCATTTGGGATATGTACGGCGCGGCGGGTATTTGCCTTGTCATCGCGGGGGGGGTGGGCTTTATTTTGATCTACATTTCCAGCCGGACCATTTCGAAGCCCCTGCGCCAGATGAACAACGCTGCCAAACTGATCGCCAGCGGCGATTTTGAAAAGCGCGTGACCGTCTCTGGCCGCGACGAAGTCAGCGAATTGGCGGACAGCTTGAACAATATGGCGGAGAGCCTGGATCAGCAGGAAAAAAACCGGCGGGATTTTATCGCCAATATTTCACATGACCTGCGTTCGCCGCTGACCTCCATGCGCGGCTTTATCGAAGCGGTTATGGACGGCACCATCCCTCCCGAAAAAACCCATCATTACCTTTCCATCGTTTTGGACGAAACGGAGCGGCTTACCAAACTGACCAATGACATTGTGGACTTGAGCCAAATCCAAGCCATGCAAATCGCGCTGGAAAAGAAAATCTTTGACGTGAACGGGCTAATCCGCGGCGTGGCTTCGCATTTTGAGAGGCGCGTAAAAGAAAAAAAGCTGCAACTGCTCCTGAAATTCGCGGACGAAGACAACCCGGTGGAAGCTGACCAAGAAAAAATCCAGCGGGTTGTCTATAACCTGCTGGATAACGCGGTGAAATTTACCCCTGAAGAAGGCCGGATCGAAATTGAGACGAGCGTAGGGGAAGGAAAAGTTTGGATCACTGTGAAAGACAACGGAAGGGGAATCCGCGCGGAAGATCAGAAAAAAATTTTTGAACGGTTTTTTAAAGCGGACGCGTCCCGGGGCGAGGATAAAAAAGGCAGCGGCCTTGGCTTATCCATTGTGCGCGAATTTGTCAAAGCCCACGGGGAAACGGTCACCCTGCAAAGCGAGGAAGGCGGCGGCGCGGCGTTTACATTTGGGCTGGCGGCAGCCGGACGCTAGCCCGCGCTGACTTCCAATCTCCCTTTCGCGCGCAGTTCGTATTCTCCCGTGTTGGTCAAAAAAATCCGGCACGGGCTGAAACAAACCATCTTGGGCGTCTCTGTATGCGCAATATCAAATAATTTTTCAATGTAACGCAGCGTACTGGCGTTGCCGAACACGTTTCGATGCGGATACACTTCATAATCGCCCGGCTCTTTGACCGCGCAGAGATAATATAAGGGCATGGCGTTATCCACCCGCCGCAGCCGCAGCGCACTGGCCGGCCCTTCCGTTTCAAACGAAGCCGGTGTAAATATTTCGGGCATTTTGCCTCTGCCGCTGATCAGCGAATTATATTTTTCTAAGTAAATGTTGATCCCAGGCGAAGCCGTTTGCAATCCCGCGCGCGGCGGCGCGTCGAGATCCGGCTGCGTGACAGCGCTTTCCAGTCCGCCGGTATGCCCGTTGAGCGCCGTATGTTTTTCATCGCGCTCTTCACGCAGACGCGCGAACTCTTCCTCCAGCGCGCGGTATTTTTGCTCCAGATGCTGGCAGGCCGACTCCAGGGCTTTGACTCTCGCTTCGAGCGCTTCGAGCGTCCCGGCTGTACCGATCGTCTCGGCCGCACCAATCGCACTGGCCGCACCGGCTGTACTGATCGCACCGGTCGCACCGGTCGCACCGGTCGCACCGGTCGCACCGGTCGCACTGGTCGTCTCGGCGTCTAGCGGCGCGTTTATCGGCGGCGCGCTAACCTGTGCGCGAATCGGCGGCATGTCCATCCGCACGAGCGTGGCGGCCTCCAGGTGCGCGGACAGATCGACGCTGTCTTCCAGCGCTTTCATTCTGCGCCGCAAATCATCCAGCGACGGGTTTTCTGGCTCTTCTTTCGCGATCACAGTGCTTTCCAGCCGCTCGACATGTTCTTTCAGCTCCTTGAGATGCGTGGACCAGGTGATGATTCTTTTGTCGTGATTTCTGTCCAATGACTTTACGGCGGATTGCAGATCGCGTAAATGTTCCTCCAGCAAATCCAGCCTATTGGAAATAATCCGGACGGACGGCGGTTGTATCCCTGCGCCAGGCACGGCGTCCTGCAAAAACGCGTTGGGCGTCTTCATTTTTTCCAGCTGAGAAATTCTGTGATCCAGTATCCGAAAAATCTGATCCACCATGCCGCACCGATCTTCCAGCGGGATTTCCGTGCCGCAGAAAGGGCAGGCGCCGCCCATCAAAATCGAATAAAAAAATTTATCATTTGAATTAAATAAAACCGTGGAAAAATAATATTTGAAAGTGCAGCTCGGCGTGCCGCACGTCCAGCAATCGTCTTTCAACACATGACCCGCCTCTTTTCCTATCCAATTTCCCCTTTTTCCCTAAGTTCATAACGGCCATCAAATGTTTTGTACAAATAACAAGGGCTTAGCAACGCAAAGGATTTCTCCGCGGGAAGGCTCCGTATTGTAAAGAGAATGCGCAGATAAGGCCGCATACCTTCGTCTTGCAGAAAAACAGGCGAAGGATACACCTCATATTCATTCTCAGACAAGGAAATTTTATAAAATTTGCCATCGCGCTGGCCGCTGGCGTCCTCCGCGAACATGCCGCCGCCGCAGGAAACAAAATCAGTCGCCTCAAACCGCGGCGGAAGCGTAATGTGAAACCCTGCCGCACAGGCATTGAAAATTTCCAGATGGCTTCTTGTCTCGGCGGCGGGTTCCGGCGACCGTGCCGCCTGTGCTTCGCAAAGCCTCTTTTCCTGAGCCGCTCTCTCCGCCCCTCGGGAGAGAGCGGACTCCAGCAGAATCGCCGCTCTCTCCAGCGGCGCGTCCGCCGTAATCTCCACTGTGACTTTTTCCGGCGGAATGGTTTTCAAAACCGCAGCTTCCAGCGTGTCCAGTTTTGACAAAAGCGCGTTTCCACGCACAAACAAAAGCGCATACATCCGAAACACGAAAATCGAGAGCGCCGACAAGCCGCCCGCCAAAACCACGACAGCCACGATGAGAAGAACAATAAAATACTTGTCCTCTGAAGCCGCCGCGGGAGACGACGCGGCGATCGGCGCGTCTGCTGGCGCGGGCGTTTCTATTGTGGATGCGGCGGCGGACGGCGTTGCGGCGGCGGGGCTGGGCGGGGACGCCGCAACTGGTTCGCCTGTCTCCGCTTCCTCGGGTTCGCCCACCGCCGCTTCTCCGGTCTCTGTTCCTTCCGGCGCCGCCTCGGGCGCTGCCTCGTTCGGCGTTTCTCCTGCGGCGGTGATGCTCGTTTCGCTTCCTTCTGGCGCCAATGCACCCACAACCCGCGCAGGCGTCATCATCGCGCAGCAAACAAACGCGGCCGTGAGAAGGATCCATTTTTTCATGACAGCACCCCCAAAACTGCCTCCACCGCGATGATAAACGGCGGATCCAGCCGACTTTCCCGCACGTTTTTCATCATGCTGTTTTTGATCGCGTCCTGCACCACGCGCCAATCATCCTGGGAAAGTTCAATTTTCAGGGAAGGCGCGTCTACAATACGCTCATTAAATAGAAGGATAAAATTGCGGATGGCGATTAGATCGGGGTCGATAGCAATCTCATCCACGGCACTGTTCTCATGATCCAGAAAATAACCGGCGATTTCCGGCGGCAGCGCCATCAAATCCGCGTCCGATTCAATCAGCACATCGTCTTTACCGAAGAATTTAACGATCTGCGCCTCGCCCGCCGCCAATTTTTCCTGCTTTTTAAAGTTATCGTCGCGTATATCGTCCATTAAAAGCAAGCCGCGGGCGGCCTCGGTTTTCAGATCGTCCGCGCCCAGCGATTTAAAATGTACGCCGACGCTCATCACCTGCCCCAGCGCCACAGCCATATTGGACAAAACGCCGCTGGGGATCCACGTATGAATTTTCGATCCGTTGCCGCCCAGATAAATGTCGATGTTATGCACGCCGGATCGCTCCACAGCGTCTTTGGCCAGCCGCAGTGTCAAAAGCGCGTAATACGCGATGGCGAAGAAGCCAAAAAAAATTCGCCGCTTGAATTTGATCAGGCCCTCGTGATCCTCGCTCATGCCCAAAATGCTCTGCCGGAACTCATCGCTGAACCGCGAGATGGCCGGCTCCATTTCCACGCTGAACTTATCCAGCTCCAGCCATTTGTCCGTGGGGTTGGCGTGGATGTTCGCCTTGGTTTTCTCGATGCTTTCCCGGTACACAACGCTGAAAGATCCGACTTTGTCCTGCAAGTCCCGCGCGTTTTCGTCGTTGTCATTCCGATCGGGCGAAATGATCAGCTCGCACATCGCGGGCAGAAAAATCCGCCGGGAGGCCAGCGAGACAGAGGCTTGCGCCAGGTTGACGGGCGTCTGACCGCCTTTTTTCGTCCAGAAAGAAATGTCCGACGAGCCGCCGCCGATATCCATACAGCCGAACACGACGCTCTTCGCCTTATCCTCAAAATACATGGCGGATACAATGCTCTCCGGGTAAAACGCCTCCTCCGGTTTGCAAAAGCACTCGACTCCGTTTTCCGAAGAAATACGGTTGAGAATATGCTCCGCCGTCTGTTTATAGCTGTTCAATTTGGGGATGGGCAGAGAAGTCGGGTAAGAAAATTTCCAGCGGACGCTTTTGGCGCCTTTGACTGCCAGCATAAGCGCCGCGATGGTCATCATCTGGCTGAGGTACGCGGCCAAATCCCGCTTTTCCGAAGCGGACACCGCCCATTTAATGTTGTACTTTATGTAGGGGTTGTCATAAATCATCCTTTGAAACTCAAACAATACATTTGCGTTGATGAGAGGCATGTCGCCCGCGCGCGTCCAATCCTCACGCGAGGCGTCAATCTGTAAAATACTGGGATACGCTGTCCGGTCAAAATAGCGGTAGGGCATAAAAAAATCCACTGTCTCCGCCCGGTTGTGCTGATGGCTCGTCAGCACGTGCAGGAAATTTTCCGCACGGCCCGCCGCGACTTCATCGTAATTGCTACCGCTCTTATACGTCTCTCCGAAACGGACAAATTCCGGCTGGGCGCTCAGATCAGTCCGCCGGGCAAACGCGGTGGTCGCCGTGGTGCCGAAATCAAACCCAATCTCCCAAGTCTGCGAGCCGCCGGTCACAGCGTAGGGTTCTTTTAATAAAATCGTCCCATAATTTTGGCGGCCCATTTCGTCTGTCAGCGTGAGCGTTGTGGGCAGCTTGTCGAACCGTTCCACACGGCGCACGGAATCGTCTGGGGTTTGCCGGACAAACGTGTTGCCAACAGACGGGCAAAGATTTTTGTCCCAATGCAGGGCGCAGCGTCTGTCCCGATCGGAAATCGACGTATAGATATAAAACTCATTCCAGAGAGAATGGCCATTGGCGTCGGTCAGCCGGACATAAGGCCATAACGCGATGTACGGAACCGCCAGGTCAATCAGCTTCAGGCAAGCGCCGGGCGGATAAATTTTCCGCAGGCGGACGGAAGCGCCGCCGCGCGTGGTCAGGCGCAGAGAGACAATAAAATCGTCATTGACTTTTTCATATCGGATGCGCTCCCGCAGCAAGCGGGCGGGCGCGCGATCCAAAATATCCGCGCTCAGCGGCCATAGGACGAAAAAATGGCTTTTAAAATCCTTGCCCGGCTGCGCAATCTCCACGCGCGCGTTTTCATAGAAGGCGGAATGCATGAAATTATGATTTCCGCCCACAGAGCAGTCAATCAGTGTAAGCGTATCCAAAAAAATATCGTCCGCCGTCCAATAATCGTCTTGGGCTTGGACGCCTGTTTTCTCGATCGAGCCGTCCAGCAGGACGCGTTTTAAGGCGGGATCCAGCGCGTCCAGCAGGTAGACGTTCAAATCTTCCGCACCGGCGGACTGCTCAATCAGCGGGATGGAAAAGTCAAACACGGGCGTCAGTTCAGACATAAGCTGCCGGATATTTTCCGGCGGGGACTCTGGAAGCCTGAAACATACAAAGCCTTCCCGATCCAATTGTTCCGTTTGCGCGGCCAGGCCGCTCGCCGAGGCGCTCTCGTCAATATCCTGGATAAATTCCTGAATCCGCTGACAGATCAGACCCCGCGCATGGCCCGGGCCTTGCGTCATTCGAATGAGGGCTTGCAGGGCGGCCAGCCATTTTTTCATATAGAGGGCGCGCACGGCGTCCGCCGCGATCAAATTGGCTGGATCAGCAAAAGAACATTGTCCAGTTTCGTCCTCCGCCATGAGCCCCAGCCGCATGAGCGCGCCGTTTTTTTCATACGCGTAGGAAGAGCAAACGATGGAGGAATTGGACAGCGCGCCGATCACGCGGCCCTTCAACTCAATAAAAACAAAATCATTCCAGCAGGCCGGATTATCAAAAATCGCGCTGGCGGGCCGCAATTGCAAGAGCGTATCAAAAAACGCCTTGTCATGCGGGTTGGCGACCGGCTGCCCATAAAAAGATTTGATTTTCACAGCGTTCAAGGAAACATTCAGTCCCCAGAATGTTTTCAGTGCCAAAATCGCCAGCAAGGCGCGGAAATCCCTCACGGCCTGCCGGGTAAAAGCGCCGAAAGATCCGCCGCCTCCGAGCAGAAACTCGTCAAAGGTAATGAAAGCGGCCCAGGGAGACGGCACGGAGACGGCGCTCCGCTGGCGGGTAAAACCCAGTTCCCGTTCCGGTACAGGCGGCAAATCGTTTAAAAGCTGACGCAGACTGTCCATCTGGCTGGCCGCGTGCGGCTCGCACAGAGACAAAGGCTCCATCCGGTTTGCGGCCAGGGTTAAATTTTCTAGATCTGTCCTTGAGGTCACATACATTTTCGCGGGCATACGTTCACTCCTTCCGACGGCCGCACAACTCCAGCGCCGCCTCTATCCAGCACTCCAAACGGGTCTGGCCGCCGTTGGGAACAAAACGTTTTCCGGATAAGACGACAGCGATATCCTCGCCGGTGTTTCTGGCGCGCGTCTCATTTTTCACAACGTCCGCAAACGCCCGCAGATATTCCCAGTCATAATGCCGCATCCTTTTGATGCCTTTTACGCGGCAGTCCAGTTCTTTTCCGTCGAAAAGCTGCGCGTAATCCCCATCTGTCCTCAGCCAGGCGACGCCGGGGTTGTTCCGGTCCCATTGGATCGCGCCGTGGGAATCCGTCAGCACCATCATCTCCAGCATCCAGGTCAAATAGGACTGACAATAATCATTTAAGGCGGCGCTTTCTTCATCGCCTAGGCCGCAGTCGTGTGTCAGCCTCCGCAGCCAGCCCATGACGCATTGCGATTCTCCCGCGCGGATGCTGGGATACGCGTATTTTGTGTAAAACGAAGCGAAGAAAAAGAAATCCATCAGCCTATCAAAAATGCGCGTATCGGTAACGACGTTGTTGATCAGTTCCGGCCCGACGGGCGGCGTTTCGCTTTCCTCCCCCAGGCCGTAAAACCGAACGTGAAAGGCGCCGTCTCCCGGCATTTTCAAAAAGTCTTTCAAAAACGCGGCGGCGTGCGCTTCTACAATATGGGCTTTGTTTCGCTGCGCCGCGCCGTTCACATGATTTTCGACCCACATGAAATTGTCTTCCTGCTCCCCGATAAAATACATGACTTGAAAAATATCGTCGAGATTTTGATCGATATAAAATGAAAGCGCGGTTTTGGCTTTGGCGTTGAACGTCCGCCAGTCGATGGGCAGATCGGTTCTCGAATCGTCTGTGCTGGGCGCGGGACGGAAATAGGGCATGACAAACGCCGCGCCGATGGGCAGATCGGCGGTCAGCGGCATACTTTTGAGAATGCGCGCGATGGTCGGTATACCGGAAGCGCCCGTGCCTCCGAACATAGAGCCGATGATAAAAACTTTATCGCGTCCCGCGTCCGGCGCGCCAAAAAAATCCGCCCATTCAGCCGTGAATTGATTCATCGGCGTGAGGATTTGCTGTGAAATAAAATAAGAGCCAATGGAAGTGCGGCCATAAACGCCGCCTTCCAAAATGGTTTCACGCTCCGGCTGGGAAAAAAGAAACTCAAACACGGCCCGGCCTTCGCCGCTCATCAGCCCGGCGCTCACCATTTGAGACATAGACTGGGTGATCACGTTCAACGGCGACCAAACGCCGTTCGCGCCGCAGGGCACGATATCCGGCAGAAGGTGGGGCGCGCCCCGCTGCACGGCGCGGTATTGGTTCAAAGTCTCCATCAGGCGGTTTTTATCGCCGTTGACGCCGTCTGAATCCACGCACATCACGCGGAAATCCACGCCCGAAAAACAACCGGCGCCGCATAAATGCGCCAGCGCCCGCATGACCCGGATGCCGGTGCCGCCGATGGGCAGAAGATAACATGTCATGAAAGCCGCCCCTTTCTTCCGCCGCGCCGCAGGACGCCGGCGAAGGGAAAAAAGCCGTTGCGCCAAATTTCCGAGCTGAAGTTTGTCGCCAGAAAATAGATCAGGCCGTGTTCCGCGATGAATAAGGCGACGGCCAGAATATACCAGCCGATTTCCTCCGGGTAAAATAAAATCCAGAATACGGAAAAAGATACGCCGATCAAAATGGACAGCATGAGGAGCGTCCACCAGCTCGCGCGGGAAGGATATAATTCCCGCAGCGCGATCACGAAAGTCACAATCCAGTTTAAGAGCAGAGAAGCCCCCGACGAAAAAGCGAACAGCAGCAAAAATTGACGCGCCCATCTTTCGGGCGGCATGTTTTCGTCCACGGGAAGGCAGCGTTCTTTAAAGACGCCGTAACAGACAATGCCCAGGAGCATGAAGGCCGCCGCGCCGAAAAGAGCGGCCATAAAGCTTGTTTTTGAATCCGACAGCCGTTTGCCGGCCATGAAATCCCCCCTATTGAATATAAACGGTAAACGCGTTCGCGCCGCTGTTCAGTTCGGATTGATGTTTGTTGATAGAATCAAAAAGATTATGGAGGTTTTCCACCTGTTTGCGGGCGTCCCAGTCTTTGACCCAGGCCGGGACGGACGTCTCCGACGCGAAAAACCGGATCGTGACGTCCAATTTATTCAAGGCGCCGGAGGCTGTGGGCAGCGCTGCGGCGTCCGGCAGAATAATGTTAAAAATGATGGCGTTTTTGGCGTCGTCCACACGCCATTTGCCTTGCTCCGCTATGGCGCTTTCGGCCACGCTGGCGTAAAGCGGCGCCTCCCCTTTATAAGGAACAAACTCTTCTTTGCTGGAGGTGTAAAGGCTGGTGGAGACTTTGCAGTCCAAGGCGCTCAGTTTAACGCCGTCAATGATGTCAAAGGGAATCTCCAATTTGATCTTCGCGGCCAAGCCGCGGCTCCTGTCTTTGATCAGCGGCGAAAAGGCGAGATATCTAAAGTCGGCGCGGCTCCCGCCGTTGCGCGGATAAATCATCACCTGGCGCGGCAAAGCGTCCGAAACGTCGCTGACGTTGACGCTTCCCTCGATCGTCCCCGTTTGATCGGCGGTATACGCCGCGTTGAGGCTCGAAAAACTGCCCTGTTCTTCCGCACGCGTAATAAACCGACCGCTGGGGGTGAGGGACTGGCCCGGCAGCAGATCCGGGTTTTCCGGCGCGGGCTGATAATACACGCCGTTTTCCACAGGGCGGATGTTGGCGTAATGAATGCCCAGGATGCCGTTTTGGCTGGCGAAAACCTGGTAATTAATTTTTTGGATCTCGTCCAGCTGCAGTTCAGGCGGCTTGCCCGCGTAAGCCAGCACATCCGGTTTTTCTTTAAAAGCGGTGACAAAACGCGAGACGCTGTCGCCCGCGCCGACGGCAAACAGGAAAAAGGGCCGCGGCTGCGCCTCTACCCCGATCACGGCGGACGCGAGCTGATGAGCCGAAATGACTTGATTGATCAGCAGGTTGGAAACGCCCGCGTAATCTTTCAACTGGCCGTCCAGATCCGATATAATAATGGACAGACGTTTCGGCTGGACGCGGCTTAACGCCGTTGAAAGTATTTTATCAGAATCGCCATGATATGCGGAAGCGGATTGACTGCCGCTGAAAAAATTTCTGTCCAGTTCAGGCAGTGGAGCGTCCGGCAGCGGATCGCCGCCGGCGTCATAAATATGTATGTCATCCGCGCTTCGGCGGCTGATTTCCATGGCAGCGCCATACGCGGAATAAACGATGCGGTTAAATAAAGAATCCTCAGCCAGTGTGCCCATGCTTTGGCTGACGTCCATATAAAAATCCACGCCAGCGATTTCCGTTTCTTCCCGCGGGTTTGGGTCCATGTAATTGGCGTTCGCGCCGTCTTTCAGCTTGCCGCCGCCGCACGCCGGCAGAAGGATCAGAAGAACCAGCGGGATCAGCAGGCAAACGCGACGCGGCGCGTTTGTCCATCCGCGCGGTAAAAAGGCCTTTCTCAAAACATCGCCTCCGTCCTTGCATAAAATTTTGTTCTACGGGTCAAATTATACGACAATACAGCGCTTCGCGCAACAGATTTTAATCGCGCGTGTTATACGCACGAGCATTTAGACTGGCCGTAACGAAGTAAGGGCGCGCCAGCGCGCACAGCGCGGAACACAAGCCGTCTTGTGTTCTCATATGCTGAGATATACTCGATAACGAAAATATGGCGGACGGCATTCTGCCGCCCGTAACAAGCGAGGGGATGGTGGCATGAGCCGAACCATATATGATCTTACCCGGCAAATGAGCGATCAGCAAAGCTTCAAAACGGATCTCGAAGAAGCCGCCGCGCTGGCGGCCGGTTATTTTCAGAACAAATACACAAACAAACTGGCCAAGGCGGTGCGCGCGCAAAGGCAAAAAATTGTGGAAGCGCCGCCGGATGAAATACGGCTGCTTTCGGCGCTGAAAGCTTTTTTGCCGTCCGATCGCCAGGCGGATGCCGACCAGCTCATGGAGATGTGTCTTTTTCTGGCGTCGGCGCAGAGCATCGGAAACGAACTGCGCCAATCTGTAGGCCATCCCTTCCCTATCGGCATGAGAAGCGGCGGCGCGCCCGAGAGATCCCCCGGAGGATTCTCCGGAGGGGCGGCTGGCGGAAATGTCCGGGAGGATTTGCTGGGGATGCTGCTGCTGATGGCGTTTCAATAAAAAATAAAAAAATAATTCTAAAAGTCTACAAAAAAATCGGTCTGTTCGCATCGACCCGATTTTTTTTTTGCTTTTAATCCGATTCTCTGTCGAAAAAATCGCGCCGCGGCTTACTGTGAGATTTTATTTTTCTTGATTTAAACAAAATACTTGACATTATTTTACTCTCGATGTAATATATAGAAAAATAAATCGAAATAAGTTTTATCGGAGGTGATTGCCGCGGGCATATGATATGGCGGCTTTAAAACGGACTTCCTTAAGGATACCGGATGGAACAAAAATAATTTATGTAGGGGGTAAGAATTATGTTTAAACGTTTTATGCGCAATGGGTTTGCCATGCTGCTGTCCGCCGCTTTATTGACGACGGCTGTCCCTGTCAGCGCCGCGAACCAGGCATTCACGCCAATCGTGAGGAATGTAGCGCCCATGGCGGCGATCGAGATCACTTTCCTCGAAGCCTTTCCGGATGCGAATTTCCGGGCTGTGGTGTTGGATCTTCTCCGTGACGAGGTGGTTCTCCGTGTCGATTCAATCATCCGGGGGGATTCAGACCTGATCACTGTGAGCGACAGAGACACCCTGGCCGGCATTGACGAATTGGACATCGCTGGGCGTGAAATTGCCGACTTAACGGGAATTGAATATTTCACAGGTCTTGAAACGCTTTACTGCGACGACAACCAACTAACGTCATTGGATTTGTCGGGAAACCCTAATTTGAAAACGCTGACCTGCGAAAATAACGCGCTGGAAGAGCTGAACGTGTCTGCATGCTTCTATCTGGAAGAACTCAGATGCGCTCACAATGCGCTGAGAGAATTAAATGTATCCGGCAACGGCCATCTGATTACTCTCGACTGCCAATTCAATCTCTTGACAAGCTTAGAGATCTATGCGTGCGAAAATATGCAGAGACTGATCTGCAATAACAATTATATGATGTCAGAAGACGCGGTAGCTGGTTGGGAAATTTTTTGGGATGCTTCTGTCGCACAACCGGAAGGAAGCAGTTTTTTCGTGTTTGCCCCACAAAATCTTTGGGATCAGATAGTGACTCCGATTCCGGTTTCGACTCCGACTCCAACTTTGAGACCGACGTCGACTCCAACTCCGAT
>JAITPB010000124.1 GCA_031289625.1 Clostridiales bacterium | reverse complement strand
AACAGTGACCCGCAAAGAGTTTGAGCCGCTGATCCTGGATAAAATATCCTCCTCCGCCGCACAGATCAAAAACGCGCTGTACGACGCGGATTTGCAAGCGAATGATATGGATTTGGTTTTGCTGGTGGGCGGCTCTACTAAGATTCCGCTGGTCAGCGATTTTTTGACGGAAACCTTGGATTTTGATCCGCAGTCCTTTGTCGATCCGGATTTGGCGGTTGTGCGCGGCGCGGCGATCCAGGCCGGCATCATGGAAGGTTTGTTCGCGGATAACCCGATTGTCCTGACAGACGTCTGCCCGTACAGCTTGAGCACAGACGTGATCATGAGTTCCCTGTTCGGCGAAATGCTGCGCTGCGATATTTTGATCCCGCGCAATACGACCATCCCTGCGACTGAGTCGAAGGTTTATGTCACATCGCATGACGATCAAACCTCGGTGGATCTCAGCGCGTTTCAAGGCGAAAGCACATTGCCGGAAGACAATATTCTGCTGAATAAATTCAGGCTGGGCGGGGTTCCTAAGGCCAGGGCCGGCAAAGAAAAAATCAAAGTGATCTTTACGTATGATTTGAACGCTGTGCTGACGGTGACAGGAGAGGTTGTTTCTACAGGCAAAAGCGCCACCATCCAGATCAATACGGCGACGACAGGGCGGAATTTAGATTTATCCCAATGGACGGACGCCAAACCGGCCCGGAAATACCGGGCCATGATCCATCGCGCGGAACAAATGCTGGAAAGCGACGCGTTGGATCCGTTGGATCGGGATGACATCGACAGAGCGCTGACGGAATTAAAAGAAGGCCTGATATTGGGATGGGACGCCGAAATGTTGGATGATTGTAAGGAATTTCTGATGAGTTTGCTGCGTCACGCGGAAACAGAGATGGAGTAATGGAGACCATGCGGGATTACTATACTATTTTGGGCGTGGAGCGCGGCGCTGACAAAACCCGGCTGAAACGGGCCTATTACGAGCAGGTCAAACTCCATCCCCCTGAAACAGATCCGGACGGGTTTCAGGCTCTGCGCGAAGCCTACGCGTTTCTGACAGACGATCAGAAAAGAGCTGGTTATGATAAGCAATTGGAGCTGCCGCCGGAACTCAGTGAGGTTTTGCTGACGGCCGACGCTTTGTTCAGGAGCGATCGCTACAAAGAAGCCATTAGCAAGTTGAAAAAGGCCGAAAGAAAATTTCCAGCGTCAGAGGAAATTGGCATACTGCTGGGTCGATCCTATCTCGAAAACAATAACTATAAATATGCTATTGACCAGTTCCGGAAAACGTCGCAGAAACACCCCGCGTCGCAGGAGGCCGCGCGGCATCTGGCGATGGCCTACATGAAGCGCGGGTTTACCATAAAGGCGAATGATCAGTTTAGGGCGGCTATCGAGATCGATAGCCGCGACGCGGAGACGTGGGCCATATATCTGGGGTTCGTCCGGCATCATAGGGACGCGGAATATGGCCGGGTGATGACCGAAGTGGACGCCATCGACCCGGAGATGTTTAAGGAGAGATATATCGTCTACGGCGGCTCTGCCTTAGAAGTCGCCGAGGGCTGGGATTCGGATTTTGATAAAGCCCTCGTGTGGTGCGAAAAATTTACACGTTTTTTTCTGCGCGACCCCAAACCGCTTGAAGCCGAATGCAATATGGCGCTCTCTTTGATCAGTCATTTCTTAGAAACGGATCGGGCGGCGGATGCCGTGCTTACTCTTTATGACAAATTGCGAACCTCCAACTGCAATGAACAGCGCGGAAAAAAACTGGATCAGTTTAAAGCCAGAATGGATTTTTTAACATTTAAACGCGAGTGTGGATATGACCCTGCTCTCATTGATCTAACGGATCTCTTGGTCTCGGGCATCATTACAAGTTATGAAGAGGTATACCTCTGCCAAATGGAGATTCATATCGTGTCGAAGCCTGAAAAATTCCGTAAAAACCTGCGGGATATGAGAACCGCCTATCCCGGGTATTTCGAGCTTCACAAAGATTTTTACCTGGACGTAATCAATCCTCACAAAGAGCAGAAATTGATAGAAAAAACCTACCGCAAGAGCACTAGCCTGCACAAGAAATATCCCAAGGCGTTCCGTGCTGATTCTTTGCAAGAATATATGATGGATCCGGACAAGGCGTTTAAAGTGTACGATAAAAGCCAAGCAAAAAATGTCCATTTACTCCGGGCGTTCACACAATTGTTTGGCGGGGCCGATCGTGATCCGGATGATCATCCGGATGAAGATTTGAGTGATGAATTGGTAAATGAGTTGTATGAAGAAGATTGGGACGACGACGATGACGGCGAACAGATGCCTTATCGCCGGACGGAGCGGAAAGTAGGCCGTAACGAGATGTGCCCGTGCGGCAGCGGGAAAAAATATAAGCATTGCTGCGGCCAGAACGCCGGCGTGTAATGTCACGGGCGGCAAAGAATGCCGCCCGTGACATTTGTTTTTTACTGTTTTTACGGTTATCGTTTCATCTCAAGCGTCTGCATGTCTTTCAAAATTTGCGAGAAGGGCATCGTGCCAAGGCGATCGAAAAATAATTTTCGCGCTGACGTCATTTTAAGCGGCGGCCAGCGCAGCATAGGCTGCTTGGCTCTGATAAATTTCAGATCAACTTTTTCGCAGAGTGTCAAATCCTGACGCATCCGTTCCAAAAGAGCCTTGCCCTTTTCCGTGTTGACGATGACGCATGAAACGCCTTTGCCATCGTTCCGTTCGGCGAGAGGCGAGTTGTCTATGCTCCAGAAATCTCCGATCGTCAAGTCGCCCGGGCGGTTCAGATTGCAGTATGGGCAGGTGTAGCATGACTGGCGATTCATGGCTCTGCGCTCTAAATATAGAGCGTGCCACGCGCTGTCCAGGCTGGTCTCCTGGTAAATTTCGCCGCCGGCTTCTATGGTAAGCAAGTGCGCCGCGCTCCAGCCTTGTTTTTTGTCGCGCATATGTACATCCGTAATGGTACGATCCTTCGTAATTTCCGAAGCGTACCGCCGCCATGCCAGCGGCGAGGCGACTCCCCCGCATAGCAAATCTATGGTATGCAAATTCTCATATTCTTTCCCCAAAAAATTCCTCAAAGCGGCCACTTGACAGGGCGTCCCTGTGAACAGCGTCTGCCCGCCCGCCTCCAGTTCAGCTTTGACTTTCGGGTAAATGCTGTTCGTATCGCTTTGGATATATTTAGATTGCCGAAGCCCTGATAAGCCTTCCCATTGATGTACGAGGGCATGTTCAGCGCGCCCAAAATCCTCTGACCACTTTACGCCAGCCACCGCTCCCTCCGGCCGCAAAAACAATTTCGCCGCGGCGCCAAACACGCCGCCACTGCTCGAAAGCTGGCGTTCCTCATCGTCAGCCATGGCGGCATAGCCAATCTGTGGCATTTTTACGCGTCTTGGGACGCGAAGAATGGGACAGACGCTTACGCAGCGTTTGCATTGCACACATGGGCCGCTGCCAGGGATTATGGGAAAAGAAAAGCCTTCCGGATCGGTTTCCCAGACTATCGCGGCTTGCGGGCACGCGTCCCGGCAGATGCCGCAGCCAGCGCAGTAACTTTTAGGGAGTTGGTCAATACGCGTGATTCTGTCGTTTCGCGGGAATCCTTTGCCAAATGCCCTTTCCAGCCATCTGAATGAAGCGAAACGCATTTGCGTTAAATGGAGATCCACTTCCTGCCATGGCATTTCAACGCTGATAGGCGTTTTATCCAATTGATCCGGTTCCGCCACATACTTGCCCAGCCCGAGTTCATTAAAAACAGTATAACAGGATTGGCCGCGCCGGTTACTGCGCACACAGACAAACGGCCTGTGGAACAAGACGGCAAAGCACGCCCCATGATAACTGTCCGTGACAACAAAATCCGCGCGGGCCATGTTATAGAGAAAGTCCGCGCTTGTGGCGTCAGGGCAGAATTCAATGTCCTCATGGGCTGTCCAATCCGCCGCTTGTATATCAGCGCCGCCCAGGGCCGTCATCATAAATACTTTTTCTTTTTCCCCTTGATTTTTAGCTTTGAGGGCAAAATCAATAAGGTTTTGATCGATCTCGTGTAAATAAGCAAACACAAACTGGCTTTCGTTGCGATAAACAGCCTTTTCTTCCAATTTTATGTAGGCGTCCTTGGAACACAAAAAAATCGGATCTAATATACAGCTCGCGCCTTCAACGCCAATGCCGCTGAGAAGTTCAACGCCGCTGGGTTCCCCGACAGAAATATGATGGAATTGGCTCAAAAGGTGTTTTGCAATCGGCAGCTGCCCGGCTGTATAACCATGTGCGTCGCTTCCAAACGAAGTTGCGGCCGCAATTTTTTTGACTGTTTTGTCGCCGCATCCCAGGTACATTGTCTCTGGTGAAAAATCGCATTGCGCGTTCCACAGCTGATCAGAACCCACGACAAATATATTGGCGAAATCGCGGGCTTCGTACCATTTCGAGGCTTCCCTGTACCCTGTCAGTTTATAAAATTTTTTTACCATATCGTATTGCCGCCTAGCGCCCGCCAGGATTTCTTCCTCTTTTTTTGTCCGCGCGACAACGACGTCATATCCCGCGGATTTCAAAAGCTCGTGCAGCGCATAAAAATTCAAGCTTCCGCCTATGTCTCCATTATAATACCATCCAAACAGTATTACATCATGTACAAGTGCACGCTTTCGATATGGCGGGTAAGTATGCTGCGCTTTCCACCTCGATACGATTAATTTTTCGTCAATATCTTCATTGTGGAGACTATACTGGGTTAAAACTTCTTCGTCATGGTCACGGATTCCTTTGAAAAGCGCCGCGTCTTTTGGATCTAAGAGTTGATCCACCCACAACGGAATAGATCTATTGTACAATTTGGCATATTCCGTAATCACTTCACTGCTTTCATTCTGTTCATCAAAAGTATGTATATCCGCTGCGTCAGGCTGATTTTTGGGAAAAGCGAGCGGTATGGCCAGCAGCCATTTAAACAGCAAAGTTTTATCAACAGGCAAGTTATTATTTTGAAATTTGCACCCAAAAATGGAGTCGGAAAATGTCCTGAATTTGATGATATGCTCTTCTAAATTTTCCTTTGCCTCTGTTAATGGGCCGTCCGAAACTTGCTGTTCTTCTATCGTAGTTCTGCATATGTAATCCTCTTTGTTATCCAATACGCTGATTTTATTTTTTTCAATCCCCAGCAAAAATAGATTGGTAAACAGCCAGTCTTCGCCATGTATCATTTTAGGCGCAAATTGAAGGCCAAGGTTTTCGACGCGCAGGCGCTTATAGAAAAAACTCACCTGCATAAGATTCGCCTTTGTATTCCCTTCGCTGCCGCCAGACTTTTCCGCGTCAGGCGCAGACGGCGCCTTTTTGATCAGAACCAGGTCGCTGGCGTTCTCAACCCCCGCTTGATATCCATCCAGTAACGTTTTTTCATCGATAAAATCCTCCATATTCAGGAAAAATAAGTATTCGCCTGTGGCCGCCTCCAACCCAATATCTCGTGGCCCGGAAGCGCCGTCCGTATTCTGCGTCCGCATCACATTTACCAGATTGGGATAGGTTGTGGCGTAGCGTAAAGCCATTGAATAACTATTATCCGTCGAACAGTCGTCGGCCACAATGACTTCATACTCCGAATGCGGCATGGTCTGATGAATGACGCTGTCCAAGCATTGCCTGAGATAATTCTCGCGGTTGCGGACGGGAATGATCACGCTGATTTTGAGCGCCGGGCCTTTCTTTTCGGCCATCTCAACGCTGGGTGGTCTCTGCGGCGCCGCCTGATCGCCTTCACAGGCTTCGTTAAGATTTTTTTCCGGCGCAGCTGGGGAATGATTTTCCGATATGCTATTATATTGATCCTGTATAGATTTCATTTTTGGCCTTGCTTTAATATATCCATACAGCGCGCCTATCGCGGCCATGACGGCGGGCGTGATGGACAACGTGGTTATCCAATTCATATTGCCTTGAAAGAATAGATGATACATCCCTATTCCCAGAACAGCCGAAAGGATCGCGTAACTGGCAGCGTGACGCGCGGCGCTCTTGATCGGATGAAGCGGTTCCGTACCCGCGGGATTCATGCGATTCCCCCTTTCTGATCTGAATATACTCATTTTTAAAGAGCCATAGTGTCAACCATGGCTCCAGGAGAAATGCACCCACTATTTCCAGTATCAAGAAGGGATCAGATTATGGCCAAATAGTCTCAAATATATAGCCGAAGGGTTTCTCGAAACGTAAATGTTTAAAAAACTTAGGAAAGCCTATGTCAGGATGAACAACGCCATGTTTGTAAAACACATAAAAATAGCCAATAATGATTCACCGAATAATTCTATTTTGTGTACTTTTTTGCTGGACAGTTAAAAGTTCTCAATCTTCATTTTGAAGGGCGGGACAGATAACATACAAAATTTTACAAAAACAATAGCCCTATGACCAAAAATGCGTTATCCTTAGATTACTAATACCTG
>JAITPB010000209.1 GCA_031289625.1 Clostridiales bacterium | reverse complement strand
GGACAACAAACAGCAGATGGTTTATAAGCACGCTATTTCAACGATCATACCGCTCAAATATTTGAACATCCTGGGCGCGATCGCTAATGACGGCGACTGAGCCGGATATTTCTGTCAGTCCCCGCACGGTTGTTTCGGCGCGAAACAAAACGGATAGACAAGGGGGGCGGCCATGTACATCTTGCAAACGGATTCCTGCTGTTCCAACGGCGAACTGATCCAAGGGCTGAACATTGTCGTGGAGGGAAACCGGATTCACAGTTTGGAGAAGGCGGCGGGCGAAAAAACCGCCGCCATTGAAACTGTGGATTTGAGAGGGCTGTATGTGTTTCCCGGCTTCTTGGACATTCACGTGCACGGCGGCGCGGGCTTTGACGTTATGGACGCTTCTTTTGAGGCGCTTGACGCCATTTCCCGGCATAAGCTTGAGGAAGGCGTCACGTCGTTCTGCCCTACCACCGTAACCGCCAGCTTAGAGCGGATCCACGCCGCGCTGGACAGCGTTCGCGACGCGTCGGATCGCGGCGTGACCGGCGCGCGGATCATCGGCGCGTTTTTAGAAGGGCCGTACATCAGCCCGCTGTTTAAAGGGGCGCATCCGGAAGAACATATTCGCGGCATTGCGCTGGCGGAAATTCAGGCGCTGATCGATCGGGGCCAAGGACATATCGCGTCCGTCGCCATCGCGCCGGAAAAGCCGCTGGCTTTGGACGCCATCCGTCTGCTGCGGGATAACAATATCGTCGCGCGTCTGGGCCATTCCGCCGCGGATTGTGCGGAAACGCTGGCGGGGATAGAAGCGGGGGGCTGTATCGCCATTCATACATACAACGCCATGAGCCCGTTCAGCCCCCGCGCCCCAGGCATGACCGGCGCCGTTTTGACGCATGACGGCGTTTATAATGAGATCATCTGCGATTTCATTCATACCGATCCGCTGGCCGTCAAACTGCTCTATAAAGCGAAAACAGCGGAAAAAGTGATTTTGATTACGGACTGTATGCGGGCCGGCGGCATGGCGGACGGAGACTATACGCTGGGCGAAATGAACGTCCTGGTACGGGACGGCGTAGCCAGGACGGAGAGCGGCGCGCTGGCGGGCAGCACGCTGACGTTACTGCGCGCCGTGAAGAACATGCACAGCACAGGCGTCCCGCTGGAAAAGGCCGCACAAATGGCGACGGACACCCCCGCCAGGGCGCTGGGCCTTTTTAACGAGCTGGGTTCTATTGATATCGGCAAGCGAGCGGATATCATCGCCGTGGATAAAGAGTTCAGCCTTCGGTTTGTGATGATGGACGGCGTCATCAAAAAAAGAGCGGAAGCCGCGTAAATGAATAACGCGATCCGCTCTTTTTGATTCTCTTTTATTCTTCTTCCAAATCTTTTTCCCGTTTTTGTCCTCGTCTTTTTTTCGATGTGAGTCCATCCAGTTTTTTCTCCAGCGCTTTGTCCATTTCGTTAAAACTGTTTAAGTTTTCCTGATTCAGGATTTTGCTTTTCTGGGGACGATACAACACTTGCAGGACACGGTTTTTGATCTTGACACTTCGCACGCTCATCAGACAATCCCCCCAAGGCTTTCCCATAAGCTTCCAGCCTATAGATCGGCGTTCCCAAGCTGACGAATTTCTCCTCATACTCCGTCATAAAGCGCGCGTCCCCGGCCGGTTGTCCGGCATTCGTATCGGCGTACAAATCCAGCGAGATATTTTTCATCAGCCAGCGGGCTTGTTCTGAAAACTGCTCCAGGGAAAATTCAAACAGTTTTCGGTCATCCGTCTTGAAAAAAATCACGTCAATCGCCAACTGCCGGTACAATTCTAAGAAACGGGCGTGCGTCAGCCTCCGCTTCGCCCATTTCTTTTTATTGGGCCAGGGATCGCAGAATTGTATGTACAAGGCTTGTATGTCTCCCGGCGCGAAATAAGCCGGCAGGTTTTTCACGTCGCTGTTAATATATGCGAGATGAGCGTTTTCTGAAGCTTGTAACCCTTTCCGCGCCGCCGCGGCCAAAATAGCCGGGTTCCGTTCCAGCGCGATAAAGTTCGTTTGGGGGTACGCGTCCGCCGCTGCGGCGATGAACTGTCCTTTTCCGCATCCTATCTCCAATTGTATCGGGTTTTCGTTTTTAAAATAGCCATGCCACCGGCCCTTCCACTGCTCCGGATCACGCACGATTTTGGGGTTGGCGGCAAGCTCCCCGGCAGTCCACGGCTTTCTTCTTACGCGCATTGTACGCCTCCCGGCGAAATTAAAGTTTAAAAGATTGCAGCCAATACCCATACTGGCCTTCCACAGGCTTCACCTCATCGCAGCATTTAAACTGCCCAAACCCCAGTTGAAGCGCGACCGGCCTGTACCGGCTCTCATAAACGCCGGGAAGGCCAAGAACGTAGACGTCTTGCACGCCCATGAACCGTCCCAGGATGAGATGTTTATATTTTTTATAAGCAGCCACTAAAAAAGGATGGTTCATCAAATTTTGGTAATCTATGGGCAGGAAAATCGGTTCCCGGTCGGAAATACGGATCCACTCGATTTCTTTTACCTGCTTTTCAAAGGGCGTCATATGGATGTAGATTTTAAAAATCAATTCCAGTTCCTCATGCGGTGAAAGCGTATTCGGTGCGAAGGAAGCAAACGGCTTGGCTATCCGCTGCTGCGGTTCCGGTTCCTGCGGTTCTGGTTCCTGCGGTTCTGGTTCCTGTGGCTCTGGTTCCTGTGGTTCCGGTTCCGGCGGTTCTGGTTCCTGTGGGTACATTTTGTAGTGCAAAATTGTCGGCTCAACCGGCTCCGGCGCCGTCGCTTCCGCCAGACCGTCAAAAAAGTCCCGCTCATTGGCAAATTCATGAAACGGTTCGAGCGGTGCGGGCGCGGGTTCCGGCGCCGTCGTTATTTCGTTTTCGTTTTCGATTTCTTTTTGGGTTCCGGCCTCCGGCTCTGGTTCAGCGTCCAGCGTTCGCTCTAATGTTTCGGGTTTCGATTCAGAAGGCAGCGCTTGTTCAGGCGGAGATTCTGGCGCGGGTGGAGATTCTGGCACGGGCGGGGTCTGTTCAGGCGGAGATTCTGGCGCGGGCGGGGCCTGTTCGGTCGGCGCTTGTTCGGGCGGGGCCTGTTCAGGTGGAGCCTGTTCAGACGCGGTGTGAGGCTGGGCGGCCTCCAGCGATGGGGACGTCTCCAGAAGGCTGAAATGGCTTTTCCAAAGAACAGGCGCTTCCTTATAGCCCACAATCGGGCATATCAATTCCTGATTGCGCGGCGCGAGCAGGGCGACGGCGGTGAAAGTTTCCAATCCCTGCTCATTGGTCATCAGTACAGTGCGGAACTCTCCTTTGAACTCCCCTTTTCCTCTTTCATCCACATGCAATGTTCCCATCGGAACGCCGACGGATTTTTCTTTTTCCATAAATACAAGTGCGATTTTATACAGAACTTCCGGCTTTAAATCCTGAACCCAGAGAGAAATTTTTCCTTTGTTTCCTCTTGATTCCAAAACACATCGTCCCGCCGGTTCACGGCCCTTGTATTCAAAGCCGTTGGTCTCCGACTGCAGTGACACAAAATAGCGATGATATTCCACGGATTCTCTCCTTTCTTTCTTTCACGATAGCAAATACCATTGCAAATACCATCTAAACTATATGCGTCATTTCGCGGATTCATTCAAGGCATTGGCCAGCGTGATAAACGCGCACAGCGGCAAAGCTTCTCCTCTGATGCGCGCGTCAAACCCGCATTGCACGAGAATCTGGGTTATCTCTCCTTTTGAACAGCCCAGCCAGGGCTGTTCTGCCAGGCAGTTGACCAATGTTTTCCGCCGTTTGCCGAAAGCGGCCTTCACACATTGCCGCAAAATGTTTTCATTGGAAACCAACGCGCGGTTTTTTTCCGTCTTCACCAATGTCAGCACGGCAGAATCTACATTCGGCTTGGGATAAAAACAATGGGGCGGAACCATCGCCGCGATCCGAATGTCCGCGTAATATTGGGCCATCACGGAAATCGCGCCGTAATTGCCGTCTGGAGAAGCCGTCAACCTCTCCGCCACCTCGCGCTGCACCATAAGGGTAAGGCCCGTCAGCGGCAGGGTACTTTCCAGCAAACGCATGAGGACGGGCGTCGTTATATAATAGGGAAGATTGGCCGTCACCTTGAAATGCGTCAGCCCGCGCGCGCGCGAAAACGCGCCGAGATCCATTTTCAAAATGTCCGCCTGGAGAATCTCTACATTATCCACGCCGTCAAACAGCGCCCGCAAGACGTCCGCAAGACGTCTGTCAATTTCTACCGCGATCACCTGTCCGGCGGTTCGCGCCAAAGCTTGCGTAAGCGCTCCAATCCCCGGCCCGATCTCCAGGACGGTATCCTCTCGCGTAAGAGAAGCCGCCGCGATAATTTTTTCGCGTGTGAACGGATCGACCAAAAAATTCTGTCCCAGTGACCTGCGGGGCCTCAGCGAAAATTTGTGCAGGATTTCCATTGTGCCCTGAACCGTGGCGATGTCTTTCTCAGGCGTCATCATTTGTTTCCGGCGTGCTTGGTTCCACCGAAAGCCAATCGTCCGGCCCTAGATGCAGATTCGCGGATTGATAGTCTTCGCCGCCGATCGTGACGCGCGCTTCTCTGGCGTCATAAAAATGGCCGATTGTGTTGACCACGCCCTGCAGAACGATGGTTTCGGAATCACCCGCCGCGTCTATCCATTCGCGGGAAAGATCGATACGCAAGCGATTGTTCGCCCGATCCGTTTCAATCGATTGGATTTTCGCGCCCGGCGGCAGCAAAGGCGTATGGCCTTCGCCTGATGTCCGCATGGCTTCCGTAAAAAGCGCGGCCAAATCACAGTTTGTCGTGACAGGCAGCGTCTTTTCTTCTTTTACCAGAGACGTTCCATTTAAAAAATAAAGCTCCGCCGGCGTGTTCAGGGCCGTTTCCTCTGTGATACGCGCCAGTTCGATTTCCAAAGTTCCGTATTCTTCCGTTGTGTATACCGTTTTGACCAGCCCCACACCGGGCGCGTAATATTCTTTCTGCTCTTTCCCATCGGCGGCCGATGTGGTAATCTCCATCGCTTTATAATCGCCCGAGAGGGTGGAGACGTCTGCATCCATGGCGGTGATTTCCGCGTTCCTGGTCTCGTCCATCCGCCATGTTTGTCCTACGTGTAAAGGTTCCCGCAGGAGGACAGAATAGAAAGCAGGTTCCACAGGCAAAAGTTTTTCGTAATAATAAAATCCCGGCTCTCCGAAAATAAAACGCAGCTCTCCGTATACGTACTCCAGCACTTCAGTGGCGGACACTTTCGCCGTGGAAACACGCCGTTGAATCTGCGCGCCGTCTGTGCACGTCACAAAAACCTGCTGGTTCAAATCGGCTATAGAGGATTCATATTCGTAATATGTGTCCGCCTTGACGGGAAAATATTCCTGGATCGAACCTGCCGCCAGATCGTCCGGACGATCGTCCGGCTGTTCAGACGCCGGATTGTCCGGCGGAGGGACGCCGTCTTTTTTTGACGCGCCGCAGCCAGCGGATAGCAGCGTCAGGCACAGCGTCAATCCCACGTATAAAAATTTTTTCATGGTATAATTCCTTTCGATATGATTCCTTATGATTCCTTTTATGATGTGCCATGCAGGAGCGCACCTACTATAACATTCACAACCAAATATTTCAAGATTTGCGGTCAGACAAATCGCGTTTTTGCGTTGTCTTTCCCTGGCCATTGTGATACAATCACGTTAATCATGAATAAAGAGAGGGAATGAACTGATGAAAAAAATCGGCATTATCGCAGGAAGTTTAAGAAGCGGCGCCCGCAGCCGGCAAATCGCGGCGATTGTCTCCTCCATGTTAGGCGAAGGGGCGAAAGTAATCGAGATCGGGGATTTAACGCTCTACAACCAAGATTTGGAAAAAAATCCGCCCGCTGCCTGGACTGCCTTTCGTGAGGAAATCCGGGCGCAGGACGCGGTTCTGTTTATCACACCGGAATATAACCGATCTATCCCGGCGGCGCTTAAAAATGCGTTGGACATCGGCTCCCGGCCCGGCAACCAAAGTGTGTGGGACGGAAAGCCCGGCGGCGTCATCAGCCTTTCTGCTGGAAAAATGGGCGGCTTTGGCGCGAATCACGTCCTGCGGCAAACGGCGGTTGTGTTAAATATACCCATGATGCCGCAGCCGGAAGCGTATCTCGCGGGCATTGAAACCATTTTAGACGGAAATGGCGCGCTCAAAGACGAAGGGGCGCGCGCGTTTTTGCAAAGCATCACGGAGGCGTTCATAAATTGGATTGAACGGTTTTGACCGCTTAAAAATCAGATTGAATCAAATGGCTTGAGAACTGGCGCTGAAAATATCCGCACGGCGCGTGACAAGAGGTGAACGGATGAACGCGGACTATACGGCGCGGCGGAAACTTTTTCAGGACGCCTATACTGTAACATATGAAGCGCTTGGTAACAGCGGCGTCGTCTTCCATATGACGGAATTTTTTCCAGAAGAAAAAGCGGCGCGCGATCCGGACGGTTTCATCCGCCCGGAAAAATCTTATGAACCAGAGCTTGCGGCCTTCCTAGAAAGCGCGCGGGCCTGGCAGGGTTTAAACGCGGAGGCGTTTCCGCATGTTATTGAGATTTTCAAGGAGAATCAGACGGCATATGCCGTCTGGGAAAAAATATTTGGAATATCCTATCAGGAGTACCTAACCCGCCAGAAGAAAAAAATATCGGTTCAGGCCGCCTTTGAATTGCTGCGGCCTCTTCTGACAGATTTGGAAAAAGCCTTGAAAGCCGGCCTGCGTTTTCCCATGGACGCGGATCGCGTGTTTTTAACAGACGGCGGCTTGCTGCGGATCAACGCGTTCCCCGCTCAAAACGCTTCCACGGATACCCTGTGCGGGGAGATTGCGCATTTTTATTATACCATGATTACGGGCGTTTCTTTTGCGCCGGACATGCGGCGTGCTTCCGAAATATGCCCAGACATACCGCCCGCGTTAGACGCTTTGCTCCTGGACGCTCTTGTTTCGCGCGAGTCTTTTGCCTCCCCCACCGACCTGGGCCTGCGGATGCTGGAAGCCATAACCGCAGACGCGCCCGCCAGACAATCGCCCGGGCCTTCACCCAGCGGGCAATCATTCGGACAGTCGTCCGGGCCTTCGCCCAGCGGGCAATCATTCGGACAGCCGTCCGCCGGACAATCGTCCGGACGCCGTCCGCTGTCCACAGAGGCGAAGCTTGCCATCGGCTGCGGAGGGGGCGGATGCCTGTTGTTTTTGATCTTATTCGCAGCCGGGATGCTCTTGGCCGTCAACTTAATCAAAAACAGCGCCTCTCTTTCGGAAAACGCCCCTTCCGTCACCGTCGCGCCGCCGTCATGGCCGTCTGAATATCTGGAAGAAGACCCGGACTTCTATGAACGATCCAGGCCGCTGTTTGGATACTATGTCTACACCTGCCCCGAAAACGAAAATGAAATATATGATGAACTGGTATGCGAAGCGGACGGAGAACTTTTTTACTGCTCTCAATCAGACGATGCGACATGCCTGATACGGGAACGCGCGGACGGCTCTCGAACCGTTTTGGCGGATCACGTATCGCCTAAATTCATTCAAGCCACAGGCGGCGTAATCTATTACACTGACGGATTTGACAGTTACCGCATTTACCGGATCAAACCCGGTATGCGCCCAGAAAAGCTTACAGAGCAAAGCGCCGCGTACCTGCGCCTTTTTGAGGATTATTTATATTTCAGCAACGGAGAGGACTGGGACAGTTTATACCGGCTGAACTTAAAAACCGGCTGGTCCGAAAAATTGAACGATGAATGCAGTTATGAATTGACGATTGTGGGCAATAATCTCTTCTATACCAACGACGACGACAACGCCCGGATATACGCGATGGATTTAACCAAGCCCGATCTGGTGGGCCGCGCCGTGAACGACGTCCCCTCTTGCAACATCCGCCGCATGGGCGGCCGCTTGGACGGCAATCTCGTCTATTTGAATATGAATCTAAGCAGAGTAGAAGTGATGAACGCCACAGGGGAGTTCATCCCGTTTCCTTACAGCATCTCCCCGTATTGTTTTGACGTGGTGGGCGACGACAAAATTTATTACATTGATGATGATGTTTTTGCTCTGCATCTTTTGACGCTGGATGGAACAATAATGGATCTTTCCGATCATAGCTGCTCTTATGTCATCGCGGCGGGCGGCGCCGTATTTTTCATTGACGACGACGAGGACTACCGCTTGTTTAAGCTCACGGACGGCGGCCCAGCCGTTCCAGTGGACTGAAGCTTTGGACCGCATTTTTTAGGGGGTTAGTCATGAAAGCAAAAAAAATGAAAACTAAAATTTTACAAATGCTGGAAAATGGCAAGATTACGGCCGATGAAGCCACGAAATTGCTGGAAGCCGTTAAAACCGCCGGCTATGAGGATTGCGGCGAGAACTGGCACGAACGCTTTTGGGATGAGGAAGCGCAGAAACATTGGGAAGAAAAGATCAGCAAGCGTTCGCAGAATGTGGAGCATTTCTCCAAAGATCTGGGCGACCGTCTGGAATTCATTCTCAAAAGAGATGTGGAACCCTGGCTCCGCTTCGCCTCTGAAGCCTCTAAAACGCGATGGATTTAACCAGGCCCGTTCCAGTGGGCTGAAGCTTTGAACCAAAGGCTTAGTTTTTTTCTGAAAGTATAAACTTTCCATTGAGACCTAGCGTATATATGAAAAAATAAAGGCGCATTTTTTTAGGAGGTTAATCATGAAAGCAGAGAGAATGAAAATTTTACAAATGCTGGAAGACGGCAAGATCACGGCCGATGAAGCCACTAAATTGCTGGAAGCCGTTAAAACCGCCGGCTATGAGGATTGCGGCGAGAACTGGCGCGAACGCTTTTGGGATGAGGAAGCGCAGAAACATTGGGAAGAAAAGGTCGGCAAGCTTTCGCAGAATGTGGAGCATTTCTCCAAAGATCTGGGCAGCCGTCTGGAATCCATTCTCAAAGATGTGGAACCCCGGTTCCGCTCCGCCTCTAAAACCATCGTGGAGAAAACGGCCTGCATCGTCGAGGAGATTTCTAAATCCCTGAGCGAAACATTAAAGAACATGGAAGAAAACCATCAGTGCTGCGATTCTGAAAAAACCTGCTGCGAAGAAAAGAAAACCGGCGATGCAGAGAACCAGACCTGCAGTGAAGAAAAGCCGGAAGCGAGCGGCGACGAACCGAAGGAAAATTAATCTATTATTTTAGCACATAGCAAAAGGGCTGACACACGGCGTGTGTGCAGCCCTTTTGTGGTGCGCCCGGCATGGATGACAACTAGGCGGTGAAAGTCGCGCTTAATCAGTTTTCAATATACAATGTACAATACTGTGCTCAATATAACCGTGTCGCGGCCGACCCTGAAACACAAGATGTAAAGTTGCTGCCACAGCCAAACCTCGTTTATTGAGGCTATTATAGCATCGCCGCACTCTACTATGTTATATTTTTTTGTAAACCATCGCTGGTTCTGCTATACTATACTCGGATATATTTGCCAAAATTGCTGTGCAACCCGGATCGATTATGATAGGCTATGATCAGTATTGCAGAACTAAAATCCTCCTCGGCGAGAGGGATGCCGGCAAAGCCAGCAGGGGGACTGATCATCTATGTACATAGGCGGAAGAAGGGAGATGATTCCCGCTGGCAGAAGAAAAGCTGCAATGGCACACCGCGTTTTTTCAGGCGCTTCAGATGGAGTTTTACAATTACTTGAGTTTACTGACAATCGAAGCGGAACACCAGCTTACTACAGAATCGCTGCGAATGGATGTGCTGGTTGTCAAAAAGCAGCCAAACGTGAAGATAGACAAAAATATAGGCCAGA
>JAITPB010000171.1 GCA_031289625.1 Clostridiales bacterium | reverse complement strand
TGCCTCGAACAATTTGTTCAAGGGCATACAGAAGTATTCCAATTCCGGCGGCGCGCTGCTCGGCGGGGTGATCGCCAATTCCATCAATACCGGATATTCAAAAGAAATCATTGACGATTTCGTGGCGCGCACAATCACTCAGGTTATGGAATACATTCCCCGCTCCGTCACTGTTACCCAATCGGAGCTGCAAGGGAAAACGACGATCGAGGGGGCGCCGGAATCAGCGCAGGCGGGAATCTACATGGGGCTGGCAAAAAAAATCGCCGCGCATGAAATTTCAAATACACCGTCGCCGATGGAAATCGTGGAGCTTCAGGCGTGGGCATCTGGTTGGTCGGATCAGCTTTTAGCCTTTGAAACAGGGGTTGTCGTCGGTGGACGCGCTGCGGGGATATAACTCTTTTTTTACCGCAAAATGTGTATATGCACATCTCGACTAAACTGCATTTCATGGATGCCCACCGATCCATTTTTATATATATCTAAGCTCATTAAATTCTGCAAAATTTTCAGGAGGTTATAACCATGTCTTATAAAAAAATCATACCTTTATTGCTGGCTGCGATTCTTGCGATTTCTCTGTTCTCAGCTTGCGGCAAAGCAAAAACCGGCGATGGAGAGCCAACGGAAGTGCTTGTCGGAGTAGGCGCGGATTTTTCCCCGATTAGCTTCTACAACGACGACAAGGAGCTCGACGGTTTTGAATATGAACTACTTGCCGCAATAGACGACCGTCTGCCGGAGTATACCTTTACATACAAGCCTTCCGACTTCACCAATATTTTGCTCTCGCTGGAATCCGGAAAAATCGACGCGGCGGCGCATTTGTTTGAATACAACATAGAACGCGGCGACAAGTTTCTGTATGGCACGGAAGGGTATATACATTTTGACCTTTACTTCGTATCCAAGACAGGCGCCGAGATCAATTCCTTCGAAGATTTGGCCGGGAAAAAGCTAATCGCCGATGGCAATGGCAGTAATTCCTTCTATATCGCGAATAAATGGAACGAAGAACACGGCAAACCGTTTGAAATCATCTTCGAGCCCACCGCGCCGATTTTAATTGAAGATCTCGAGAGCGGCGTCGGCGATGCTACACTTGCCTCAGTCTCGCAGTACGACGGGTGGGTGCGGGAATACAATGCGGATATCCAAATATCCGACGCTGTTGTGAATGAATCCGGAACATTCATTCTTTTCAATAAGGATACCGGCGCGGAGCTTCAAGCCGCCTTCGATAAGGCGCTTGCCGATCTCAAAACAGAGGGCTTTGTGGCGGAGCTATCTATAAAATGGTTTGATGCGGACGTGTCAGTAAAAGCAAAATAATAAAAAGCTTTGTCCGGAGGGATAAGTATGTCTCGGTTTTTTGATTGGTCTCATTTCCAATGGCTATTTCCAAGATTGCTGGAGGTCGTCCCTCTGACACTGTTTATTACGCTCACATCGTTTGCCGTGGGGTTTTTACTGGCTGTATTCATTGCCCTTGCACGGCTATACCGCATTCCCGTATTAAATCAAATCGCAGTTGTTTATGTGTCATTTATGCGCGGAACGCCGATATTGATACAGCTTTTCATTTGCAATCTTGCGCTGCCCGCTGTTATTTGGGGTATTACAGGCGTGAACGTCGGACGTATATGGTCTCCGCTCATTTTTGTAATTGCGGCCTATGGTCTCAATGCCGCGGCGTTTTTATCAGAGGATTTTCGTGCGGCGGTTTCCGGCGTAGACAGCGGGCAGCAGGAGGCGGCGCTTTCGATTGGAATGACCCGTTTTCAATGTTTTCGATATGTGATCGCCTCTCAGGCCGTTCGCATTGCGATACCCGGATTTTCTAACAGTTTTTCAAATTTGCTGAAAGATTCTACTCTCGCGTTCGCCGCAGCCGGTATTATGGATTTGATGGGTACCGTACAGGCGATCGGATACGCAAAATATCGGTATTTAGAAGGATACGTCGGGGCGGCGGCCATCTTTTTTGCGCTGTGCATTTTCCTGGAATTTGGAACACATTTTATAATCCGCCGTCTTTCAAAGGGTTTGTCGGCAGTAAAGTAGGTGGTTTATTATGGGAATATCATTTGATTTCAAGTTCTTTCTGTCTGAAATAGGCGTCGCCTTTACATATATACCGATTGTCGCGCTGCTTACCATTGTTCCTCTGACTGTCGGCACGCTGATAGGCGGCGGTCTGGCACTTTCCAGAGTTTATAAATTGCGAATTATACAGTCGGCCGCAAGAGTCTATGTCATTATAACACGCTCGATCCCAATTCTTTTGCAAATGCTGCTTATGTATTTTGTGATTAAGGGTTTCTATGATTACTTTGGATTAAACGCGGCGCATCTCAATAAAATGGTCACGGTTTTGATTTCTTGTACAATTATTTCGGCGGGGTTTCTGTCGGAGGGAATTCGCGCCGCGCTTCTATCGGTAGAATCCGGTCAATATGAGGCCGCCTATTCGGTTGGAATGACCCGGATGCAGTCGGCCAGATATGTGATTTTTCCACAAAGTCTTCCTGTCGCCATACCTATTTTTGGCTCTATTTCTATCGGTGTTATGAAAGCGTCGTCCGCGGCTTATCTGCTTGGTGTTGTTGAATTGATACAGGGTACGGCGATGAAAACCGCCGGCAACTACAAATACCTTGAAGCGTATTGCGCGGCGGCAGTTATTTATTGGGCACTGACCCTTGGCATCGAACGCGTAATAGCTTTTTGCGAAAAACGGGTGCGCATTAAAATGAGAGGAGGGGTTTCATGATCGCGGTTCACGGAATACATAAATCCTTTGGGAAGAAAAAAGTATTGAAAGGGATTGATCTCGAAATCGAGGATGGAGAGGTAGTCGTGATAATCGGCTCTTCCGGTTCTGGGAAAACGACGTTTCTTCGTTGTGTCAACTTTTTGGAGCGTGCTGACGAAGGCGAGATTACTATTGATGATAAAACCTTAAATTTTCATCACAGCTCACGGCATGAAATTTTAATGATGCGCCGTAAAACCGCTATGGTATTTCAGTCATACAATTTATTTAAAAACATGACGGTAATCAAAAACATTGAAGCGGGTTTGCACATCATACAGAAAAAGAGCAGAGAAGAAAGCAAAGCGCTTGCCATTGCCGCCTTGGAAAAGGTGGGACTGGGCGACCGGGCGCAGTCTTATCCAGGAGAGCTTTCCGGGGGTCAGCAACAGCGTGTTGGAATCGCTCGCGCAATGGCGCTTGAACCACAAATTATTCTCTTTGATGAACCTACCTCCGCATTGGACCCGGAGCTTATCGGAGAAGTTTTGGCAGTGATCAAGCAATTGGCGGACGAGGGACAAACCATGCTGATCGTTTCACACGAAATGAACTTTGTCCGTAAAATTGCGAACCGTGTCGTATTTATTGACGATGGCGTCGTGGTGGAACAAGGCTCGCCGGATGAAGTTTTTCTGCGCACACAGGAGGAACGCACAAAACAATTTTTAAAAACCGTTTTTGAGGATTGGACTTATACAATATAGAATAGCCTCCAAAAAGACGGTGGCTTATCACATGAATGTTTTCAAAGCTCTTGCTGCCTGACATTAAATGCGGCAGACTCTTTGCATTGTAAGTACTACCATGAAACGTTTTTATAAGCGGTCGATAGCCATGCTCAAGTAACTTTTTTATGTAAAAAAGCGCAAAAATACTACCCTATAGACAATGATGAAAATATTGTCAAATTTTAGGT
>JAITPB010000147.1 GCA_031289625.1 Clostridiales bacterium | reverse complement strand
TCAGCAGGCGATCCGTCTCATAATAATCATAAACCGCCTCAAACGCCTCGTCAGTCAACTCGCGCGCGGGATCCACACGGACGCGCATATGCACCAAAAGCGGTTCCCCTTCCGCATAGAACCGCTCCAAATGCGCCTCATGCTTCACCGGGTATGAGGCAATCTCTTCTTCCAAAAAGCCGGTCTCTCCGTTTTTGCGCATCAGAATAACAGACGCGGCTATCTCATTCAGCTCATTCTCTTCCGCCATGTTCACGCGCCAATGCTGTTGGCCATTTTCGCGAGACGCGATTTTTTGCGCGCCGCTGTGTTTCTATGATACACGCCTTTGGACGTCGCTCTGTCAATGGCGGAAACCGCCTTGCCGAAAGCTAAAACGGCATCTTCCTTTTGACCCGTTTGTGCCGCGGCGATGAATTTTTTGACGGCTGTTTTCGTGCTGGATTTAATGATTTTATTGCGCAGCGTTTTTTTTGCGATGACTTTAATCCTTTTTTTCGCGGATTTAATGTTCGCCAAACTGTTCACCTCCTTCTTGAAATTGCCCTATGGCCCTATTGTAATGGAAAAAAGGTGAAAAGTCAAATTGCGCCAACCGCGCTTGCATAAATGTCTCCAAGATCAGGGAACATAAAAGCAAAGAAGGAGGCTCTGTTATGAATAAAGAAGAACAAAAAGAAAGCGAAATTCCATATCATTTCAGCGTCCGGACAGACCTGGCCGTGGAAGCCAACGAACTGCTGGCCGATGAACAGGAAACCAGCGAATATGACGGCATAGACGTATCGGAAGAAGAACATCTGGACAAAAAGATCAAACTGACATGGGTGAAAGTGTCCAGCGAAAACGGCGCCAAAGCGCTGGGCAAACCCATCGGCAATTATATTACCCTGGAATCGGATGCCATGAAAGAAAACGATCTGGAGACGCATGAGGAAATCGCTAAAATTCTGGCTCAAAAAATGGGTAAACTGGTTCAGCTCAAAAAGAACGCCGTTATTTTGGTGGTGGGCCTGGGCAACTGGAATGTCACGCCCGACGCGCTCGGCCCCAAGGTCGTCTCCAAAATATTGGTGACGCGGCATATCGCGGACAGTCTGCCCGAAGACCTGGAAGGCAACGTACGGCCTGTCAGCGCCATCGCGCCGGGCGTTATGGGCCTGACCGGAATCGAAACGGTCGAGATCGTCCGTGGCGTGGTGGATCGGGTCAAACCGGATTTGGTCGTGGCCATTGACGCGCTGGCCGCGCGGCGCACGAGCCGCATCAACGCCACCATCCAAATGTCCGACACGGGAGTCAACCCCGGATCGGGCGTGGGAAACCGGCGCTTGGGCTTAAACGAAGAAACGCTCGGCGCGCCCATCATCGCCATCGGCGTGCCCACTGTGGTGGATGCGGCCACACTGGTCAACGACACGATGGACAGGATGCTCGCGTCTATGGCCCAGCAAGCGCCCAAAGGCACGGAGTTTTATCAGATGCTGATCAATTTGGCCGATGAGGAAAAGTATCAGCTCATTGCGGAAATATTAAATCCATACACGGGCAATATGTTTGTCACGCCCAAAGAAGTGGATGCCGTGATCGAAAGGCTGGCCGGCATCATCGCCAACGCACTGAACATGGCGCTGCACCCCGGCATCCGCGCCGAGAATTTCAACCGTTATTTAGACGCTTAACCGTGTTCAAAAATACAGACGCGCGAAAGGCGCGCGTTTGCATCTCCTCGCCGGGCATGTTATAATGCGTGGGTAAAATGCCGTAAAAGGCATATCCTATTCATAATACAAAAGCGAAAGGAGAATTTATGTTTAAAAAGGTATACGCTATGGGCGCCGCGGCGCTGGCTCTTTCCATGTCAGTGACGGCGATCGCGACAATTGCCGCCGCGGCGATTGCCGCCACGACCATCGTCGCCGCCGAAGAAATTTCGGTACAGGGGTCTCCGGTGCAGGAAGAATTTCGCGGCGTGTGGATCGCCACAGTCGCCAATACAGACTGGCCCAGCAAGCGCGGGCTTTCCATTGAGCAGCAGAAGGATGAGTTTATGCAACTGCTGGACAGCGCTGCCGCCATGAACCTGAACGCGGCGGTCGTGCAGGTCAGGCCCACCTGCGACACTTTCTATCCCTCCGCGCTCAACCCCTGGTCAGAGTATCTGACGGGAAAGCAGGGGCAGGATCCGGGTTATGATCCCCTCGCTTTTATGATTGAGGAAACGCATAAACGCGGTATGGAATTTCACGCTTGGTTTAATCCCTTTCGTGTCAGCACAACCGCCGCCGCGAAAACCTGGGCCGAAAACAGCGTCGCCGTACAGCACCCAGACTGGGTCGTCAAATACGGCACAGTGCGGTGGCTGGATCCCGGTCTGCCCGAAGTGCGGGATTACGCCGTCCAATCGGTCATGGAAGTCGTCGAAAATTACGACATTGACGCCGTACATTTTGACGATTACTTCTACCCCTATCCCGAAGGCGGCAAGGCTTTCCCGGATAAGAATTATAACGGCGATCCGGGCGGTTTAGCGGATTGGCGCCGGCAAAACATCAATGACTTTATACAAAAGATCTCCATAGGCGTGAAGGAACGAAAGAGCAGCGTAAAATTTGGGGTTAGCCCCTTTGGCATATGGCGCAGCAACACCGTGGACGCAGGCGGATCGGATACGCCTGCGCAGGGTTCTTATGACACCATCTACGCCGACGCGCGTTATTGGGTGCGAAGCGGCTGGCTGGATTATATCGCGCCGCAGATTTATTGGGAAATCGGCCATGCTAAAGCTTCCTACGACAAAGTGCTTGCTTTTTGGGTCAAAGAAGCCCAGGAATATCCCCGCACGCATCTGTATATAGGCCAGGCGGCGTACCGCATTGGAAACAGCGGCGCATGGCGCGATCCCGAGGAGATGATCCGGCAGCTGCGGCTGAACCGCGCCAGCCCGGCTGTCAAAGGCAGCATATATTTCAGCGTCCGATCCTTGCGGGCCAACCCTCTGTCTATCCGTCAATCTATTCTCACCCATTTTTATCAGTCCCCGGCGCAAATCCCCGCCATGCCGTGGCTGGAAGTTCAAAATTATTCTGGAGAGTGATCTTTCATGCGTCAAAGGAGCGTCTGGACAATCATTTGGAACGGCATGAGCTTTGTCATGGGCACTTCTTTTAATTGGATTGTGATTGCGGCAACCATTTTTTTTATCTACGTTTTTATGATCCAAGGCTTTCGCTTTGGGGAAGACCTGGCGCACACCACGGTAGAGCCAAAATCGGAAGACGCGATTCACATCGCCGTCAAAGAAGGGGAAACCGGGGCGGATGTGGCGTCAACACTGGAAAAAGAAGGCGTCATCCCGAACGCTCTGCTCTTTCGCCTGGAAAATCTGCTGAAAGCGTCCAACACCGAGTACGCGCCGGGGGAATACACATTAAGCGCCGCGATGGATACCAGTGAAATCAACGCCATTCTACGGGGCCAGGCGCAAAGCGGGCCGGATCTCACAATCAAGATCTTAGAAGGGTTTTCGCTGAAAAATATCGGGGATTACCTGGAAAGCAACTCCATGATGAGCGCGGAAATATTTTTAAAGGGCTGCGCCGAATACACATCTTCCGACTACGAATTTCTCAAAGAAATTCCCATGCGGGAAAACCGGCTGGAAGGTTTTTTGTTCCCTGACACCTATTTTATTTCCAGCCAACCGACGCCGGAGGAAATCATCGAAAAAATGCTGACCCGTTTTGAGGAGATTTACGCCAAATACGCGGAACAGGCGGCCAATTTGGGCCTCTCCGTAGATCAAACCATCGCTATCGCTTCGATCATCGAAAAAGAAATTCAAAGGGCGGACGAACGAGCCTTAGCATCTCAACTCATTCACAACAGGATCCGGCAAAACATGAGCCTGGGCATGAGTTCAACGGTGCTCTATGTATTGGGGATTCGCAAAGACCGCTTGACCCAGGAGGATTTGCAGATTGAGTCCCCGTATAATACATATGTTTATTCCGGCTTGCCTCCAGGCCCTATCTGCAACCCCGGCGAGCGCTGCATCGAAGCCGCCGTCACCCCCGCGGAGGGGAATCTGCTCTACTTTGTCCTCAAAGATGAAGAGACTGGCGCACACTTGTTTACGGACAGCGAGGAAGAATACGAACAGGCCAGAAAAGATTACAACCAAAAATTTTGATTTCATGGGAGCAAAATATGCGGGGCGAAAAACCGGAACTGCTAGCGCCCGCCGGTGATTTTGAAAAGCTGCAAGCGGCGATCCTCTACGGCGCGGACGCGGTTTACCTGGGCGGCAAACAATACAGCCTTCGCGCGAAGGCGAACAACTTTGACGCGGAGGAAATCGCGCGCGCCGTTCAATATGCGCACGCCAGAGGGCGGAAAGTTTACATCACTGTCAATGTTTTCGCGCGCGGAGCAGATTTTCCGGATCTGGAAAATTATTTGCGCGCACTGGCGGAAACCGGCGCAGACGCGTTGATTGTCTCCGACCCCGGCGTTTTCACTTTGGCGCGGGAAGCCGCCCCCAAAATGGATCTGCACATCAGTACACAGGCCAGTACGGCCAATTATCGATCCGCGCGTTTCTGGAGCGATCTGGGTGCGAAGCGCATCGTACTGGCCCGGGAGCTGTCTTTGGAGGAAGTTACGGAGATTCACGCGAAGGCGTCTGAACTCGAATTGGAAATTTTCATCCATGGGGCTATGTGCGTCGCCTATTCCGGCCGTTGCCTTCTCAGCGCCGCGATGATGGGGCGGAGCGCCAACCGGGGGGAATGCGCGCATCCCTGCCGCTATCGGTACGCTTTGATGGAAGAAACCAGACCGGGCGAATATTTTCCGCTGGAAGAAGACGCGCGCGGCTCTTACATCTTAAATGCAAAAGATTTGTGCCTGATCGGGCATATACCCGCCATCGCGGCATCCGGCGCGGACAGCTTCAAAATAGAAGGCCGCATGAAGACCGTCTACTATGTGGCCGCCGTGGTGAAAGCCTATCGGGAAGCCCTGGACGATTATTTTACCGATCCCGCGCTGTACGAGTCTAAAAAGACATTTTATTTAGAGAGCCTCCAAAAAACCAGCAGCCGGGATTTTACCACGGGTTTTTATTTTGGGCCGCCGGGACGCGGCGGGCAGATGTGCCAAGAGGAAGGGCTGAAACAGGAAAGCGATTTTTTGGGTATTGTGCGGGCATATGACGCGCGGACGGGATGGGCGGTGATCGAACAGCGCAATAAATTCAGCGTGGGCGAGATACTGGAATTTTTCACGGCAAAAGGGAAAGGCTTCCGTCAGCGGGTGGACGTGATTTTCACGGAGGAAGGCGTTAGCATCCCATGCGCTCCGCATCCCCGGCAGCGTATCAAAATCAAAACGGATAAACCCGTGCGTTGCTTCGATATTTTGAGACGGACGCGCTTGTTGACAACGGCCATGGCCTGGATTATAATGTGGACAACAATTTTGAAGAATTTGGTTTTAAATTAAATTAAATCATAAAATTAAATCATAAATTAAATACGGCAGCATCAGCCCCTCCGCAAGGGGGCTGGCAGGGAACCCGGTGAGAATCCGGAACGAGGCCGTCACTGTGATCGGGAGTCTGCGTCGAGCCACTGAAAGCATTGCTTTTGGGAAGGGACGACAGGCGATGAACGAAGTCAGGAGACCTGTTTGCGCCGTAATAAAATGGATTACCTGCGGCGCCTGGGTGAAAATTATGGTTTGGCATATACGTTCCCTGCAATCTGGAGAGGGGACGTATACGCCAGGCTTTGGAGATCGCGAAAAAATGGGGCGGCCCGTGCCGTCTCTTTTTTTATACATAAAAATATTATTTTTGGCTCATAATGGGTTTTGGACTGCTGAAAAAGCTAAAATATAAAAATTTGGAAATAATTACAAAAGTCGGGCGATAAGATAGAAAAAGTAAAAATGGAGACTTAAAATTAAAGAA
>JAITPB010000135.1 GCA_031289625.1 Clostridiales bacterium | reverse complement strand
GTTATTGTCGGCGCGGGTGATGGCGTCGGTGTTATTGTCGGAGCGGGCGATGGCGTCGGTGTTTTCGTCGGCACGGGCGATGGCGTCGGTGTTTTCGTCGGCACGGGCAACGGCGTCGGTGTTTTCGTCGGCACGGGCGATGGCGTCGGTGTTATTGTCGGCACGGGCGATGGCGTCGGTGTTTTCGTCGGCACGGGCGATGGCGTCGGTGTTTTCGTCGGCACGGGCGTAGACACGCTGGCATTATTGTAAGCCACACTGAAAATCGTGCTGTGATTATTGCTATTCCACAAGATATTGGAAATGGTAACGCCTGAATCTTCTGTTTTTTGCGGCGGGGCATCACTGCTTGTGTAAGCGCTGTACAGCCTAGTGGATGGATCCGTATCCGGGCCGAATAGCCTGACGCCATTCCCCCATAAATCTCCTATATCCCCTTGGTTGCTGCCAGAACCTACCTGGCGCAAATTCTGTAGCCCGCCATGCGCTTCCACAATGGCCGCTAGGTAATGGCTGGGCTTGTCATTTTGGACAGGAACGCCTTCATCCACTTGATAAATCATCAAGCCGCCTGTATCGGAAGTGGAGGATCTGTTGATGTAGTAAAACGAGCCTCTATCATAATTGTCCGAATCTCCGTATTGCCGGTGCTGCAATAAAAAATATTGCTTTTCTTTCGGCGTTGTCACCTTATAGATATCTGTCGCGGAATTCAACGTCATATTAGAAACGCTACCGGAGATGACGCCCGGCGTTACTATGCCATACTTTGTTAAATTGTACGCGTCTATGTAGCCTGGCGTATCCCCGATGCGTCCGTCTGTACTTTTAAAAGCCCAGCTGCCTCTCGACATTAACGACCAATATCCCAGCCCTTTGGTCGCGCTGCTTCCGCTGGTTCTGTCATAGAGATCGATAAAACTGTATGCCGCGTGACCAAATTCATGGCAGATAACGCCGATAGTCATTACGGCATTACTGGACGCGCCATGATAAGCGCCCAAGGACATGGCGACCTGGATACGCACCCCGTCTAAGGCGGCGATAGAAGAGACAGCCGCGGGCGTCCAGGTACCGCCCCATACGCTAGGCGATAAGGATGGAGCCGACGAGTATTCATATCCCTGCACAACCGTGCAGACGGTGAATTCCGCGCGGGAAAGGACGCCATCGCGATTCGTGTCGTAATCAGCGAAATTAATGATTGAATCCGCTTCGCGAACCGCTGAGGTAATAATTTTTTTCCATACCGCACCCTGTGTATTGCGCGGATCTGTGTGGCTGCCCGGCAGAGTTACCTGAACAATGCCCTGCTTTCCGTCCAATCCGTTGTTTACCGGCGCGGGAACAACAATATCCTCCGCCGAGTTATACATTTCTTTATAGTATCTGTTTACGGAATTTTGGTTTGCGTTGAAAAAAATATCATAAAGCTGCTGGCCTGTCAGGGAAGGAAGGTTTATGTTGCTTTCATCTTGCCACCTGACATAAATGACAAGCGTTTTTCTTTGCAGTGAATTCACGTCGCTAAGGACAGGCGCGCCGTCTGTTGAGTCCACTGGGGCCGATTGAACCGAGCTGTCTAGCGGGGTGTTTTCAAAATCTCCCGGCCTCATGGCTTGATGCGCCTTGATCGCGGCGTCAACGATCCGCTGCGGGATCGATCCGCCCTGTTCTATGTATGACTGTACTCTTGAACTGGGCGCGCTGTCCCGCGCGCCTGCAGCAACCCCGGTGGAAACTTCGCCGCTGTCCGTCCAGTGCGCGTAGAAATAGGCGTTTTGCGATCCATCAAAAATAATGTGGTTGCCATCGTCGTCTTCCGCCCAGTTCAGGAACTCATCTCCTTGAAGATGAATGTTTATCTCTGTACCATCCGGCTGCGTGAAAGCGGTTGGCTCCGTACTGGCCGGCACAGCGAGTACAATGGCCGGCGGTACGAGAAACACTAGCGCGATGGACAAGAGAGATACTAAAAAAACCGATAAATGTTTCATATAAGACACCCTCTCTATATTATCATTCTTTTCGCCATTAATACATAGTAATTTACGGCAATTATATCATTTTCCATTTTTTCTGTCAAGCAATTTACAACATTAAACAACAAAAAATACAATGACAAAAGAGCCGTGACGTTTCGTCACAGCTCTCATTTTTTATTCCGTTTTAGCCAGACGCCTGTAAGCCTCCAGCCTTTTTTTCGCGTCTTTTTCCGCCGCTTCAAATAATTCGGCGGCGATCTCCGGAAACGCGAACTTCAAGGAAGAGTAACGCGTCTCGCTTTCGATGAAATCGCGGAAACTGGCCGTCGGATCTTTTGAATCCAGCACAAAGGGATTCTTACCCTCGGCGTCCAGCAGCGGATTGTAGCGATACAAATGCCAGTAGCCCGCGTCCACCGCGTTCTTCATTTCCAATTGGGAGGAACCCATGCCTTTCTTAATGCCATGGTTGATACAGGTGGCGTAGGCGATGACGATAGAGGGGCCGGGATAACTCTCGGCTTCCAGGAAAGCTTTGAGAGTTTGGCCTTGGTTCGCGCCCATGCACACTTGCGCCACATAGACATAGCCGTAGCTCATGGCCATCATGCCCAGATCTTTTTTGCGGACTTTTTTGCCGGATGCGGCGAATTGCGCGACAGCCGCCGTTGGCGTCGCTTTGCTGGCTTGGCCGCCGGTGTTGGAATAAACTTCCGTGTCGAGAACCAGGATATTGATGTCTTCTCCCGAGGCCAGCACATGATCCAAGCCGCCGTAGCCGATGTCATACGCCCAGCCGTCGCCGCCGACGACCCAGATGGATTTTTTTACGAGAATGTCGCTGTTGTCCACGATAAACTGACATAGGTCATGAAACTCGGTCCCGCGATCTTTTTGTGCCGAGGCATCCGCCGAAGCAAGCGCTTCGCGCAGTTTCGCGGCGGATGCTTTGGATCCAGCGGCGTCGTCTTTCTTCGCCAGCCATTCTTCACAAGCCGCTTTCAAGCCCCCTTCGGCGGACGCGCTGGTTTCCGCCAGCTTTTGGATCACGTCCGCCAGTTTCGCGCGGCGCTGCTTGACGGCTTTCTGCATACCGAGCCCGTATTCCGCGTTGTCCTCAAACAGCGAGTTGGCCCAGGCGGGCCCATGACCGGCGTCGTTGGTTGTGTAAGGCATGGAGGGCGCGCTTCCGGCCCAGATGGAGGAGCATCCCGTAGCGTTGGCAATGAACATTCTGTCGCCGAACAGCTGCGTGATCAATTTTGCGTAAGGCGTTTCGCCGCAGCCTGCGCAAGCGCCGGAAAATTCCAAGAGAGGCTTTTCAAACTGACTGCCTTTGACCGTGCCGGTTCCCAGCGGGTTGACCTTGGCCGCGATCTTGGCCATGGCGAATTTCCAGTTGGCGATTTGATCCGCTTCGCTTTCGATGGGCTTCATGACAATGGCTTTTTCTTTGGCCGGGCAGACCTGGGCGCAGTTGCTGCAGCCTGTGCAGTCCAGGGTATCCACTTGAATCCTATATTGATAATTTTCCAAACCTTTTCCAACGGCCTTTTTGGCTTTAAAACCTTCCGGCGCATTTTTCAGCTCGTCTTCCGTCAGCAGGAACGGGCGGATGGTCGCGTGCGGGCAGACATAAGAACACTGGTTGCACTGAATGCAGTTCTCCAGGATCCAGTGCGGCACGTCAACGCCAATCCCGCGTTTCTCATAAGCCGCCGTGCCCTGCGGGAACGTGCCGTCCGCGCGATCCTTAAAAGCGCTGACTGGCAGGAAATCGCCTTTTTGCGCGTTGATGGGATAGACAATGTCTTTGATAAACGGCGGGACCTCTTCTATTTCAATGGCGCTATGCGTCTCTTTTTCCTGCGTGGTGTCCGCCCATTCGGCGGGCGCTTTGACTTCCACGATTTTCGCTATGCCGGCCTCTACCGCCGCGTAGTTCATGTTGACAATTTTATCGCCTTTTTTGCCGTAAGAACTTAGAATGGCCTTCTTCATATGATCTACAGCGTCTTCCATGGGGATGATGTTGGTCAGCTTGAAGAAAGCGGCTTGCAGAATGGTGTTGACGCGCTGGCCCAGCCCGATGCCGCGCGCGATGGTCGTGCCGTCGATGATGTAAAATTTGAGGCCGCGCCGCGCGATTTCATTTTTCATGGCGGCAGGCAGTTTCGTATTGAGTTCCTCCACGCTCCAGATACAATTGAGCAGGAACACGCCGCCGTCTTTCAGATCAGAGAGCATGTCATATTTATCCACGTAAGAGGGATTGTGACAGGCCACAAAATCCGCTGTCTTGACCAGATAGGTGGCGCGGATGGGCTGCTTGCCGAAACGCAGATGCGATTGCGTTACACCGCCGGATTTTTTGGAGTCATAGGCAAAATAGGCCTGGACATTCAACTCCGTGTTGTCGCCGATGATTTTAATGGAATTTTTGTTGGCGCCCACAGTTCCGTCCGATCCGAAGCCCCAGAACTTGCAGCTTATCGTGCCTTCGGGCGTGACGTCGATTTCTTTCTCCATGGGCAGAGACAGATTCGTCACGTCGTCCACAATGCCGACGGTAAAATGATTTTTCGGCGCGTCACTTTTGAGGTTGTCAAAGACGGCGATGATCTGCGCGGGCGTCACGTCTTTGGAACCGAGGCCATAACGTCCGGCGACGATCACAGGGCGTTTGTTTTTTTCAAAGAAGACGGTGCAGACGTCTTGATACAGAGGTTCGCCCAGCGCGCCGGGTTCTTTTGTCCTGTCCAGCACGGCGATTTTCGCTGCGGAATCCGGGATTGTTTTCAAGAGATGATTCGCGGAGAACGGCCTGTACAGATGTACATTGATGAGCCCAACTTTTTCCCCTTTGGCGTTCAGGTAGTCGATGGTTTCCTCGGCGGCGTCGCAGATAGAACCCATGGCTATGATGATCCGATCTGCGTCCGGCGCTCCGTAATAATTAAAGAGCTGATAATTTTGGCCGGTTATTTTGTTGATTTCGTTCATATACGATTCTACCACGCCGGGAACGGCGTCATAATAAGGATTGCAGGCTTCCCGCGCCTGGAAGAAAATATCCGGGTTCTGCGCGGTTCCGCGCAGGACAGGATGCTCGGGGTTCAGCGCCCGGCGGCGGAACGCGGCCACGGCTTCCCAATCTACCAAATCTTTCAAATCTTCATTGTCCAGACAGGAAATTTTTTGTATTTCATGAGAGGTGCGGAAACCGTCAAAGAAATGTAAAAAGGGCACGCGGCCTTTGATGGCGGATAAATGCGCCACAGCGCCCAAATCCATAACCTGCTGCACATTGGAGGAGGCGAGCAGCGCAAAACCTGTCTGGCGGCAGGCCATGACGTCGGAATGATCGCCGAAAATAGACAGTGCGTGACTGGCCAGCGCCCGCGCGCTGACATGCAGGACGCCCGGCAGCAGCTCGCCCGCGATTTTATACATATTGGGAATCATCAGCAAAAGGCCCTGAGACGCTGTGTACGTCGTCGTCAGCGCGCCCGCCGCCAAAGATCCATGCACGGTTCCCGCCGCACCGGCTTCGGATTGCATCTCCACCACATGAACCGTTTGGCCGAACAGATTTTTCCGTCCATGGGCCGCCCATTCATCCACATGCTCCGCCATAGGCGAAGAGGGTGTAATGGGATAAATGCCCGCCACTTCCGTAAACGCGTAGGAAATATGCCCGGCGGCTGTATTCCCGTCCATGGTTTTTTTTATTTTTGTCATACTGTTTTCCTTTCTTTTCTTACCGTAGTTTTTGGAAACAGCGCCATTATAACATAGTCAAAAATGAGCCGCAAGGCAAGCGATCCCGCGCGATCCCGCGAGCATTCGGACGGATGCCGCATTTTGATATTTTCCCACGCATTTCCCAATCCATTCCCAGGCGCTGAACACGAAATTTTTTTCCCGGAGACTAAATTAAAGAGCCTATCAATCAGCCAAAAATCAGTCAAAAAGAGAAAAGGCTTCCGGAATAATTCCCGAAAGCCTTTTATTTCAAGCAGGGGCGAAAGGACTCGAACCCTCGACATTTGGTTTTGGAGACCAACGTTCTACCAACTGAACTACACCCCTATGGATTAAATTTTACCGATCTTCCTAATCGGTTTTGGAGACCAACGTTCTACCAACTGAACTATGCCCCTATAACGCCTGGCGCGCGCGTAGGTTCAACCCCATCTGCGCTCAATAATTATATCGGTGAGGTGAGCGCTTGTCAAGAAGTTTTATTTTCATTGTCAGGAGAACCGCACCCATTTATTTCCATGCCTTTAGCAAGCCAAACCG
>JAITPB010000132.1 GCA_031289625.1 Clostridiales bacterium | reverse complement strand
AGTCGCCTGTGTGACCGGTTCAGAAATGTCGCCGCCCGACGGCGACACGGCGCCGATAACAGACAGCGCCCCTTCTTTGTCACCTTTGCCCAAAGTAATGACCCGGCCCGCTCTCTCGTAAAATTGCGCCAGCCGGCTGCCCAGGTACGCAGGATAGCCTTCCTCACCGGGCATTTCTTCCAGACGGCCCGACATTTCACGCATAGCCTCGGCCCAGCGCGAAGTGGAGTCCGCCATCAGAGCGACGGAATAACCCATGTCGCGGAAATATTCGGCGATGGTGATGCCCGTGTAAACACTCGCTTCCCGAGCCGCCACAGGCATGTCGGATGTATTCGCAATCAGTACGGTGCGCTCCATCAAGCTTTTGCCCGACTTCGGGTCTTTCAGTTCAGGGAACTCCAGCAGCACGTCCGTCATTTCATTGCCGCGCTCCCCGCAGCCAATATATATAATGATATCCGCATTCGCCCATTTCGCGAGCTGATGCTGCACGACCGTCTTGCCGCTGCCAAAGGGGCCGGGCACCGCCGCCGTACCGCCTTTCGCAATAGGGAACAGCATGTCAATGACGCGCTGCCCCGTGACCAGCGGCACATCCGGGTTCAGTTTCCGTTGATAAGGGCGGCCGGAACGCACCGGCCATTTTTGCATGAGCGTTACGGGAATATCGCCGCCCGGGCCTTCAATGACCGCGATCGGCTCATCGACCGTAAAAGCGCCTTTCGCTATGTTCTTGATTTTTCCGGCAACCCGCGGCGGAATCATAATTTTGTGTGACACAACGTCCGTTTCCTGCACGGTTCCAATGATGTCGCCGCCTGTCACCTGATCCCCCGCAGCGGCGGAAGGTACAAAATTCCATTTTTTAGCTCTATCCAGGCTGGGGGCTTCTACACCGCGGTTCAGCCGGGTACCGCTGGTTTGCTTGATCACAGCCAGCGGCCTTTGAATGCCGTCATAAATACTCTTCAGCAAACCAGGCCCCAGTTCCACGCTGAGCGGCATACCGGTGGATTCGACCGGCGCGCCGGGCGCCAAGCCGCTGGTTTCTTCATACACCTGAATGCTCGCCCTGTCGCCGTGCAGCTCGATGATTTCACCGATGAGCCGGGTTTCCGACACGCGCACCACGTCGAACATATTGGCGTCGCGCATTCCTTCCGCCACAACCAGAGGACCCGCTACTTTGCGAATGACTCCCGTAGCTTCCATATTATAGTTCCTTTCCATTATAGTAGGATATCGGATCCAATCGCCCGCACCACGTTCTTTTTCGCCTGCGCCATGCCAAGACCCGTATTTCCCGACACGCCTGGTATGGGAATTATGGCCGGAAGTTTAGCGCCACTGTACTCCGTGAGCGCGCTGTCCAAATAATGATAAAGTTTTTCCGTCATATAAATAATCGCGTATCCGCCTTCCGCCAGAGCGCGCAATTCGCGTTCCGCGGACGCGTTTTCCTCCGTGGGGAAAATATCCAGCCCCACGGACGCGAAACCATACACGCTGTCACGATCTCCCATAACGGCAATTTTATACATATGTCCGCCCCAACCTTTCTTGCAGCGAGTCGCGGCTTAACTGATTGATTTTCGCGCTTAAAATCAGCCGGACCATGCGGATTTCATTTTCCCTGGCCAAAATATAAGCGGCGAGCGGTTCCACTCCGGATATAGCGCCTCGCTGAGGCTGGATCAAATTCATAAATTCAATATTGCGCCACCGCTCAAAAGCGCTGGGGGATTCGTTCAGTGCGGCGGCAGCGGCGGCGTAAGGCGTCGAACGAAGAAATTGGGGTATTTCCTGTTCATCCCCCAAGGCCGCATTGATCAAATCCTTTTTGGAAAGCCGTCCCGCATCCGCCAGAACCCGCTCTAGAAAAGAACGATCGCGACCCAGTTTTTGACAGCGCATCGCGGCCAAAACATTGGCCGCGTCCACAGTCAACTCAGCGTACCGCTGTAAAAGAGGAATACGTGACGCCTCTCCAGCTTTGTACGTTTCTTCTAAAGCCGCCCTATCCACAATAATTTCGCACAGCTGACCATTGCCGGTTGCTTTCAGCGTTTCCCACGCCGCTTTTCCAGGCACAGCCAAGGCGTCGGGCAAACTGCCAAAGTTCTGATTCTCGGCCGCTGCGATAATCCGCGCAACAGGGACGGCGCCGTAGGGCAGAAAATAACGTTCCCGATCCAGCGCGGGTTCAGCGAGATAGACCAATTTGACAGCGGCTTTGAGATTGTGAAAATCCCTGGCGCAGCGGAATACATATAACGCGGCGATATCGCCGGCCGCTTCCGCAATGAGCGCCCAGGTTTTTTCCAGTTCCCGCTCGATCATGTCCGCAGGAGACAATCTCACATCCCAGCCCTTGCCGGAAAGCACGTTTAAAGCTTCTCCTACGTTTTCCGCCGCGGACAGCGCGTCCATATCCTGATGCTTTAACAAATGCTGCTCGTGGATTCGAACGCGCGTTACGGCATAAACATACGGTTCTCCCGCCATACACTCATGTCCTTTAAGAAAGTTTGTTTCAATCCAAATCTGGCTAGATCCACAAATAAATGATCCACAGGTAAATCCTAAAAGAGAATCCCCCGGATCACATCTACGAACTCATCGCGCCGATCCCGAAATATAGCGAAAATGGAACAGTTTTCTTCCATGTCTCCATATTTGAGCAAAAACCCGCCGTCTATGGGCGCCGTGCGCTCTGACACGCGCGCTTTTTTTCCGGAGGGAAGCGCCTTTTCTAAACGCTCGGCAAAATCTTCCGGGAGACGGGCTTTGTCCTTTTCGTTAAACAGGATTTCGCCTTCACCCGCGTTGGCATAAGAAACAGCGACGTTCACACACAAACCAAAATACTGATCCTTGGGCAAAGCCAGCACAGCCGCCCGAGCCTCGTCCAATGTCTGTCCTAACACATCCTGCTTCGTTTCCAGCATGATCTGCTGGCGCCGCAGCGCCTGCGCGGATTCCCGCGCCGCGTTCAACGCGGCGACCTGCTTGTCAGCCGCGGCTTCGGCTTCGGCGCGCTTTGCGGCGGCCTCGTTTTTCGCCCGCGCCAGGGCGGCTTCGGCTTTCTCTTTGGCCTGGGCGAGAATTTCTTCCGCCTCTGCAGCCGCCTGTTTTTTGATTTCTTCGGTTATTCTGTCAAGACCGTCCAATTCTATCACGCCTCCCGCTCAAGACCGGGTTAAATAGTAGTCAGCCCGGCGACTCCGTTGACAGCCAGCAGACTGATCAGCAGCGCAAGAATGGCATAGGTTTCCACCATGGCGGGGAAAATCATCGCTTTACCAAATTGATCGGGACGTTTGGCGAGCATCTGGACGCCAGAGACAGAGACGCGCCCCTGGTGCTTCGCGGAGATCAGACCCACAATGGCGATAGGCAGGCAAGCGGCCAGATACGCCAAGCCTTTTGCCAGGCTCATATTCGCATCGCCGCCCAGCAGACCGATTTGGCTCATGGTAACAAAGGAGATCAGCAACCCATAAATGCCCTGCGTGCCTGGCAGCAATTGAAGCACCAATACTTTAGCGAAAGAAGATGGATCTTCCGATACAGATGCGGCGGCGCTCTGCCCCGCGATACCTACGCCTTCTGCGGAACCCATGCCCGGCAGTATGGCTGCCAGCGCGGCTCCCAGCACCGCAAAAGTAAAACCCAGTTCAGACATGTAAAAAATCCTCCTATTCAAGAGTTGGTTTAATATGTTTGGTATTAACGCCAAACGGCGTAAATTTACGTCCGCCGCCTTCGTAAAATTTCCCGAAAAATTCTACATACTCAAGACGGTTGGAATGTACGTAGGAACCCAACACGTTAATAGCAAAATTAAGTGACTGTCCCAACAAAAACACAATGATAAACAGGAGAATCCCTATTGGCCCCCCGCCGCCCATCGAACCCAGCGAATTCATAACCGAGGCGATAACGCCCGCGGCCAGGCCCAAGCCCAACAGACGGGAATACGACAAAATATCCGAGAGCCAGCCGGCCAGCTGATTGTACAGTGCGTAAACGCCCTGGAGTATCCGTACACCCCAGTTTTGACTCTCGCGTCCGCCTGTCAGCACAATGCCCAGCATACACACGCCGGATATGGCCATGCAGGTCTGGGACGCCGCCGCGGATAAATCCAGTTTAAAGCCGGCCATCGTCTCAAAAATACCGCCGCCCATCAGTACAACGATCAGCGGATAAATCAAGCCGACAGGGAATACGGCGTCATACAGCGCTTCTATCCCGCGCCCGCGCCGGATATGGCTCCAGGCTTTCATACCATAAGCGAACGTCAGATGCAGAACCCCGACGCCCAGACAGAAAACCAGCATCAGCATGGGCTTTTCAAGAGGCGCGAACCACAGCGGCGGTATACCAACCTCATGGCCAAAAAACGTTCGGGAGACTACATTGACGACGTCGCCAAAATAGCTGGAAAATACAACGCCCCAAATGATAGTGGAGATACCGCACCAGAAAAACATCTGGAGAAAGTTTTTCATACCCTGTTCCATGTTTTTAAATTTCCGTAAGAGCCAAGCGCAGACGCCAGCCAGCACCAATCCATAAGCGGCGTCTGAAAACATCAGGCCGAACGTCAGATAATAGAAAACGCTCATTACCGGCAGGGGATCTATTTCGCCGGGCCCTGGCAAACTGTAACTTTCCAGCACGCCGGAAATCGCCTGGACAAAATCCCCGTTTTGCAGATACACGGGCGCGTCGTCATCCCCGTCGCTCACTTCAAACGCCAGCATATAGGCGCCTTCCAATTCTTTCTTCAGGGCCGCCGCGTCCCGCTCCAGCACATAGCCCTCCAGAATAAACGTGTGGCTGGACTGCGTCATTTGTTCAATCACCTGGTATTTGTTCGCGCGCGCTGTCAAATAGTCTTCCAACTGCTCCAAAGATTCCGCCAGGCTGGAAAGTTCCTGGATTTCTTTTTGATTTTCCGCCATGGAGGCGTGCAGGGACATACGTTTTGACTGCATCTGTTCCCGCCTGGCCGCCGGCGGGATTGCATCCTCCGGCACAGCCGGTTTGGTAAAGCCCATCTGCCGCAGCGCTTCTTCCATGACCGATTCATCCTGTTTCAGGCACAGGATGAAAAAGTTGGTCTGTTCCGGGCTTTTGGAGATGATTTGAAGATGCGCGCGCTGAACTGCGTCTTCGGAAAGCCACCCGGACAGCGCCGCCTGAAGATCCTCAACGGATCGCTCATTCGGCAAGGAGCCGATGAAGGCGGCCGTTTTTGGGGAGCCTGTGTAATTCTCTGGAACTGGCAAATCCAACCATAACTCCAGAACGGCTTCCTGCGTTTCACATAAAGTGATTTCCGTTTTGGTGGCCTGAATGTCTTTGTCTAATTCCACAATCCGTTCCGCTGCATGGATCATTTCATCGGATTGCCGCGCGATGGCTTCCCATTCGGAAGGGGACACCACTTTGCGGCCCTGCAAAGCGGCGAACATCGATTTGGGCCTGGCATGGGCGGCGTCCAGAATTCCCACGGCGCGCGCGGCCGTTTCGGCGGATTTTAGAAAGTCCGTATACTGCTTGCGCGTATCCGCTTTAAAAAACAGCGGATCCTGCGCTTCCGAATCTTTAGTTTCTGTTACGCCCCGCACTTGCAAGCGTTCCAGAATGCTCTTGCGGTCTTTCTGCAGCGCGCAGAGCTGAAACCGCATCATGTTTAAAACAGCCAAAGCACTCGCTCCTTTAACCTGGACGGCTGGGCGCCGCCCGCCGCGTGAATCATCTTACGCCGGCCGCCAGCAGGCCAATGATTTTCTTAACGGCTTCCCGCCGGCGCTTGCCGGCGCTTTCCACGAAAGCCGTCTTTTCCGCTTGAATAGAGGACACCGCCTGTTCCATCGCGCTCTGATTTTCGCGCTCAGCGGCGGCAACCTTGGCCGCCGCAGTTTTTTTGGCGGCGGAGAGTGTTTCTTCTGCCAACTTGGCGGCTTCGCGGCTGGCTTCCTCCAAAATTTCCGCCGCCTTGCGCTTAGCGGCGCTCACGGCATTCTCCGCCTCCGTCTCCGTCAGACGAACCCTTTCAAAGGCGTCTGTCGGCATACGCATCACCTCTTTCCCTAAAACTTTGTATACTAATCCTAACACCTTAACGGCGTTTTAGCAAGAAGCCCTGAGCAAAATGTTGTTTTTTTGTTCTTCCGCCTTGGCCAGCATCGTGTTGTATTTATTCCATTTTTCCCGCTCTTCGGCAATCAGCTCAGGCGGAGCTTTTTGCAGGAAGCCCTCGTTGGACAGTTTCGCCTGCGCCCGGCTCATTTCAACCGCCAGTTTTTTGATTTCCCGGTTCAGCCGTTCGATTTCTTTCTCGAAATCTACCAGTTCCGCCAAAGGCAGGTAAGCCACCGCCCCATCCGCAACCAGCGAAACCGCGCCGGCGTCCACACCGCTCCTGTCCGGCTGAATCACAACTGCCTGAGCGCCCGCGAGCAAGGCGAACGCTGACCGCGCACCGGTAAAAAACGTACGGATATCCAAATCGGCGCTGACCAAAATGACGCGTATTTTTTTCGCGGGCGGCACATTCATGTCCAGACGGGCGGCGCGTATTTTCCGCACCACGTCCTTCATGCGCTCGACCGCCTTCTCTTCCGCGGGGAAAACGTATTTTTTCTGAAAAACGGGCCAGGCGGACAGCAGTATAGTCTCTTCCCGATCCTGCAGGGATAGAAAAATTTCTTCCGTGACAAAAGGGATATAGGGATGCAAAAGTTTCAGCGCTGTCGTCAGAACCGTTTTCAATGTCCAGATCGCCGTCGGTTTTTCGGCGTTTGCAGGATCGTACAGCCGCGGTTTTATCATTTCGACGTACCAATCGCACAATTCATCCCAAACAAAGTCATAAATCATTTGCGCGGCCATGCCGAGATCATAGCGATCCATCCGCTCCGCGGCGGCGGCTGTCAGTTGATTCATTTTGGTCAGGATCCATTTGTCCATGACGGTTAAGGCGGACAGATTCTCATCCGGCTCCTCCCCATCAAAGTGGAGCAGCAAAAACCGCGTTGCGTTCCAGACTTTGTTGATAAAATTGCGGCTGGTTTCCAGCCTCGCTTCAAAAAAGCGCGTGTCATTTTCCAGGGCGTTGCCGGTCAAAAGCATCAGGCGCAGCGCGTCAGCGCCGTATTGTTCAATGACTTTAAGGGGGTCGATGCCATTGCCCAAAGATTTGCTCATTTTCCGCCCGAATTCATCCCGGACGATTCCGTGCAGCATCACATCGCGAAACGGCTGTTCCCCCATGAGTTCCAGCCCGGAAAAGATCATGCGGATAACCCAGAAAAACAATATCTCATATCCCGTCACCAGCACGTCCGTCGGGTAAAAATACGCCAGATCCTTTGTCTTATCCGGCCAGCCCAGCGTAGAAAAAGGCCACAAAGCCGAGCTGAACCAGGTGTCCAGGGTGTCTTCATCTTGTTTGAAAACGCCGTGCCCGCAGCCCGGACAGGTTTGCGGCGCTTCCAGGGCGATGACAGTCTGCCCGCAGCCCTGGCAGTAATAGGCCGGTATCCGGTGCCCCCACCAAAGCTGCCGCGATATGCACCAGTCGCGTATATTTTCCAGCCAGCGCATGTAAATCTTTCCGAAGCGTTCCGGAAAAATCCTCAGCCGGCCGCTTTGATAGACTTCCAGCGCTGGTTTTGCCAGCTGCTCCATTTTTACGAACCACTGTAATTTTATCATGGGTTCAATAATTTCATGACATCTATCGTGAACGCCCACGGCGTGGCGAAGAGGTTCCGTCTTCACAAAGAGGCCGAGACGCTTCATTTCCCGCGTGATCTTTTCACGGCATTCCAGCCGCGTCATGCCTGCGAACGGCCCCGCGGCCCCATTCAGGGTACCGTCGTCGTTGAGGATATTAATCCGGTTCAGGCCGTGACGCTCTCCTACTGCAAAATCATTGGGATCGTGCGCCGGGGTAATTTTCACAACGCCTGATCCAAAACCCATTTCTACATATTCATCGGCAATCACAGGGATGCTGCGATTCACAAAAGGAACCGTCACTGTTTTGCCAATGAGGCGCTTATATCTTTCATCTTCGGCATGGACGGCCACGGCCGTATCGCCCAGCATGGTCTCTGGCCGCGTCGTGGCAAACTCGATCCAGGCGTTTTCGTTTTCACCGCCATCCTCAATAGGATACCGAAAATAGTAGAGCAGGGCGTCCCGCTCCTCATGTTCTACCTCGGCGTCGGAAATCGTCGTGCGGCAGTGGGGGCACCAGTTGATGAGTTTTTCCCCCCGGTAGATCCATCCTTTTTCATACAAATGAATAAACGTAGACAGCACCGCGCGGGAGAGTCCTTCATCCATTGTAAAACGCTCCCTGTCCCAATCGCAGGATACGCCAAGGCTTTTCAGCTGCCGGACAATCGTCCCCCCATATTCTTCTTTCCACTTCCAGGCCCGCGCGAGGAACCCTTCCCGCCCTAGATCTTTTTTGGTCAGCCCCTCTTTTATCATACTGTCCACAATTTTTACTTCTGTGGAAATGGCGGCGTGATCCGTCCCCGGCAGCCACAATGTATTGTAACCTTGCATCCGCTTTCGCCGGATCAAGACGTCCTGTATGGTAAATGTCAGGGCGTGCCCCATATGCAGCTGCCCAGTGATGTTGGCGGGCGGCATCATAATGGTATAAGGTTCGCGGCTTCCATCCGGTTCCGCGTGAAAATAATTTTTCTCCAGCCAGCGCTGGTATATCGCCTCCTCTAAATGGGGATGATAATTCTTATCTAGTTCCTTTCTCACCAAAATCCTCCTAAGTAAGTAAATCAAATCAAAAACATACACAAAATAAAAATAAAAAGAGTCTTCCACCTCGTCAACTTGAAAGGACGAAAACTCTTCCGACTACTTATTTTATTTTAACATGACGAAAGGCGCGGAGTCAAGGTCTGCGCTTCTATAAATTTGTGTGGTAAAGTGAACTACCAAATATTCATGAACATGTTCCAGAGATTTAGTTTTCCGAAGCCCCACTGCTCATTGGGATAGTGCATCTTAGCGTCTCTCTCGCTGCCGCGTATAAGATAGGCTTTGGCCAAATATGTGTTCAGCATAGGTTCGTTTCGCTGCACGATGCCCCATTCCAGCATCAGCGCGCAGGCCCCGGCTGTTATCGCGGCGGCGACGCTGGTGCCGCTCATGGCGCCATGGCCGTCTGGATACGTGCCCAAAGTCTGGACGCCGGGCGCGGATATATCCGGCGCGGTCGCAGGCAGTCTGGTAGGCCCCCAAGAAGATTTTTCATAGAGTTCCATGTTTTCCGCGGAATATGCCCCGACAGTGATGACGCCGGGCGTGGTGCTGGGCGTCGTTACGGTACAGAAGGAAGATGGAGACGTGAAGCGGATGGAAGGGTCACAGAATCCGGTGATGTTGACCCAGGCATTGAACGTGCCGTCTAGAATGATATCGCCGTAGACTGTGATTCTCCAAATTCCAGGAGTAGGCGTGTAGATGCGGATCCAAGTGAGTTGGCTTCCAGTGCGTGGGTTGGGAAAATAATATTCAATCACTACATTCGATCGGTCGAGCGTCATATGCGATTCATAGATTAAGCCCGGCTTGGACTCCACCTTGGGAATTTGCTCGCCATAGGGGGAAGCAATCGAAACGGACAGGCGATCTATTTGGTTGTTCCAGATGTATACCATAAGGCCGCTGCCTACCTGCGCGCTTTCCCCGCATTGAACGTCCAGGTCAAAGAATCCGCCTCTCTGCGCGATAAAACCCTGCGCGTGGTGGCCGGCGATACATTCGTTGCCCGCCGCGACGCAGACGCAGACGCCAGGGAGCTCTCCAATGCGGCTAAGATATTCTTCTACATAATTGTTGCCGTCGTGCGCGGAGCCGTTGCCCCCCAAACCAATGCAGATGGCTACAGGCATCTGCAATTCATGGGCTTTCTCTCGAATGTATTCCACGCCCATCATTAAGTCATTGGCCGAGTAGGCGTTTTCCTGGGATAGGGGGATCTGCCTGAGGTTGCAATGATACGCGTTCGCTTTTCGCAGTTTTACCACGACAAAGCTGGCGTCAGGCGCTACGCTGCCGTAAGGCTCGTCGTCAGCGCCGGCCGCTACGGAAGCCAGAAATGTTCCGTGCCCAACCGTATCCCGGTGCGGTACGAGCGTATATGGATCTGGTAAGGCCAGCGCGGCGTTGATCTGCGCTTCGTCGTAGACGCTTCCATAGCCGAAACCCGGCGGCGGAGCGCCTGGAATACTCTGATCCCATATCGATTTGATGCGGGTACCGCCGTCTTTATGACAAAAAATTTTATTTCTATAATCAATGCCCGTATCGATAAAAGCTATCAACACGCCGCTGCCTCTCAATTCCAGGCGATCGTGCTGGCGGATCGAGTACACCCCGCTGACCTCCAGTTCTCTATACCCCATCAGCCCCATGATGATAGGGTTCGCCAGCAATTGGTTGTTTTGCCCGAAATCTTGTATGACTTCCTGTATCCTGTCTTTGGGAATATACAGGACACGGAAGTAGTCTTGCACGATTTTTCCGCTGTGGATGAAAGGGAATTTTTCAAGCTGCGTACGCAAAGCGTAACTTTCTTTTCTTCCAAAATCCACCATGTCCGGAGAATCCAAAATTTCCACCGTCCGGTTACCCAATCCAACCACTCTCTTTCTGAACGGTACTTTCCATCGTTTACTTTTCATTCTATTCTTTCTCATGATAAATTTGCCTGTCTGCGCGGCCATATTTGCCTATACAAACCCGAAACAAACCAGTATAATCAGTTAGACTTTCCAGAAGGAGGAATGAACCATGGCAAAGACCAAGATTGCCGTACTGACAGGCGGCGGGGACGCGCCTGGGCTCAACGCGGTGATTTACGCGCTGACACGATCCTGCAAAAGAAACATGGACTGTGAGTTGATTGGATATAAATTCGGATACCGAGGTTTATATCACAACGATTTTATGCCGTTGACCATGGAATCGACTACGGGCATTCTGCATAAAGGCGGAACCATCTTATACAGTTCAAATAAAGACAATCTTTTTAATTATGCACTGGAAGAAAACGGACAAATTGTCAAAAAAGACGTGTCGGACATCGCCGTGGAGAATATGAAAAAAGAAGGCGTGGATGTGCTGGTGGTGCTGGGGGGAGACGGAACCCTCACCAGCGCCAGAGACTTTGCCCGCAAAGGCGTCAACGTCGTTGGCATTCCCAAAACCATTGACAACGACCTGGTCTGCACGGAGCAAACGTTCGGGTTTGATTCAGCCGTCAATATTGTGGCGGAAAACCTGGGCAGGCTCCATACGACGACAGAAAGTCACCACCGCGTGATGGTCGTGGAAGTGATGGGCCGATCGGCTGGGTGGCTTGCGCTGCAGTCTGGGATCGCCGGGTCGGCTGATGTGATCCTGATTCCCGAGATACCTTATTCACTGGACAAAGTGGTGGAGAAAATTTACGAGCGGGATGCCCGCGGCAAATATTTTACCATTATTGTCGTAACGGAAGGCGCCATAGAAAAGGGCGGCGCCGCCGTCGTGGGCAAAATGGTGGCTGACAGTCCGGATCCTGTCCGCTTTGGCGGAATTGCCGCGAAAATCGCGATGGATTTGGAAAAGCTTGTGGTGCATGAGATCCGAAGCTGCGCCCTCGGCCACATACAGCGGGGCGGAGATACTTCCGCTTTTGACAGAGTGCTGTCGGTTCGATATGGAGTGGCGGCCGCCGATTTGATCCGGGCGAAAAAATTTGGCAATATGGTTTGCTTCCGGGAAGGCAGAATGGATTATGTCAGTTTAGAGGACGTCATCAGCGGCGTCTGCGCCGGTAAATCCAAAAACGTTGACCCCCATGGAGAATTGGTTCGCGTGGCGAAAGATTTGGGCATTACTTTTGGAGATTGACATGCTTTGACAAATAATATCCTATGCTTCACGCGCGCCATGCCGCCTGTGGAGCTTTTTTTGTGAGTTATATGTGTAATTTGTGAGGATTTGATGAAAATTAAGTCGAAACTTGATTTTTTTGTTGTGTGATGCTATGCTAAATATAGCCATAGAAAATTTTGACAACATATGTTTGGCTGAGCGGCGATATAGACAAAAAGCAGGAAGGATGAAGCCGGCTTTCTTTTTGGAATGTTTTTGGGATGTATCGCGGAGATCCATCCATATGGGGTTTGCCATCCCGTTGTCATGAATCCAGATTTAAAACCAGAAAGGAAAGATTAATGACAATGAAGTGGAGCGGACAGATTGCTCTATGCCTGGCTGTGATGATGATTTTTTTACTGACGCCTGGCAGTTTGGTTTTCGCGGCTCAAAACGATTATACGGTAGTATTGCAAGGACATTTAGATTCGAAAGTGTTGCATAACAACAGAGATACCTATATTTTGGATTTTCAAGTGCAGACATCAAACGGAGCTGGCGTTGCGAATGTGCAATCCTTCGCGATCCGTTACGATACATCTGTATTGGAGTTAATTCATTGGGCGGAACCGAGTTTGAGTCAAGTCAATTACAGCGCTCAACGTATTTTAAACAGCCGCGAATTGGTTCCGGCCAACATTATCATTGATACATTGCCAGATTGGCAGGTAAAAGCCTACATCGCCAAAAACGCGAACGATACAGGCCGTTATTTACTGCTGCAAACCTACGGGGAAATAGAGCCAGGCCATGTTCAGTTTTCCCATTTAACTTCTTTGGCCTCCGTGCGGTTCGCCTTTAAAAAAGGTAAAACAGCCGCTGATTTGAAATATGACTCCATTCGGCTCATGGAAGCGGCCGCCCTCCAAAGGTTCAACCAAAACGCACAGGTTGTCATTGACGACGGCAATTTGGTTTACAGCTACGGCGATTTAAGCTATCATGAAACAGATGGCTGGGTCATTGACGATCAGGGTTCATTGGCCAGCGCGCCAGAGATGATCATCATACCCGATCTACTGGATGAACCGCCGGATACCTCCATAGCACAAGAGACGTTCGCAACTTTCATGGAGCAAACGGCCACAACACTCCAGACGATAACAACAGCGCAGACCACCACGACAACGGCAAAGGCCACGACAACGGCAAAGGCCACAACAACGGCGCAAGCCACGACAACGGCAAAGGCCACGACAACGGCAAAGGCCACAACAACGGCAAAGGCCACGACAACGGCAAAGGCCACGACAACAGCAAAGGCCACGACAACGGAAGCGTCCGTAGCGCCCTGGATGACAGTTACCGCGGAAGCGATCACCACAACCGCCCCGGGCGTGACGCCAGACCTATACACCGCCGATCGATACTGGCTGCTGGACAGGATGCTGAAATCTTGGGGATATCACGGCGTCTACCCGCCGATGTATAACAGTCCATATTGATTATGATAAATACAGAGACCAGGAGAATTATTGGAATGTCAAGTTCACGGAAAAAAATTATTATTTGCGCCGTGCTTGTGGCGCTGCTGATTTCCATACTGGAAGGCGCGCCTCACTCCCTGACAAAAACATACGCGGCGAGCAATCCCAAAATAACCCTGCAAAAAACCAATCGCCTTATCGGCCCGAATTATGATACGGCGCTTTCTTATTTAGATATGCACAGCACGGTTCCCACGCTGACCACGGTAACGAATGCGGATGGAACGATCAGCGTGTTCTGCGCGGATAATTCTTCTTATGACGTTTTGGTTTTTGAGTATTCACCGGATATGTCGCTGATTCGGACAGTGACGCTGCCAAAACCGATGCTGCTGTTTGGCGCAGCCGCGAAAGACGATGAAGGAAACTACTATCTTTTTTGCGGGAAGGAACTGCGGGAATCTGAGCGCGACGTGAACAACATGGCTCTGGTGAAGTGCGACAACCGCGGCGAGATCATAAATTACGCTGAATTCAAAGGATACAACGAGGATATTTTTAATACAGTAAAAATACCGTTTGACTTTGGAACTTGCCGTATGGAAGTATCGGGTGACGTAGTAGGCGTTTATTTCGCGCGGCTGATGTTTATGTATGAAGACGGCGTCGATTATCAGGCCTCCTATGGGTATATGCTGAATAAGGAATCCTTTGAGCGTTTGGACACTGGGCCCTTTTTGCCCAGTGAAATGACAATACCCTATGTGTCGCATTCATTCGATCAGTTTGTCCTGCCGGTTGAAAACGGCTTTATCATCGTGGATCAGGGGGACGTCGGGCCGCGAGGATTTTCCGCCGCGAAATTGCAGCGCGGGGAAGAGATCCAATCATTGACGCTTCTGCCTTTCAAGCCATACAGCACATATCAATATACATTCGCGCAATTGGGCGGTGTGGCTGAAACGTCAGACGGATATCTTTTGGCTGGCGCGTATGAAAATTGCGACGCGGCGTACTCGACACACAATGGCTCCAGGAATTTATTTTTGATCAAAATGGATGCCGATATGACAGAAAGCGGCGCCCCGATTTGGATTACGCATTATACCAATATGGAGTTGGAAAACGCCGCGAACCCTAAAATTGTGCGTTTGGATGGCGATCGCTATTTAGTGATGTGGGAAAGCATGTCGAGCGCGGCTTACAGAAAAACCTGCATGGCTATCGTTGATAAAGACGGTAATATTATTAAGCCAATCACTGAACTGCCTGTCGGCGCCAGGCTCAATAATCAAGACGCGCTTCGATACAACGCCTTAACGGGCGCTGTGCATTGGGCGGTCAGTTATGATAAGAGTTCTATTACCAATTACACGTTCATCCCGGATCTGGATTTGCCAGCCGCAATTGAAGAAGAGCCAAAGGATTCCGGTTCAGGGGCTTCCGCTTCAAAGGATTCCGGTTCAGGGGCTTCTGCTTCAGAGGATTCCGGTTCAGGGGCTTCTGCCTCAGAGGATTTCGGTTCGGGGGGAGCCGATTCAGGGTGGGCTACTTTAGAAGGTTTCAATTCCCGAGATTCCAGTTCCGAAGATTCCGCCTATACCGTGACAGGCCGCGTGCAATCCTATAATCCAAAAAACCCTGCGGTTATACGCTTGCTGCTGGATGGCGCCGAACAATATACAATCGACATTTCAGCCGCCGCCGGCCAGGGTATGACGGAGCGGGAATTTATCTTTTCTGGCGTCGCGCCGGGAACCTATACGCTGGAAATCACAAAGGCGCTTCACACAACTTATACCGTGAAAAATATCGTGGTGACTGACAGAGACGTTGACTTAACCGCAGACAGCCGGGACGGCGCGCGCCTGATAACTCTGCTGACAGGCGATGTGACCGGCGATGACTTCATCAATACGGATGACTTAGAGATTATCTGGTCAGATGAAAATTACAATAAAATCGCGGTGAAAGCCTCCGATCGGCTTGCTGACTTAAACGGCGACGGCTCCATTAATGTGATGGATGTGAACCTGCTGCTATGTCAAATCAATTTTAATCAAGGCGCTGTCGTGATAGATTAATTGTTTAGGGGGTTGGCAGTGAAGCGAAAGGGAACACAAATATTCCTTGTGCTGACCGCGCTGGCATTGATCGTGACAGGCGTTTTCAGAGGAGAGGCCGAAGCCGTTTGGCGCAAAGCGGCGCAAGTCTGCCTTGAGTGCATCGGCATTGGATAAGCGGCCACTGCAAACCATGAACCGGATATTTTTGAAATGCAAACGCAAGATCACGCAAATCACGGCTGCGCTCATGTGCAACGCTCATTTTTCTGGATTTGCTTCCGGGCGGCTTTACGGCGGCTCTCTGAAAAAATTTTGCGTTCCTGGCTTAAACTGCTATTCATGTCCTGGGGCCGTAGCGGCGTGCCCATTGGGTTCGCTCCAAATCATGCTGGCGGATCCCGCGCGCAAAATGAGCTTTTATGTGATCGGCTTGCTCATGGCCTTTGGTCTTGTTTTTGGCAGGCTGGTATGCGGCTGGCTGTGCCCGTTTGGGTTGTTGCAGGAAATACTGCGCGCGCCGTTTACCTTCTTAGCGGCGCGTTTTCCCGCCTTAGGCAGGTGGCAAGAAAAATGGCGGCTGCCGCGCGGTTTCCGTTATATCAAATATTTACTGCTGGCCGTGTTTGTCATTGCGCTGCCGTTGCTGGCAGTGGACGCTTTTGGATTTGGAGCGCCATGGTTCTGTGAATTCATCTGTCCCGCGGGGATGATCATGGGCGCTTTCCCGCTGCTGATAGCACAGCCCAGGCTATTTACCGTGACAGGCTGGATTTTTCGCTGGAAACTTTGGGTGTGCGCGATCATTCTGGCGCTTTGTCTATTGAGCCGGCGTTTTTTTTGCAAGTGCCTTTGCCCGTTGGGCGCTGTCTACGGTTTGTTTAACCGCGTGTCATTTTGCCAACTGCGTTTTAACCGCGCCAGCTGTACCGATTGCGGAAACTGCCTGGCGCCCTGCCCCATGGGGCTGGATCCACGCGCGGCCAATGACGATCCCGAATGTATCCGATGCGGAAAATGCACAGGACATTGCCGGTGCGGAGCGCTGCGTTTGCGGTTTTTGGAATCAGATGGTAAGGCTGAAAGCTTCAGATGATGTAGATCATCTGAAGCTTTGTTTCGTTATTTAGGGCAAATCCACATGCTCGTAAGTGTAAATCATAAAAATAGCGAAAATTTCTGAAATGTGATATAGTCTCATAGATCAATACATGAGGATGAAATAGCATGAATACGGACAAAAACATGGCGGCTCTGGCGCTGATCACGCGCATGAAGGAATTGATTTCCCTTCTTCATGAAGCTTCCCGTGTCTATTATAATGAAAATCGGGAGATCATGTCCAATCAGGAATACGACGCGCTGTACGACGAATTAACCGCCTTGGAAGCGTCCGCCGGTGTAACGCTGGCGGGCAGCCCGACGCAAACCGTAGGCTATGAAGCGCTAAGCAATTTGATCAAAGTGCGGCATGATTCGCCCATGCTGTCGTTGGATAAAACCAAAGATATCGCGAAGCTGCAAAGCTTTTTGGGTGAGCAAACGGGGCTGATCTCCTGGAAGCTGGATGGAATGACCATCGTCCTGCGATACACGGACGGCGCCCTGTCTCAGGCTGTCACGCGCGGTAATGGGGAAATCGGGGAAGATGTGACGCACAACGCGCGTGTTTTTGAAAATGTTCCTTTGAAAATTCATTATACAGATGAATGCGTCGTCCGCGGCGAGGCGGTGATAGGCTATGCGGCTTTTGATCGGATCAATGACGCTTTGCTGCCGGATGAAAAATACAAAAATCCACGCAACCTCTGCAGCGGCACAGTGCGCCAGCTCAACAGCGCAATTGCGGCGGGGCGGGGCGTGCATTTTTATGCGTTCAGTTTGATTAAAGCCGCTGGCATGGATTTTCAGGATTCTAAAAAGGAACAAATGCGCTGGCTCGCGGAAGTGGGTTTTGAAACAGTCGAAACAGAAATTATCCGCCGGGCGACAGTGGAAGACGTGGTCAGGGCGTTTGAAAGCCGCATCTCGAAAAATGATTTCGCGTCCGACGGCCTGGTGCTGACGTATGACAGCCTTATTTACAGCGAGTCACTGGGCAGCACTTCGAAGTTTCCCAAAGACGCTATCGCTTTTAAATGGGCGGATGAGATGCATGAGACCACTCTGCTGGAAATTCAATGGAGTACATCCCGCACGGGCCTCATCAACCCGGTGGCCGTCTTTGAGCCGGTGGAGATTGAAGGCTCTACTGTGAATAAAGCCAGCCTTCATAACGTCAGCATTCTTGAAAACTTGGCGCTGGGCGTGGGCGATGTGATAAAAGTGTTTAAAGCGAACATGATCATCCCGCAAGTCGCGGAGAATCTGAGCCGGAGTAATACCGCCGCTGTTCCGGAACTTTGTCCGGAATGCGGCGGCGCTGCGGAAATCATCCGCCTGAAAGAAGGCAAGGCGCTTTATTGCGCCAATCCAGACTGCCGCGCGCAGCTTATCAGCGCTCTTGCCCACTTCGCCTCCAGGGACGCGATGAACATGGAAGGGCTTTCCCAGCAGACGTTGGAAAAATTTGTAGAACAGGGATTTATAGAGAATTATACCGATATTTTCTATATTGATCGCTTTAAACAGGAAATTATATCCATGAAAGGATTGGGAGAAAAATCTTTCACCAAGCTGACGCGATCCATCGAAAAATCCAAAACAACAACATTGTCCAATTTGATCTACGCGCTGGGCATCCGGGAGGTCGGTTTGAGTCACGCAAAATTGCTTTGCGGCTATTATGATAATAACATCGAAAAAATCATTCGCGCGAATCCGGAAGAATTGGCTGCCATTGAAGGATTTGGCGAGGTGATTTCCCAATCGGTGTGCGAATATTTCGCGAATGAAAAAAATGCCGCGCTGATACGAAAAGTTTTGCCCATTCTGCGTTTCACGGCTTCGCCGCGGACGCCGCGCATCTTATCAGAACAGACGTTTGTCATCACAGGAGAATTAAATCATTTTAAGAACCGCGCGCAATTGCGGGCCGCCATCGAGTCTCTTGGAGGCAAAGTCACCGCAAGCGTAACCTCCAAAACCGGTTTTCTCATCAATAATAACATTCAATCCGAATCTTCCAAAAACAAAAAAGCCAAAGAATTAGGCGTTCCTATCATTACGGAAGAGGAATTCACGGAAAAATTTCATGTAAATGAGGGATCCCCATGAATAAAAAAAATTTACTCGTTCTGTTTGGAGGCTGCTCGCCTGAGCATGACGTCTCCAAAGTCTCTGCGCTCACCATCATTGCCAATATTTCAGAGGAAAAATACAACGTGATACCTGTTTATATCACGAAAGAAGGAAAATGGCTGCTCTATGACGGCTCCATTGACAATCTGCGAAATGTCCCCTGGGAGAAATTTGGAACGCCAGCGGCTTTAAGTCCGGATCGCGTGAATAAAGGCTTGCTGCGCATCGTAGGGAATAAAATCAAATACATTCCGGTAGATGCGGCGTTTCCGGCGCTGCATGGCCGCAACGGGGAAGACGGGACGATACAAGGGCTTCTGGAGCTTTGCGGCATTCCTTATGTCGGATGCGGCGTTCTGGCTTCCGCCCTTGCCATGGATAAAGCGTTCACCAAGATCATCGCCGCGCGGATAGGGCTCAATCAGTTGGATTACCTGACGCTGAACCGATGGGATCTGGAGAGCGAGGAGGAAATCCTCAAAAAAATACGCTACAAAATCGGTTATCCCTGCTTTGTCAAGCCGGCGAACGCGGGATCTTCCCTGGGCATATCCAAAGCCGCCAATAAAAAAGAACTGTCGGAAGCCATTCAATTGGCGCTGGAGTTCGATGATAAGCTCGTCATTGAAAAGGCCGTTTCCGGCAGGGAATTGGAATGCGCCGTACTGGGCCCGCGCGGCGGCGCGCAGGCCTCTGTGGTAGGCGAAATCCTGCCGGCGGCCTCTTCTTTTTATGACTATGACGCGAAATACAACAACAGCGAGTCTAAAACTCTGGTTCCGGCGGACATTTCTCCGGAAACCGCCGCGGAAATCCAGCGCCGCGCCGTCCAGATGTTCCAGGCAGTGGATGGGAAGGGCCTTGCCAGGGTGGATTTCTTTTTGGAGAACGAGACAGGACGCGTTATCTTCAATGAAATGAATACCATGCCGGGCTTTACGCCCATCAGTATGTACCCCATGCTGTGGCGGGCCTCGGGAATCCCCACGCCGGATTTGGTTGACAGGCTGATTGAAATCGCTCTGTCTAATGACGATGAATCGGCCTTGCCCGAATCATTCTGTCAGGAATAACCAGAAAAGGGGGAATGCAAATGGATGCCAGGCCCATTGGAATATTTGATTCTGGCGTCGGCGGGCTGACGGTGGCCAGTGAAGTCATCAAAGCGCTGCCCAATGAAAGCGTCGTGTATTTTGGAGACACAGCCCGCGTGCCTTATGGTTCCAAAAGCGTTGAAATCATTACGAAGTTCAGCCGGCAAATTGTGCGCTTCCTGCTTTCAAAAGACGTTAAAGTCATTGTCATTGCCTGCGGTACAGCCAGTTCCAACAGCTATACGATTCTCGCGCAGGAATTTGACATTCCTTTTATCGAAATCACCAGCCCCGGCGTGGACGACTGCGCGCATGTCACGCGCAATAAAATCGTTGGCGTCATCGGTACGGAAGCCACCATACGTTCCGGTCTCTACGAAACGCTGCTGAAAAACGCCATTGAAGGCGCGCAGATCTATTCAAAAGCGTGCCCTTTATTTGTGCCGCTGGCGGAGGAAGGCTGGACGCAGAACACAGTTACCCGTCTTACAGCGGAAATCTATTTGCAGGAATTGCTCGATAAGGAAATTGACAGCCTGATTTTAGGCTGCACCCATTATCCTTTGCTGCTGAACTGCATACGGGACATTGTCGGATCGGTGCGGATCATTAACGCCGCTGAATCCACGGCGCGCAAACTGAAACAGTTTCTCCGGGAGAACGCTCTGGAGAACACAGGTTCCCCCGCGAAGAGCCACGCGTTTTATGTCAGTGACAATACCAATAAATTCAACCGTATTTGCCGGCTGGCTCTTCGTCAGGAGCATGAAGCGATCAAAGTGGATATCGAAAAATACTGATCAGCGATCTAAAATTACAACGGATAATTTTGTTTTTACAAACAATACGATTGCCTGTATAATAGAAAAAACTAAAGTGAACTGGAGTGATTTGGACGTGTTAAAAACCGACATTGAGATCGCGCAGGCGGCGTCTATGCGCCCCATCAATGAAATCGCGGACGGCTTGGGGATAGACGAAAAATTTGTGGAACAGTACGGCCATTACAAAGCGAAAATTGACTGCGATGTTTTGCGCCAATGGGAAGACAAACCAGAGGGCAAATTAGTGCTGGTCACCGCCATTACCCCTACGCCCGCAGGCGAAGGCAAAACCACCACAGCCGTGGGGCTGGCCGATGGCTTACGGCGGATTGGCAAAAAAAGCGTCGCGGCTTTGCGCGAGCCCTCCCTGGGGCCTGTGTTCGGCGTGAAAGGCGGCGCAGCTGGCGGAGGCTACGCGCAGGTGATCCCGATGGAGGACATTAACCTGCACTTTACCGGAGATTTTCACGCCATCGGCGCGGCCAATAATTTGCTGGCCGCTATGCTGGACAACCACATACACCACGGCAATGCTCTGAGCCTGGACACGCGCCGGATCACATGGAAGCGCGCGGTGGACATGAATGACAGACAGCTGAGAAATATCGTCAGCGGGCTCGGCGGCCGGGTCAATGGCGTGCCTCGCGAAGATGGCTTTGATATTACTGTGGCTTCTGAAATCATGGCGGTATTATGCCTCTCCAGCGGCATGAACGATTTGAAAGACAGGCTCTCCCGGATTGTTGTGGGTTACACGCATGAGGAAAAACCTGTGACCGCTGGTGATTTAAAAGCCGCCGGAGCCATGGCCGCGCTGTTGAAAGACGCTTTAAAACCCAATCTGGCGCAGACGCTGGAACATACCCCGGCGTTCATACACGGCGGGCCTTTTGCCAACATCGCGCATGGGTGCAACAGCGTTATGGCGACGCGGATGGCGCTCAAGCTGGGTGATTATATTGTGA
>JAITPB010000130.1 GCA_031289625.1 Clostridiales bacterium | reverse complement strand
AGCGCAGGTGATCATATATCAGTCCGCGCCAACGCGTGCAATGCTGTTTGCCGCATACTTGCAAGGCATACCGTTTGACCTCGTACACGCAACCGCAACCGCCGCGTTCCTGGCGGTTATCTCGCGCCCGATGCTCGAAAAACTCGACAGGATTAAACTGAAGTATGGGCTTGTGGAGTGACGGCGGTAAAACAATTGACGCGATTGAATTGTGCCGCGCGTTCCGCTATAGTATAATCATAGAAAAAATATACAAGCAAAGGAGGCGCGGCATGGAGAGCTGGGATGTGGCTGTTGTGGGCGGCGGGCACGCCGGCTGTGAAGCGGCGCTCGCGGCGGCGCGCATGGGCATGAAGACCATTTTGTTTGCCATACAGTTGGACAGCGTCGCCATGATGCCGTGCAACCCCAATATCGGCGGCGCGTCTAAAGGACACATCGTCCGGGAAATCGACGCGCTTGGCGGACAGATGGGTAAAAATATCGATAAAACTTTTTTACAGAGCCGAATGCTCAATGTCAGCAAAGGCCCCGCCGTTCACTCTCTCCGCGCGCAGGCGGATAAGTTCCGCTACGCGCGCGAAATGAAAAAAACTTTGGAACAGACGGCCAATTTAACGATACGGCAAAGCGAAATTTACGCGCTCCAAACCGAAAGCAGCCAGGATAACGGTTCTGTCACAGGCGTGGTTTCTGAATCCGGCGCCTTTTATGCGTGCAAAACCGTGATCCTTTGCGCGGGAACCTACTTAAAGGCGCGGTGCCTCTATGGCGAGACGATACTAAACAGCGGCCCGGCGGGTTTTAGAGCGTCGCGCGCGCTCAGCGAATCTCTGCAAAGCATGGGCATAACCTTGTTACGTTTCAAAACGGGAACGTCCGCGCGGGTGCATAAAAATACTATTGACTTTTCCCGCATGGAGAGGCAAAATGGAGATGAACCGCCCGTCCCGTTTTCTTTTGAAACCGATCCTGCGGCATTGCGGCGGAAACAGCTTCCCTGCTATTTAACATATACGAATGAAGATACGCACAAAATCATCCGGGAGAACCTGTGCCGATCGCCCATGTACAGCGGTGTGATAAAAGCGGCCGGCGCACGCTATTGTCCCTCGATTGAAGATAAAGTGGTGCGTTTTGCGGATAAAAAGAGGCATCAAGTATTTCTGGAACCAGAAGGGGAAGATACGGCGGAGATGTATGTGGCCGGCATGTCGACCTCTTTGCCGGAGGATGTGCAGGAAGCTATCTACCGGACTTTGCCAGGCATGGAAAACTGCCGGATTATGCGCAATGGATACGCCATTGAGTATGACTGCATTGACGCGGCGCAGTTGAAATTGAGCCTGGAGTTTAAACGATGGAGCGGCCTGTTCAGCGCAGGCCAGCAAAACGGCAGTTCCGGCTATGAGGAAGCGGCGGCGCAGGGACTCGCCGCCGGGATCAACGCCGCCCGTTTCGTACAGGGCAAGCCGCCGCTGATCATTGATCGATCGGAAGGTTACATTGGCGTGCTGATAGATGATCTGACAGTCAAAGGCACAAACGAACCCTATCGCATGATGACTTCACGAGCGGAATACCGGCTTCTTTTGCGGCAGGACAACGCCGACGCGCGGCTGATGCCAAAAGGTTATGAAATGGGATTGATTTCTTCGAAGCGATATGATGATTTTCTGCTGAAAATGCGTCAAATCGAAACGGAAATCAGCCGCGTACGCAAGATGATTCTGCCGCCCAGCGAAGCTTTCAACAAATTCCTGGCGGAACACGCTTCGCCGCCGATTGACTCCGGCGCGGCTATGCCGGAAATGATCAAGCGGCCTGAACTCTCGTATGATTTGCTGCGCGGTTTTGATCCGGACAGGCCCGGCTTGCCCGCGCCAGCTGGTGAACAAGTCAACCTGCAGCTCAAATATGAAGGATATATCAGGCGGCAGATGATGCAGGTGGAACAGTTTAAAAAGTTGGAAAGCCGTCTACTGCCGATGGATATCGATTACAGTTCGATCACCGGGCTGCGGCTTGAGGCGCGCTCCAAGCTGGATAAGCTTAGGCCCGTCAGCTTAGGACAGGCTTCGCGCGTACCAGGCGTCACGCCCGCGGATATTTCTGTGCTGTTGATTTATTTGGCCGCACATGGTTAAAACCCCTTTAAATGCTACGGATATTCACTTTCATTTGCTTTTAGAATATAGTGTAATCAGATTGGAGGCCGGATGCCATTTACATATGCTTTGGACTTTTAAGTGCAAGGCTAAAAGCAAAAAAGCAGCGCCGAACCACACGCCGCTGTCTGAGGAGGAGATGTCTTGTCATCTGGGTATTTTTGGTGGATTGAAAATTGTGGTCTGAAGCCGGTTGTGATCTCTCATGGATATGCGCCTTATCAACAAACAACGATATGTGAATCGGGAAAGCCGTTTTTTCATATAATGACCGAAAACAGCACCGTGAAATTATTTTTGGACGCGGTTGCGCGGGATATAGAAGACGCGAGATGTTTTATCAGCAAAAATTGTTTGAAAACCATTGATTTGTTTGAACTCAAGGACTCATTTCAGTCAGGCGCTTATAAGTGCCTTTTGCCCGTGGAAATGCCATCGAAAAATTGCAGAATGGACACTGTACTGCTGCTGAATGAAAAGCGTATACTGCGTTTTTATATGATCCGTGAACCGGATCGATTTGGACAATGGAAAATTGTCAGTTTGGAAAGGGAATAATCACGTGCATCAGAATCTAAGAGATCAAGCGCTGGCGCTTTCCATTGACCTTTCCCATGACGAAACGCTGGCCTTTGAAGAATTGGCGCGTTTGCTCCTGATTTGGAATCAGAAGATGAATCTTACGGCCATCACAGATCCGGAGGAAATTGTCACAAAACATTTTGTGGATAGTCTGTCTTTATTGCGGTTCATCCCCCGCGGCGCGCCGCTGAAATTGATTGACGTGGGGACTGGCGCTGGTTTTCCGGGGCTGCCGCTGGCTATCGTTTCGCCGAATTTATCCGTAACGCTGCTAGACTCTGTCGGCAAGCGTTTTCTTTTTATTGAAGAAGCAGTGAGGGCCTTGGGGCTGACCCGTGTGACGCGTTTGCAAAGCCGGGCGGAAGACGCGGGAAAAGACCCCGCCCACAGAGAACAATATGACGCGGCGGTGTCCCGCGCGGTCGCGCCGATGAGGATCCTTTCTGAGTATTGTCTGCCTTTGTTACGGGCAGGCGGTTTTTTTTATGCCATGAAAGGACTGCACGCGGAAGAAGAGCTGGCCGAGGCCGGCGGCCTCATTGAACGATTGGGCGGCTGTGTGCAATCCATCGAAGAATTGACGCTGGCGGGCGGATACCAGCGTGCTGTCGTGATTATCCGGAAAATCAAAGAGACGCCGAAAGAATACCCGAGGCGGCCGCCTCGATTAAAATTCAATTCATAAGCGATTGGGCATGACCAAACTTTATACAAGGCGCGGCATATGCTACACCTTATATTTTTGATTTCTTAATTTTCTTAATTTCTTAATCTGAACGCGGAAACCATTGTGTTTAGTCTATCAGACTGCTCCTTCAACTCGCTGGCGGCTGCTGCGGATTCTTCACTGGCGGCAGTGTTTTTCTGAACCACAATCGAAATTTGGCTGATCTGTTCGTTAATTTGGCCGATTGACTGACTCTGCTCGTCAGAAGCCTCAGCAATCTTTCCTGTTAAGCCGGAGATAAAATCAATCTCTTCAATTATTTTGGCCAGCGAACCGGCGGTTGTATTGGCCGCGTTTACACCGAAACTCACTTTTTTGAGAGCGGTTTGAATCAATTCACCGGTTTCATCGGCTGAACGCTTGCTGTGATCGGAGAGGTTGCGCACTTCCTCCGCCACAACCGCGAAGCCCTTCCCCTGTGTTCCGGCGCGCGCCGCTTCAACGGCGGCGTTCAGTGAAAGAAGTTTGGTTTGAAACGCGATGTTGTTTATCACTTGGATGATTCCGGCTATATCTTGCGACGCTTTGCGGATATCGTCCATGGCGCTGGTGAGCGCGCTCATTTCGTTTTGGCATTTTATGGCGTCTTTGCGCGAGGAGAGCGCCATATCCCGGGCCAAACGCGCATCGTCCACGTTAATAAGCGTTTTTTCGCTTATCTGTTGTGCAGAACCGCTCAAAAGTTCAAGAGAGGCGGCCTGATTGGCGGCGCCGGCAGCCAAACTCATCGCGGAGTGGGAGATGCTGCCCGCGCCGTCGTTGACCCTTCCGGAAGCTGTCTTCATTTGGCCGATAACGCTGTTGAACATGTCCAGAATTTTGTTTATAGAGGTTTTGATATTATTGAAATCCCCGCGATACTCGCTGTTTATGATTTGATCCAGGTTGCTGCCGGATATGCCATTCAGCACGCTGCTTATATCGCGTATAGAAGTCTTTATCGTGGCAATGGTGCTGTTAAGCGCTACTTTTATCTGATTGAAATCCCCGTGATAGTCTCCACGAACCAGCACTTCCAAGTTACCGCCGGATACTTTTGTCAATATTTCGCGCGCCTCGTCAATTGGATCGGTCACGGCGTTCATCATTTTGTTTAAACCTTCTATTATCTCCGCCCAGCCTCCCTGACAGTTCGAAGAGTCCATGCGAACCGAGAGCTGCCCCTGCACAGCCGCTTGGATCATGCTGCGTATGTTTTTATTGACCAGTTCGAGATTCGTGGAAACCATGTCAATGGCTTCGTTGACAATGGCCTTTTTGCCAGGGTAAGCCGGCAAATTCGCTTTAAAATTTCCCTCGCCAAACCCGTGGGCGGCGCCCAACACTGCCCGCAAGAGCGTGTTCATAGAATCCGCCATGTTATTGATGCCCTCCGCCATTTGCAGATACGCTCCTTGAAGCCCTTCGGAGGCGACTCGCGCATCCAAATCCCCTTGGTTATAATGGCTGAGCATTTGATAAGTATTTTTGATAAGCGCGTGAATCATATCGGACATTTTTTTAAAATTATTGCATAAAAATCCAAATTCATCGTTGGATAAAATATTCAGGCTGATCTCCAGATTGCCGTTTGCGATATTGCACGCGGCTTCAGTGAGCGCGGCCATGGGACGTTCAAAATTGCGTTTGACAACCGTACGCGCGATAATGACGGCGAGTATAAATGTGAAGGCAAAAATAGAAAGCAATAATAGCAGAACGCTTGTCATACTTGCGGTAATATCGTTGATATCTACATCCGCGCCTAAAATGCCGACGGCCTTTCCAGACTCGTCAATAATGGGCGCAAAAGCGGAAACGAGATAGCCATAGGGTTCGCCGCCGTCGTATAACCGGGTTGCGGCCACTTTGTTTTGGCGCATCGCGTCCAGCGGTGCGCTGGTATAATTCTCAAGCGGCTCAAAATCTCCGAGTTCGCTGGCGAAGTCCGGGTTATCTTCTGGTAGCATGGAATCAATCACATAATAATAACCGTCTTCGTTTTGTGCCGGCGTCATTGAATAAAGCATGGTCGCGCCGGTGGATTCCCGGATTTCTTTCAGGGTTTGATAGGCATTGTAATAATAATCGTTCTCAACGCCTGTTTCGGATAAATGAACAAATTCGGATGGGTCAATCGTTTTAGCGGTTGCCAGAACGATTGAACTGACCAACTTGCCCTTCGTTTTCACCCCTTCATTAAAGAGCGTAAAAAAAGCAAGTATAGACGCCAGCAGCAAACAGCCAGAGATCAAAGAGAGAATCAGCGCTGTCATTTTTTGGTTGATGGAGCGGAATTTTTTTTGCTTTTGATTGGCAGGCAAATTATAAACCCTCCCGTTTACATTTAGATCTAATATACCCAAATTCCGTTATATCCATCGCATTTTGGATTATAATAGAAGTAGTTCACAGACCTTGAGACGCGCAGGGTTAAACTACGCGCATGAGAAAGCAGAATGCGCGGCAGTTCGCCGCAGTCGCAGTTTTTACTTGGAGGGAATGAAATGAACAAAAAATTAGCGCTCGTAAAAGCCGAGATTCTCTGGAAAGACCGCAAGCGGTATTTGGGCCTGCCGATCAGCTTCACGCGGTACGAAGTAAGTGAGGACCGCCTTATCCTGCGCAAAGGCTTTTTCAAAACAGAAACGGATGAAATCCTGATTTATCGGATTATGGATCTTCGGCTCGTGCGGACGCTGGGACAGAAAATTTTCGGCGTGGGCACAGTGACGCTTATCAGCACAGATAAATCGAACCCCGCGCTGGAGCTGAAAAATATCAAACGCCCGGATGATGTGCGGCGGTTTTTGAGCAAGCTCATCGAACAGCAGCGCGCGGCGCGGGGCACTTCCAGCAGCGAGTTTCTCGGTGACGGCCATCACGGGCCTTGCCATCACGATTTAGACAGCGGCCCGGACGAGAGTTTGAATTAACGCGGGTTTCAATACACCCGCGTTCTGTAGTTTCCATATTACAAATGATTTGACGCTGAAAAAAGCCCTCCCGCATCATGATGGATGCGAGAGGGCCTTATGGTCATTGCTTTTCAAATTCCGCTTTCGAAACGCCGCACGCGGGACATACCCAATCCTCTGGAATGTCCTCGAATGCTGTGCCGGGCGCTATGCCGCTGTCAGGATCGCCCTTTTCTGAATCATACACAAAACCGCAAACGCCGCAAATCCATTTATCCATGGTAAAAAACCCCTTTCTCAATCTTTATACCCATTATAAACAAATCCGTTTTTGCTGTCAACTGTAATGGCGACGCCGTCCGGAATCAAATCTACAACGCGCTGCTTCGCGATAATCAGAGGAATTTCCAACGCCTTGGCCACAGTCACGGCATGGCCGTTGTCGACGTTTTCCCAGGTTCCCGCGATGATGGCGCCCGCTTTGCGAATATAGGGCATCATATCGTCGTTGGTCTTCGTCGTCACCAGAACATCGCCTTTTTTAAAAAAGCGCTCCGCTTCCTCAATGACTTTGATCACTCTGGAACTGCCGTGGACAACTTTATCGCCCCATCCCGCGCCTTGAATCAAGACGTCCCCGACGATGCGCACTTTCAATGTGTTGGTGGTGCCTGCGACGCCCACCGGCACGCCGGCTACAGCCACAATGGCGTCTCCGTTTTTCGCCAGGCCCGATTCCACCGCTTTCTGTTCCACGATGTTAAACACTTCGTCGTTGCCCGCGAGGTTTTCCACCAGCATAGGCACACAGCCCCAAAGCAGATTCAACTGCCGGCAGGCGCCCGGCTCCGCAGTAATCGCCAAATTGGAACAGGTTGGCCGAAACTTGGATACCATCCTGGCGGTAAAGCCGGAATCTGTGACCGACACGATGCACACCGCGTTTAAATCGGCAGCGGCCGTGCAAGCGGCGTAACTGATGGAGTTTGTGATATTGGACTTGAAAGAAGGGTAATGATTGGTAATCTCGCTGTAATAATCTATGGATTCTTCCGACTTCACCGCGATACGCGCCATCATGGCCACGCTCTCCACAGGATATTTGCCGTAGGCTGTTTCCCCAGAAAGCATGATCGCGTCTGAACCGTCAAAAATAGCGTTGGCCACGTCATTGGCTTCCGCGCGGGTCGGGCGCGGATTCTGCACCATGGATTCCAGCATTTGCGTGGCCGTAATCACGGGTTTGCCGATTTGATTCGCCTTGTGAATCAATTCTTTTTGCACCAGAGGCACTTCTTCCGGCGGAATTTCGACGCCCAAATCACCACGCGCCACCATGATACCATCCGCCACTTCCAGAATGGAATCCAAGTTGGTGACGCCGTCGCGGCTTTCGATTTTGGCGATGATTTGAATATTTCCACCTCCATTTTCTTCCAGCACTTGGCGGATATTCAGAATGTCATTCGCCGAACGAATGAAAGAAGCGGCGATATAGTCAAATTCCATGCGAATGCCGAAGCAAATGTCCACCACGTCGTTTTCCGTAAGCGAGGGCAGGTTCACATAAACATCCGGAACATTGACACCCTTGCGCGAGCTCAAAAAACCGCTGTTCACCGCCACGCAGTGAATTTCCGAGTCCACGATGTCCTTGACTTTCAATTCAATCAATCCATCGTCAATGAGAACCCGGCTGCCTACGTTCAGATCTTTAGGCAGTTCACTGTAGGTTACAGCCACACGCGTTTTATCGCCAACAATGTCCTCTGTCGTCAAGGTAAACAAATTGCCCTGCGCGATATAAATCTTATCTTCCTCAAATGTTTTAATGCGGATTTCCGGCCCTTTTGTGTCCAAAATCAGCGGGATATGCTGGTTGAGTTCCGTTCTGGCTTCTTTTAACTTATTGATGATTTCCGTGCGCGTCTCTTCCGTGCCATGGGAGAAATTGATACGCGCGGCGTTCATGCCGCTTCGGATCAGTTCCTTAATGATTTCTACGTCATCGCTGGCCGGTCCCAGTGTAGCCACAATTTTTGTCTTACGCATATTTTTCGCTCCAGTTTAAATTGCCAATATTTTTATAATGCGGTACATACGGTCCTCATATTCTTTTTTGCAGCTCAGCGCTTCCGCTAGATCCATGCTCCCATGCTGGCCGTTCTTATAAATCATAACGCGGTTTTTTTCACCCGCTTTAACACATTCCACCGCGTTATAACCCATGATGCCCGCATGCATCCGATCCACAGCCGAAGGCGAACCGCCCCGCTGCAAATGACCCAAAATAGTGGCGCGCGTTTCAATGCCTGTGATCCGCTCAATTTCTTTGGCCAATGCATACGTCCCTCCTACGCCTTCGGCCACTACGATGAGATTGTGTTTTTTACCTTTGGCGCGGTTTTTAATGATCTGCTGGATCACCGCTTCATTGTTGATGACTGCGCCTTTTTCCGGAACCAAAACTTCTTCCGCGCCGCCCGTGAGGCCGCTCCACAGGGCAATGTAGCCCGCGTGCCGCCCCATGACTTCCACAATGCTGCAGCGTTCATGTGAGCTGGAGGTATCCCGTATTTTATTGATGGCTTCCATCGCGGTGTTGACGGCGGTATCAAAACCGATGCTGTACTCCGTGTAATCTAAATCCAAATCGATGGTGGCCGGAATGCCGATGACATTCACGCCGCGTTGGCT
>JAITPB010000120.1 GCA_031289625.1 Clostridiales bacterium | reverse complement strand
GCTGGCGCGGCTGGGCGACAGCGTTGGCTTTCGGTTCATCCGAAATTTTAATTGACGGGCTGCGATAAAACCGCCAGCGCCACGCCGCGGTAAAACGCCAAAGCGGACGCGACAGGAACTTGCGTCAGCGCTTCCCGCGACAGAAAAACATAGTCTGTCAGCGCGTCCGGCGGTTTTTCGTCCGCGGCAAAACAAATCCAGCCCTGCATCCGCCAAATGAGGTGCGTGAACACATGCTCCCGTTCACCGGCGGCTGTCGGCTCGCCCAGCGGATGAAAGCCAGCCTCTCTTAAAACCCGCGCCAGTTCCGGACAGTTGTCCGGACAGTTGTCCGGACGGCTGTCCGAGTGATCGCTCGGGCAATTGCCCGGGGCCTCTATTACATAAAATTCCCATAGCCCGCGCAGCAAATTTTCTGTCCGTTTGCGGCAGAGGATTCCGCCGGACGGGCTGATGATCAAAAAGACTATTTTTTCACAGATTTTCTTTTCCGGCTTGGGCAGCCGGTGCGGCAGCTTTTTTTCGAGGCCGAGCCGCCTGGCCTGGCACAACGCCGCTGTGGGGTATCCCCCGCCGGGGCATTCCCCGCACAGCGGCTGTTTCGGCAAACAAATAAGCGCCCCCAGTTCCATGAGCGCCTGCGTAAAAGCGCTGGCCTGATCGGCGGGCATATTTTCGCGCACAAACGTTGCCGCGCATTCCCGCGTCTCTGGCAGATCCACAGGGGCCGCGCTGTTTTCCATCCGGGCGAAAACGCGCAGTACATTTCCATCCACGGCGGGTTCCGGAATCCCATACGCGATCGCCAGTATCGCGCCAGCCGTGTACGCGCCGACGCCGGGCAGCGCCAGCAGCGCCTGTTTGTCCGCCGGAAGCTTTCCCTGATGCTGTTCTACAATGAGGCGCGCCGCTTTTCGCAGGTTGCGCGCCCGCGCGTAATAGCCCAGCCCTTCCCACGCTTTCAGAACGCTTTCCTCTGGCGCCGCCGCTAAATCTTCCACGCACGGAAAAAGATCCATAAATTTCTGATAATACGGCAGCAGCGCCGTGATGCGGGTCTGCTGCGCCATAATCTCCGAGATCCATATGGCGTAGGGGTCGGCCGTGCCGCGCCAAGGCAAATCCCGTTTGTTCTTATGATACCAGCGCAGCAGCGCGCTGGCAAATTCCGTCCATTCAGACATAACTTCCGGCGTCATTTTTTCGCTTAATGACCTTCAGCCGTGTAAATTCGTCCCGGTCGCGCTCTTCCAGCGTGTCCTGTATGCGCCGGACTAAATTTTCATAGCGGGGAATGGTTACGTTTTTCAATGCGTTGGCGCGTTTTTGCGTTTTTTGAATATTCACCGCCAGCCGGTAAGCGGAATTTTCAATAGAGGCTAGGGATATGATTAAATCTTTAACCTCATTAAATTTCCAATATGCTTTGTCCAGCGAGCTGGTCGTATTGCCGAACCCAAAATTCGGCGTCTCTCTCGTCGTGTTGTCATAGCTGACCAACGGAATTTCCACGCCCATGACGCTGCGCGATTTGATCCGGATCGTGGTTTCCTGCGGAACGCCGTGGCTGAACCGCTCTACGTTGCTGATGCCCATCTCAATATTCGCTTTTTGCAGCGCCGCGTAAGCCTCCGTAAAAACCCGGTCAATGTTTTCTTGAATGCCTTTGGCTTTTTCGTTGAGCTCCATGATCTCCCGGATGAGGACATTCCGTTTTTTGTCCATCATCTCATACCCCTGCCTGGACAGCCGCAGCGTATTTTTGGATAGGATTAAATTTCCCTTCGTAGGGAATTCTGTTTGATCCATATTTGACTCCTCTTTAAAAATCATCCGGTTGGGTGGGTTTGTAATATCGATCCAACAATTCTGTTGTGACGCGATCCAATTCGGAGCGCGGGAGCAGCCCTAATATTTTCCAGCCCAATGCGATCGTGTCCAGCATAGACCGGCTTTCAAAACGGTTTTGATGGATAAAATGCGTCTCGAACAGTTTGCCGAAGGTGATGTAGCGCTTGTCGGCGCCGGACAATTCGTCCTCGCCGATCACGGCGGCCAGCGCGCGCGCCTCGCTCACACGCGCGTAAGAAGAAAAAATTTGATTGGCCAAGTCGGGGTGATCTTCCCGTGTGAAGCCTTTTCCGATGCCGTCTTTCATCAGGCGGGAAAGAGAAGGAAGGATATTGATGGGCGGGTAGACGCCTTTTTGGTAGACGCCGCGATCCAGCACAATTTGACCCTCGGTGATGTAGCCGGTCAAATCGGGTACCGGATGCGTGGTGTCGTCGTTGGGCATGGTCAGAATGGGAATCTGCGTCACGGAACCGCCCCGGCCGCGGAGAATGCCGGCCCGTTCAAACAGAGACGCCAATTCCGAATAGAGATAGCCGGGATACCCTTTCCGGCTGGGAATCTCTCCGCGGGAGGAGGAAATTTCGCGCAGCGCCTCCGCGTATGAAGTCATATCCGTTAAAATCACGAGAATGTGCATCCCTTTGTCAAATGCGAGGTACTCTGCGGCGGTTAGCGCGGCCCGCGGCGTGATAATGCGCTCCGCCACCGGATCGTTTGCCAGGTTCAGAAACATAACCACGCGCTCAGCCGCGCCGCTGTCTTCAAAAGTGCGCCGGAAAAAATCCGCCACGTCGTATTTGACGCCCATCGCCGCGAATACGATAGCGAATTTTTCTGTTTTTTCCTGATTGGCGCTCAGGGAGGCCTGACGGACAATCTGCGCGGCAAGCTGGTCGTGCGGCAAACCATTGCCGGAAAAAATCGGCAGTTTTTGCCCGCGGATCAGCGTCGTCAACCCGTCGATAGCGGAAATGCCGGTCTGGATAAAATCGCGCGGATATTCGCGGGCCACGGGGTTGATGGCTTTACCATTTATATCGCGTTTGCATTCCGCATAAATTTCGCCCATGCCGTCCAGAGGGCGGCCTACGCCGTCAAAAACGCGGCCTAAAATTTCTTCCGACAGCTTGATTTCCATCGGATGGCCGGTGAATTTCGTCACCGTGTTGTGCAGTGACAGTTCATCCGTGCCCTCAAACACTTGAATGATCACTTTGTCGCCTGCAATCTGCACCACGCGGCCCCATTTTTCTTTGCCGCCCTCCACATGTATCTCCACGGCTTCATCATAGGAAGGATCTTCCACGCCTTCCAGCACCACCAGAGATCCGCCGCGGATTTCGCTTAATCCAATATACTCCATCGCTGATGTCCCCCTTAGGCGTTCTTTTCGTACAGATGGTGATAAAAGCCGTCGATTTCCTGGAAATAGCCGTCCAATTTTTCCAGCTCGTCATTGCCCACATTGTATTTGACGGCGATGATTTTTTCAAAAATATCCTCCGCTTTCAGCGCGTTCATGGAAATGCCGAGGCTGATGAGTTTCTTGCATTGGCTGTTTAAATATAAAATGAGTTCCATCATTTTCAGTTGTTTGCGAAAAGGCACATAGGTGTCAAAAACGTGGTAAGCATTCTGCTGCACAAAGCCCAGCCGGATCACTCTGGCAATCTCCAGTGTGAGACGCTGACTGTCCGGTAAAACGTCCGCGCCGATCAGCTTGACGATCTCCATCAGTTCACTCTCTTCATATAAAATCCTAAGTATGTTTTGCCTGTGCGTCAAAAAATCGCCGCCCACATTTTCGTTGTACCAATCTTCCATATCGTCCAGATATTCACTGTAGCTGGCCAGCCATTGAATCGCGGGAAAATGCCGCGCATACGCCAGCGTCCGATCCAGCGCCCAGAAAACGCGGACAAAACGCTTTGTGTTTTGTGTGACAGGCTCGGAAAAATCCGCGCCCTGCGGCGATACCGCGCCGATGATCGTAATGGAGCCTTCCAGGCCGTTCAGGTTGACCACATACCCCGCTCTTTCATAAAAACTGGAAAGCCGTGAGGCCAGGTAAGCGGGGAAGCCTTCTTCCGCCGGCATTTCCTCCAGGCGGCCCGACAGTTCGCGCAGCGCCTCCGCCCAGCGGGAGGTAGAATCCGCCATGATCGCCGTATGATACCCCATGTCCCTGTAGTATTCCGCGATGCTGATGCCCGTATAGATGCTGGCTTCGCGCGCCGCGACCGGCATATTGGAAGTATTGGCGATCAAAATCGTGCGATCCATCAGCGGCTTGCCTGTGCGGGGATCTTTGAGCTTGGAAAAGTCCTCCAGCACTTGTGTCATTTCATTTCCGCGCTCACCGCATCCGATGTAGACAATGATGTCCGCGTCCGACCATTTGGCGAGTTGGTGCTGCGTCATGGTTTTGCCCGTGCCAAACCCGCCGGGAATGGCCGCCATACCGCCTTTCGCGATGGGGAAAAGGCTGTCGATGATCCGCTGGCCCGTGATCAGGGGCCGGTTCACGGCGCGCCGTTCACGCACAGGCCGGGGCACGCGGATGAACCATTTCTGCGCCATGCAAATTTCCGTCAGGAGCGTCCCGTCTGCCGCGGCGTCTGGGTTTAAATCCGGCAGCGGAGCGTTTTCGTGCTCGCGTTCCCGTTCCACCACCACCAGCGCGTCCTCAATGGTATACGCGCCGTCCGGGACAACGGAGCGTATTTTGCCCCGCACATCCGGCGGAATCATCACACGGTGCATCACAGATTCCGTCTCCGCGGCCTCGGCGATAATCAAACCAGGCGTGGCTTCGTCACCGGCTTTCACCAGCATACGCGCGTTCCAGCGTTTTTCTTTGTCCAGATTGTCCACATGGACGCCTCTGGAGATGAACGCGCCGGAATTTTGGTGAATCACTTCCAGCGGCCTTTCTATCCCGTCAAAAATATTGCCGATGATCCCCGGCCCCAGCGTAACGGAAAGCTGCCCGCCCGTGCCGTATACTGCCGCGCCGGGTTTCAGGCCGGAGGTATCTTCAAACACCTGGACAATGGATCTGTCTTTATATACGCCGATCACTTCGCCGATGAGCCGCTCTTCGCCGACCAAAACCATTTCGGACATGTGCAGATCCTCCGCGCCCGCCACTGTCAGCACAGGCCCGTTGATGCCAAAAACATGGCCGTTTGATTCCATCAGACGGTCTCCTTCATTTTTAGCTGATTAAATTCCGCGCGCGCGTTTTTCAGGCGCGCTGCGTATGTGTGATCCTCCACGGCGTTTTTTTCCGGGATGAAAAGTTTAAACCCGCCGATGAAGTCCTCCTGAACGCCGATGTATTCCGTCCCCGGGGCGGCCGGCGCGAGCAGTGCGGCTGGTGCGACCAGCGCGGCCCGTGTGAGCGGGCTCAAGTCTCTTTCCATCAAATAGATTTTTATATGCGAATAGCGTCCGGCCAGCGCGGTTATTTCGTTCAGCAGCTTTTCTTTGTATTGTTCCGTTTGGGTAAATTCCCGCGTACTTTGAACGGCGTTCTCGAAGATTTGATCGATGTACCGGCTTCGCAGCGCAATCAAAGATTTTTTGGCCTCCGCCGCCGCCTGGATGATCTCTTTGTTTTTAGTCCGCTCAATTTTGTTTTGCTCATTCCGCAAACGCTGACGCGCCTGTTTCTCCACCTCCCGCGTGAACTCTTCCATAGCCTTGCTCAATTCATCTTCCATATCTGCCAAAATTTCCGCTCGCTGCTGTTCCGCTTCCTGCCGCGCGATTTTGGAAAAATAGATCAACTTTTCATCGACTTGCATACTTGCGCCTCCTATGGCCCCTCACTCCAGCTTTACGCCGATGGCTTCGCGGACATAAGCGGTGATAAAATCCTTGGCGCGGCCTGTGCCGTGCCGATCCGGTATCTCCACAAGCAGCGGCAGCCGTCTGGTAAGTTTGATTTCCTTGATGATATCGGGAAATTGCCTGGAGAGCTTTTCCATGATCAAAACAATGCCGATCTCTTGATCGTTCATCACTTTATTGAGCTGCTCTTTCAGCTCCTCCCGCGTATGCGCGATCGCGCCGTCCACGCCCACCAGCCGCAAGCCCGTACGCGTGTCCATATTGTCGCTGATGGAATAAATTTTCATACGTCAAACACGGCCCAGAATGGTAAAGGATATTAAAAGGCCATAAATGGCGATGCCTTCGCAAAGAGCGACAAAAATCAAAGCCTTGCCCATGATTTTTTCATTTTCACTGAGCGCGCCCAGCGCCGCCGCCGCCGCCTGTCCCGTGGCAATGCCCGTGCCGATGGTGCACAGGCCCGTCACGAGCGCCGCCGCGAGATACGCCATACCAGCGTCGCCGGCCGCACCGGTCGCACCGGCCGCACCGGCCGCACCGGCCGCGCTGTTTACCACTTCGTCAGCCGCAAAGGCTTTTCCCGAAAATAAGAACGCCGTAGTGAAAAGCAGAATGACAAAAAACGAAAGCAAATTAAAAACCAGCGCGTTTTTAAAGCGCTTCGTTTTCCTTTCCCCCAGATAAAAGCCTCCCAGAGGCAGCGCCACGCTTAAAAACAGCAGCGCGAACAGAACATTGATCATCACAGTATTTTTGGACCTCCAAACTATTTTCTGCTGCGATAAGATTCAAACGCGCGCCCGCCGCCTTCAAAAAACCGGCTAAACATTTCATAAAATTCCAGCCGCAGCACCTGAATCCCAACGATAAGCCCTTCCATCGCGATCACGAGTATATTACCGAGTATCATGGCGATGAGATTATACGAATTGTCCATCGCCGTGTGAGACATCAGCCTGACCACGCTCATCATCCCCGCGTGGCTTAAAGCGAAAGCGCCCACGCGCACAAAAGACACTGTATTGGTAAAATACGTCAGCAGCACCTCAAATATTTCAATGATAATCTCTAGCGTAAACAGCGCGATTCCGTTTTCCATTTTGGTGCGCCGCCCTGCGGCGAGGTTGGCCAGCGGTTCCCGGAACGCGATTAAAATAAGGGGAATAATGATAAAAACAATCGCCAGCGCGGCGGTCAGAATCGGATGATTGAGCAGGACAGATAAGACAATGGCGATGACCGCCGCGTAAAAAATAAAGCCGGCGGCGCCATTCGGGCTGAAGAAAAATTTGGGCCAGTTTTTTTGACGGATTGCGTTGATAATGTTGAGGAGCATGGCGCAAAAAATGAGAACGACGCCGATGCCGACGGCTGTAAAAAGCGTCGTGTTAATATCGGCCTCGGGCCTGCGCCAAAGCGCGGGGATCTCAAAGCCGAAAACACTGCCGTACAGCACGCCGAAAATCATACTGGCCACGCCGATGACACTCATGACAGCGCCTAGCGCAATCCCTTTTGCCCGATATAAAATCAAACCCAAAGCCGCTATGACGGCGCCTTGCCCCAAATCGCCGAACATGAAGCCAAACAGAAGTGTGTACGTAACCGCCAAAAACGGCGTGGGATCTATCTCGCCATAGGCGGGCAGGCCGTACATATTGGTAAAAAATTCAAAAAAACGTATCAAAGGGGGATTTTTTAATTTGGTGGGCGGCGCCCCGCTGGCTGTCGCTCTGCCGTCGTCGCTGATAAAAATAACCATATCGTCTTCCGCCAATTCGGATTGCAGGGCGATCGCGTCCCGTTCCGCCATCCATCCCACAAAAACAAAATAATCTTTCAGTGTTTTGGAGGCAAATTTTCTGGCTTCATATGTGGCGTGCATTTCCCGCGCTTTCGCACAGGCTTCCGCGAGTTTTGGACTGTCCATGCCGCCGTCCACAGCGCCGGAGATAAGACAATTCATTTGATCCAGAATTTCTTCTATTTTGGCGTCTGCCTGTGCAAGCGCTTTTTCAGGAGGCCCCTGTACGGTTTCTCCGTCAAAATGATTGTCTACCGGTATGCGCTCAAAATGAAGAGAAGCGAAAATGGAATCTATTTTTTCCTGAAGCGTGTGCGGCGTCGCGTAAACGCCCCAGACATATTCCTTATTTTGCTGTCCCTGTACAAATAATATTTCCGGATCGTCATATAAAAACGCTTCCAACTGCTTAAAATTGCTCAAAGGCATTTTGCCGAAACAAATGTCAATGAGATGAAAATCGCTCAGTCTGCTCATGTCAAAATACAGGCCGCGAAACGGTTCCAGCGTCTTCTTATACTCTTCCAGGCTTTTTTTCCGCGCCTCCAGCGTTTTCATCTCGGCGTCTTTTTTTTCCAGCGCCAGTTCCGCCTCGTCGATGATGCGCGCGGCTTCTTCCGCCGTCATTTTGATTTTGCCGCTCCAAGGCAGCGGGGCCATTTTCTGAAATTTTTCACCTTTGCGGAGACTTTCCGCATAGGGATTGACGGTCATGATGGGCGTCAATCCCTCCGCTTCCGTCAATTCTTTCGCCGCGTACTCCAATTGAATATCGTAACGCGCCATGTACTTTTCAATGACCCGATCCAGGTCGCCGACATGGCCCATCAGGTTGATATATCTCATCCGCTCGACCATTGCCGCGCCTCCGTTTCTTTAGGAAGATTGAGATAAAGCATAATCTCCCGCGGGCTGAGACGGTAACGCACGCCTTCCAGCAGGGAGATCAAGTTCCGCAGTTCGAGTTCTTTATAAAAAACATAGCGAACCGTATGCGCTAAAGATCGCGGCCGCGCCGCCGCCGCCCGGTCATAACTTTTCATCATTTCCCGATAATAGCATTTTTCCAGATTGCCCAGACTGGACCCACCCAGATTGGACCCACCCAGATTGGACCCACCCAGGCTGGATGAGTCCGGATTGGAAAACGCCGCGCCATAGGGCGAACGGGCGATTTCGGCGGCTAGCGCTTCCATGTCCGCGCATCCGGCCATTTTCATCAGCTGCGATCGTTTGAGCTTGTGATTGGCCGGTATCAGGTACGCGTAAATGCGCGAATCATTCAGGCGGTAATATTTTTTCAGGCGGCAAACGCACATGATGTTGCGCAGATCCACTTCCGTGCCTTTGATTTTTTCCATGAGACGCCGGTTGTCACTGTCCAGATCCTGTTTCTGCCGTTTCCAAAGATTCATGTAATAATACAGATCCATCTGCGTCTCCATCTCAAATAGGGAACCCTCCGCCGCGTTGGAATCCGACAGCATACTGTACAGCCCTGTTCCCCGGAGATTTTCGATAAATTCGGCGACTGTTTTGGCGTTTTTGAGTTTGGCCACGTCAAGGTGAAGTTCCTCGCCAATTAAAAGGTTCAATTCCGGCACGGAATACTCAATGTCCCTCTCGTCATATACCATGCAGAGTAAGAGCTTGATGACGTTGATTTCATAGCTTAAAAAAAACGCGTACAGGTATTTGCGTATATTAAAACTCGGAATAAACCGGTAAATATGGATAAAATCATCTGACAGAGACAACAAAATTTTCTGCTCGATCATGTCTCTGTGCAGTTCCGCGCCTTCCATGCCCGCCATAAATTTTTGATACGCGGGGTATTCGCGCAGCTTCATGCCAACCCGCTCTACAGAATCCAACCCACAAAGGCTTTCATAATCGGCCCGGGTCAAAAGATTCCCGCGCATCGCCGAAATTTTCGCGTTAATACCACTGTAATCCATTGCACCACTACCCTATGATTTGATTGACCAGCTCCGCCTCCCATTTCATGTGGTTTGTCTGATAATCACGCTCCAGCGCCGCAAAACCCAGCCGGGCGTTTTGGCTGATCTCCTCCGTTTTCAGCGCTGTCTCCCGGTGCGCGGCTTCTGCCAGCAGTTGGATTTGCGCCTCGATCCGTTTGCTGACGGCTTCTCGCACACTGTCTTTTTTTTCTTGAATCCGCTGGTCAAGGTGATTCTTTTCATCGATGACCTCATTCACCAGCGCGTCCGCTTCACTTTCGATCTGGATCAATTCCCGGATGATGCTTTCCAATACCAAACCCCTCCGATATTTTCGATGATAAAAACCCACGAATAAATAAACTTCATTCGTGGGTCATTTCGTCTTTGATTTTGATTAAGATTGCCCCATAGCCTTATTGACTTCCTCTGCGAAATTTTCTTCCTTCTTCGCCAAGCCTTCGCCGGTGGCATAGCGGGCAAAGCGTTTTACCGTTATCGTTGGGCCAATCTTTTTGCTGACGGATTCAAGATAGCCACCCACAGTCAGTTCAGAATCTTTCACGTATTCTTGCGTCAGAAGACAGAAATCTTTGATTTCTTTCTCCAAACGGCCGGCGATGATTTTTTCCAGCACCTGCGGGGGTTTGGCTTTATAACCGGGATTTTCTCTGGCCTTCTCCTGCTCTTCATTGATGGATTGCTGCGTCAGGATCTCTTTTTCTTTTTCCAAAAATTCTTCCGATATATCAGCGCGGCTGACAAAACGCGGGGACATCGCCGCAATTTGCATACAGATATTTTTACCCGCTTCCGTCAACGCGCCGCTTTCCGCTTCAGACGCCAATTCCAAGAGCACGGCCACCCTGCCGCCGCCGTGGACATAACTCACCAGCGCGCCCTGGCCCTGCCGCTCAAATCTCTCAAACCGGCGAATATCCAACCGCTCGCTGATGACGGCAATTTTTTGCGTCAAGGCTTCCTGAACCGTCACAGATTCATCGGCAATCCATTTTTCCTGTAAAAAATCTTCCAGCGCAGCCGCGGAAGACTGGGCGGCTTGACGGGCTACTTGGGCCACATAGCTTTGGAAATCTTGATTCTTCGCCACGAAATCCGTCTCGCTGTTGACTTCCACCAATACGCCTTTTGTATTGTCATCTGTGATATACGCCGCGGACAGACCTTCAGACGCGATGCGCCCCGCTTTTTTGGCGGCCATCGCCAAGCCCTTTTCCCTTAAAAGTTCCACAGCCCTGTCAAAATCGCCGTCAGCTTCAACCAACGCTTTCTTACAGTCGGACATACCGACGCTGGTCATTTCCCGGAGTTGTTTGACCATCGCGGCTGTAATTGTCGCAGCCATTGCTAAACCCTCCAAATCATTCGTTGACAGCCTTCGCCGTTACTGCTTCTATATCATCCGGAGCCGCCGCTTCGGCACTCTGGGCTAATCTCAACTGTTCGCCCTGCTTGGCTTCCAGCACGGCGTCCGCTATTTTAGAAGAAATCAATTTGACCGCGCGGATCGCGTCGTCGTTTCCGGGGATCACATAGTCCACTTCTTCCGGGTCGCAGTTGGTATCTACAATCGCCACAATGGGAATCCCCAAATGCCGGGCTTCCTGAATGGCAATTCTTTCTTTTCGAGGGTCTACGATAAACAGCACATCGGGTATATGCTTCATTTCCTTGATGCCGCCGAGATTTCTGGTTAGCTTTTCCATTTCATGAAGCAGCTGGGCCACTTCTTTTTTGGGAAGCACCTCAAACGCGCCGCTTGCCTGCATGGCTTCGAGATCTTTGAGCCGTTTAATGCGGGATTTGATTGTGTGGAAATTGGTGAGCATACCACCCAGCCATCTTTCGTTGACGTAAAACATGCCGCAGCGTTCCGATTCTTCCCGAATAGAATCCTGCGCCTGTTTCTTTGTGCCGACAAATAAAATTTCCCCGCCGTCTTTGACCATCTCCGCTACCGCGCGATACGCCTCTTCCACTTTCTTGACCGTTTTCTGCAGATCAATAATGTAGATCCCGTTGCGCTCGGCAAAGATATACTCGGCCATTTTGGGGTTCCAGCGCCTGGTCTGATGACCAAAGTGAACGCCCGCTTCCAGCAATTGTTTCATGGATATTACGCCCATACGCACCTCCTGGTTATTTTCCGCCACAGCCCGCGCCTTCGCCGCCCTGTTGGGCTTCCAGCGGCAAATTGGGCCGTGTGTGTAATGAAAATAAAAATAAAATTTGAAACGGCTGTGATTATAGCACAGTCACCGGTACAATGCAAGAACTTCAAGAGCTTTTTGTGATTAACTTGTGATAATTTCACCCTGTGAAATTATTTTTTGAAAATTTCACCCTCCGGCAAAAATGAAGGGGTGAGGTATCTGTTGAACGCAAAAGAAGAACTCAAGACGCA
>JAITPB010000204.1 GCA_031289625.1 Clostridiales bacterium | reverse complement strand
AAGTGAAGCCAATTTATCTGAAGCAATATGCCAAAGATCTTTTGCGTCGAGTTTGTTAAACATAAGCACATATCCAATTCCTAATCGCGAACAGATTGCAGGAGGAAAGAACGGATCGTCTGTTCCCGGACGCTTTTCGGTTTGAAGCGCTAGAAGAAGCGAGTTCTTCGGCATTGTGGCCGCATTTGCCGCATTATCACGCTCATACAAACTGACGCCGGCATTTGTTGTGAAAATAATATACGTTTCGCTGAATGATATATTCTCAGCGTAATATTCATCATGCAGTATGCCGGCGTCAAGAATCTGTAAGAACAATTGTATAACACTTATATGAGCTTTTTCGATTTCGTCAAATAATAAAACACAATTAGGATTGGATTTCACAAACGTAGTTAGTATGCCCGGAACAGAGTCTTTCCATGTTTGCTCAAAACCTACGAGCATATGGTATGCATCACGGTCAGCATAACCACTCATATCGAAACGTTTGAATGTAACGCCTAGTGCTTTGGCAGACTGCTCAGCAAGGAACGTTTTACCGACTCCCGGGGGGCCCATGAACACAAACGTAGATTTCGGACGAGAATTTTCGTTTTCGCTTAAGCCAAGTTCGGCGTTGAAAATGCCTTCGGTGAAGGTGCGCACAATATGATCCTGCCCGATTACACGATTAAGCAGCATATCGCGCATAGCAGCAATTTTGTTCATCAAATCGCTCAGTTGCCTTAGTTTTGTCTTATTGCGAAGTACATGCGGTTGTAGCTCATCCTCATTAATATCAAACTGAGCTGACTCATAAAGATTGAACAGATTTATCAAAAAAGGAGACGCTTTTTTGAATAGGCACTCCAGAACCGCAGCGGCTGCAATTACCTCGCTGTCAGCGTAACGTGCAGCTTCTGCCAAAATATCCGCTACAGTGTAGCCATATTCAGGACTTTTCAGACCTTTCCTTATTTCTACGCGCAGAAGGTAACGAGCTTCTTTTGTGTTAATACCTCTGGAATCGAAAGACTCTCGCAGAGCATTTATATCGAGTTCGATAGCCTCGGTCTCATCTGGCGTCAGCGCCGGTGAGAAATCGCTAGGAAACATTTCGGCAGCCTTCAGTAAGCCTAAGAAGATATGCTCAGGCTGCATTTGAGGTTGTTTTGCTGTATGAGCCTCCACTCTTGCCCTCGACAGTACAAACCTTATTACGAATCCAAGTTCCATAATCTAACTCCTTTGCCTCTATGCCGGCGTTATGTCTCAGCCAAGCCAAGTGAGTAACTATTGCTTATTTCCTGAAATCAATGAATATCAGTAATCAAGAATTTCAAACCAATTTAGAAGCAGGCGTCACAGATATTCTTCAACACAATAACAATCTATTGGCGGATGCGAATTGTTATCAAGTGCTCCAGAAGATGTATTTTATGAATTTAGATGTTGTCATTGCGGAGATCCAACTGCTGTACTCCGGTAACGGGCAGACCGTCGAATCAGCAGTGCGATATGTCGTATTTTAGATAGAATTGCTTAACCTGTTGACATTGGTCATACATCTGATCATATCGCGGCGGCGTATTTGACGATCAGCGTCTCTAAAGCGATCCTGTCGCCAAGGCGGCCCATTTTAATGCCGAGGTCAGCCGACAGGCAATCTTCCAGCGCCGCCAGCATTTCCTCCTGGCTGAAATTTTGGCTCTGGCGCAGGCATTCGCTGACCACAAAAGATCGCATGGACAGAAGCGCGGCAATGTCGCCAGTGGAATGTCCTTTTTCCCGCAAGACTTTGCTTTGCAGCATCAGGCGGAACTGCCTGGCGATCATCGTCAAAACCATCAGAGGCTGTTCTTTCATGATTAGCATGTTGCTGAAAATGTCCAACGCGATCTCTGGTTTTTTATGGCCCACCGCGTCGATTAAATCAAAAATCCGCGTCTCCAAGGCGGGCGGGCAGACCGCCGCGACATCTTCAGCGGTAATCTCCGATTTGGTTTTCGCTTTGAACTCCGGCGCGCTTTCGCCCTGATAAGCCGTCAGTTTTTCAATCTCCCCAGCCAATTCTTCCATACCGCGCCCGACCGTGCGCAGCAAAAACTGTATGGTTTCCTTCGAAATATTTTTACCTCGTTTTTTGAACATATTGCCCACCCAATCGTACAGTTCTTTTTCGGCGGGCGGCTGAAGCTCTGCGGCATGGCCCAGTTCCGCCATTTTTTTGTACAACCGGCCCCGTCTGTCCACTTCATCCTCCACAAACACCAATACGGTAGTGTCTGGAATGACAGGCAAAAAGGCACTCATTTTTTCGGAGTCCTCCTTGCGCCCGGCGGCGAACAGACGGCTGTCCCGCACAAAAATCAAACGGCGCTCATGGAAAAAAGGCATGGTGCGCGCGGCGTCTATGATAGAATCAATCGGCGCGTTCTTTCCCTCAAAGATTTCGAAGTTCATCATTTCAGAATCCGGCGTTAGCAGCTTTTCTTTGAACTGGTTTTCATAATGCCGGATGAGATATTTTTCTTCTCCGTAAAGCAAGTACGCCCTTTGGAAATCACCGTTCTTGAAGCTGGCTTTGAGCCGTTTCATAAAATTCCTCACCTGATTCTTCCAGCATTGTTTGGATCTGGATCGTATTGCGGCTAAAGCGCAAAATCACCGCGCCGCAAGCGGCTGTGTTATAGAGAGGAATGCCGAATGTCTCCAAACGTTCCAGCGTTTCGCGCGCAGGATGCCCATAAACGTTTCCCCGGCCCGTGCTGACGAGCGCGATCAACGGGTTCGCCGCCCGCAAGAAATCCATCGAGTTGGAATACTTGGAACCGTGGTGCGGCAGTTTCAAGGCCGAGCAGGCGGCGGCACTCTCGCCCTCTGATCGCAGGATGGCTTCTTCCGCCCCGGCGTCAATGTCGCCGGTGAAAAGCATGGACGCGTCACCGCGCCGCAGCATAAAAACCAAACTGGTTTCGTTCGGATCTAAAGGGCTGTTTAAGCTGGGCGCCGGCGGATAGAAGACAGAAAACGCCAGGCCGCCCGCCTCGATTTTGTCGCCAGTCTGGAGATAAACCACGGGAATGGCATTCGCGCCGGTCAATTCTATGATGTCCCGATAGAAATCGAAATCACCGCTTTGATCCGCAGCGGCGGGTTTGACCGCTGTAATGGCCGCAGCCAGATAGACGGCGTGGATTTTTTTCTCCGGAATCATTTCCAAAACGCCAACGATATGATCCCGATCTGGATGTGTTACAAAAACGCCGTCCAGCCGGGTCACGCCGATATAATCCAAATACGGCGTCAGAACCGTCGCGCCTGTGTTCTGGCCCGGCGGACGGTTCGGCAAGCCGCCTCCATCCACCACGAATGTTTTTCCGCCGCTTTGGATCACAAAGGCATCGCCCTGCCCCACGTCCAGCATGGTGATTTGCAAGCCGGACGGACGAGCGCGCCAGCCCGCCAGCAGGACAAACGTAGCTGACGCGGCCCAAAAACAAATCCTTTTTCGGGGCATCAAACGCGGCGGGCTGTTCCACCAAGCGGCGAACAACAGCAGCAGAATCGCCATGCCAACCGCCAGCGCGGGGCCGCAGCTTCCCGTCAGTACACGCGCAAAAGGCAGGGAAACAAAAAAACGGCAGACAGCCTCATAAAATTTCAACAAAACATAGAGCGCACCGGATAGAAAAGCCGCCAGCCTTACATCAAACAATCCCACCGCACCAGCCGCCGCGCCCGTGATTACCAGCACGCCCGCAGTCGGCAGAATAATGAGATTGACGAAAAAAGCGTAAGGCGTCAAAAGATAAAAATGATAATTTAGGCAGGGGAGCGTCCCACAAAGAGCGGCCAAGTTACCGCTCACCGCTTTTTTGATTCCGGCGGCACAGGCAGGCAAGCGCTGCCAGACGCGCGTCAGGCAGCGTTCCATCGGCCCGCTTAAAACCGCTATGCCAATCACGGCGGAAAAAGAAAGCTGAAAACCGATGTCCAGGATGTATAAAGGCTCGTAAAGGATTAGGCAGATCGCCGCAAAAGCGGCGGAGGAAAGCAAATCACTTTCGCGAAACAAAATATGCCCCAAAATCACCACGCCGCTCATGAGTACGGCGCGGACGGTGGAGATACCCGCGCCGGTAAAAAGGCAGTACACGATCAGTGCGATCAGCGCAATCGCACCCGCCGCTCTTTTGTTCAAAAAAATGCCCAAGATCCAGAAGATTGCCATGCTGAGAATGGAAATATGCAGCCCAGAGACGCAGAGCAGATGATAAATGCCCGCCAGCCTGTAGAGATCCTGCGTAGTCTGATCCAGATCCGCGCGATCCCCCAGTATGATGGATTTCATGACGGATGCTTCCACCGGCGGCAGAATCGCGTCATACACCGCGGCCAGGCGGCTTTTCCCACGATTGAGCGCAAATAAAAATGTAGCGCGCGGTTCCAGCTTTTTTTCCACGGAAGCAAAAGATTTGTATTGAATTTTCCGCGCTCGGTAATAGAGAAACTCGTCAAAACCGCCTGGGTTCCGCGCCCGGTCCAGCGGCTCCAATACGCCCGTCAGCGTCAGCCCCTGCCCGATCTCCACGGATTCCCCTTCCGGCAGTATGGCGCTGATCACCATGCGCGTTTTTTGCGCCAGACGATCGTCTGGCGGACGATTGTCCGATGGACGATTGTCCGTGTCCGATGCCTTGATCATCATCCGGGCATCCAGGGCGACGCGGGGCTGTCCGGATTGCGTAAACGAGAGATCGCGCACAAATCCAGCTGCCGTGACTTCGGCGCCTTCCCGCACCCAGCGTTCCACTGACCCGTTCGCGGGGCGCAAACTCTGAAACATTCGAAAACTGCCTATGCCATAAAACAATATAAAAATAAACACGGGCGCCCATCGAAACCGCGCGGCGGCGATCTCCGCAGCAATTGCGGCGGCAATCGCGGCGATCCCTGCCGCGATCGCCGCGAAAAGCGGTAAAAGCCCTAAATGATATTCATCGCACAGATAGATACCCGCGCCGCCCGCAATCACAAAAAACAAAGCCCAAAGGATTGGCCGTTTCATGCATGGATCATCGATTCATCCCGCTCAAATTGTTTGCTTAGATCTAAATCGCCTTTAAACTGCTCCACATTTTCCGATTCGATCAGAAACTGCACTTTTTTCACATTGGACAGCTCCGTCAAAGAATTGACAATAGAGTACACGCTGATTTTATCCAAAACAGTGCCAGAAGGGCTTTTGGTCATAAAATCTACGCTGAGGTTTACATAACAAATGCCATCGTCCGTTTTCACGTCTCTGATTTTGATGTCCGCGGAAACCGTAGGCAAATGATCCGTCCCCTTGGGGCCGACGATAATTTGCTCGACAATAAACTGCGCGATGTTGTCTGGGTTTACGTCTATCGTTCTCACTTCCAGCGACAGTTCGTCGCCGGTTTGATTCGCGAAATAAAGCTTGATGGTCTTCGCTTGTGTTTTCATCGGCGCAATCACCGGATGAATCTCCACGCTGCCGCGGTTCAGCAGACCCATGGGCGCGCCGGCGCTGTTCAGCAGCTCCTGTCCGCCCGCGTAAATCCGCACGCCTTTGATAAAATCCAAATCCGTCATGGTCCAGACAAAACAGGCCCGAAAAAAAATCTCCTGGACAGGCGTCATCTCGAAATATTCCGGAGAAAATTCCAGTTCATAGACAGCGCCGGTTCCATCAGGCTCGGGGATCAGGCGCGTTTCGCCGACAGTGGTGATGCCATCGGGAATGGTTTTCGCCAATTTTGGGCTGGCCGGCCCTTTCAAAAACTGCGTCAGCACATCGCCCGTCAGCCTCTCCTGATCCGCCAGGGGAAAGTTCCGTGTCTCCGATTCGATGGCGCTCCCGGCCTGGTTCAAGAAATAAAAGCGCACGGCGGCGGAAGTGTTTTCCTCCGGTTTAAATCCCCGGTTCAGCAAGGCGAGAGTGGTCACAATCATCCCTAAGATAAAAATCACGGCGCTCATGCTTACGTATATGTTTTTTTTAAATAAATTCTTTCCCCATATAAATTTGGGAATGATAAAACTTTTCATGCCCGCGCCTCCCTTGTCACGCCGCACTGTAATGAATCGGAACGCGGACGATAAAAGTGCTGCCTTCCTGTTCTTTGCTGGTCAGGCGTATGGAGCCGTTGTGCAGCAATATCGCGGCATGGGTGATAGACAGCCCCAAGCCGGTGCCGCCGGTTTCGCGGTCGCGCATCTTATCCACACGGTAAAACCGGTCAAAAACTTTGCCCTGATCTTCCTCGCGGATACCGATGCCTGTGTCCTGCACGGTAATGAATGCGTTCTGGTGATCGGTGTCCACAATCACTTTGACCGCGCCGCCATCCGGCGTATATTTGATCGCGTTGTCCACCAAATTGGATATGGCCAGGCTGAGCTTCATTTCGTCCGCGTCAATCAGGGCGTCCCGTATTTCCTCAAATGTCAGCGATATATTTTTTTGTTCCGCCAAAGGCGTCAGCCGCTTCATGATTTCCCGCAGCATTTGATTGATGTTGACAGGCTGAATCTGCAGAGCCAGGCTGTGCTGATCCATTTTGACCAGCTGCAGCAGCTCGTTGACAATCTGCGTCATCCTGTCCACTTCCGAGCGTATGTCGTGCAAAAACTCACGGTAAACTTCTTCCGGGGCCTCTTCCTGCAGCAGAATGGATTCCGACAGCACCTTCATGGAACTCAGCGGCGTCTTCAATTCATGAGATACGTTCGAGACAAATTCCTGGCGCGTTTTCTCCACTTTTTCCAATTTTTCCGCCATTTCATTGAACGCCTGGGCCAGCCGCGCATATTCGTCGTGGCTGGAAATGGGGATTCGCTGGTTCAGGCGTCCTTCGGACATTTTTTGAACGACCTGGGCGATATTTTGCAGGGGATCGATCAAAAATTGAGACGAGACAAAGACCAAAACGCCCATGATGAGAATGGTAATGAGCGTGTACATGATCAATGTCTGCTGAATCGCGGAAACGGCGGTGTAGACGTCCTCTATGGAGGCGACCAGCAGCACCGCCCCGGCGACGCTGTCTTTATTGTTGATGGAAGCCGACGCGTAGACCGATTTTTCCTCTTTGTGCAGGCTGATGGCGTTTTTCTTTTCCAAGGCGTTGATCATTTCGGTCGCGATGAGGGTTCTGCCGATGTCCGCGGCATTGGAGTCGCTGATCACCATGCCTTTGATATCAAACACCAGGACGCGAAAGCCCCCTTCCCGGCTCTTCGTGTCAATATCCGCGTCCATGGCCAGGCGGTATCCATCGTTGGCCATGTCGCCGAAAAAATTCGCTATCGCGCCGCTTCCCGCTATGATGTTGGCGGAGTTGAGGAGCTTTTTTTCCCGATCCATTTGAAAATAGCCTTCAATCGAAATGAGAATTGTGCTGAAGAAAAACAGCAGCGGCGCCACGCTGGTCAGCAGATAGACCAGAAACAATTTCCAGCGGATGCTGTAAAAATAAGGCCACCTAATTAAAATAATAGCCAACTCCCCATTTTGTATTAATGTAGAGCGGGTCGCTGGAATTTTTTTCGATTTTTTCTCTGAGGCGCCTCACATGGACGTCCACCGTTCTGATGTCGCCGGGATAATCAAAACCCCAGACTGTGTTCAAAAGGGCCTCGCGGCTGTACACTCTGCCGGGGTTCTCCATGAGCAGTTCCAGCAAGTCAAATTCTTTCGCCGTCAGGTTGGCCTCTTTGCCTTCGATAAAAACGCGGCGGGAGTCGTAATCGAGTTCCAAGCCGCGGATGGTCACTTTAGAAGCCTTTTCCGCGTTTCCGTCCCCCAGCCGGGCGCTGCGCCGCAGTATCGCCCGAATACGCGCTTTCAGTTCCAATATATTAAAAGGCTTGGTGAGGTAATCATCGGCGCCGTATTCCAGCCCCATAATTTTGTCCATATCCTCGCCTTTGGCCGTGACCATAATGATGGGCACGCCGCTGAACTCCCTTATCTGCTGGCAAACCGCAAGGCCGTCAATTTTCGGCAGCATGACGTCTAAGAGAATCAAATTGTATTCATTGGCCGCCGCCAGCCGCAGCGCCTCCTCCCCGTCATAGGCGGCGTCCACCTGCATACCGTCCTGTTCCAGGCTGAATTTGATCCCCTTGATGATCAGTTTTTCATCATCTACCACCAGAATACGATTCGCCACAAAATCCTCCCCATTCCATATTGTTCAACTCACCAATGCAATTCACCAATTCAATTCACTGCAATCAAATCTTTCAGTTTTTCAAAAGTTTTTTCCCCAATCCGCGTGACTTTTTGGATATCGTTTATGGAGGAAAAATTTCCATGATCCGTCCTGTACCGTATGATATTGTCCGCCGTGACAGTGCCGACGCCCGGCAGCTTCATCAGCTCGCCCGCGTCCGCCGTGTTGATGTTGATCAGCGCGCTTTCTGCTTTACCCACATCGTCATCCGTATTATTTTCTTCTTCTAAAAGCGATTTGTCAACCGGTTCTCCCTGTTTAGGCACGATGATCCGCTGGCCGTCTTTCAGATGGGCGGCCAGATTAATCCGCAGCAAATCCGCGCCGCCGCTGGCGCCGCCCGCTAGTTTCAGCGCGTCCTCCACTCGGCTGTCCGCACGCAATTCATATACGCCCGGCGCGATCACTTCGCCCGCTATGTAAACTTTAATGTCCGGCTGAACGGCCTCCCGCTGCACGGCTGGCTCCTGTTCAGGCGCTTCCAGTGTGAGCGCGCTCTGCTCGGTGGCGGCGGCCCGAGGGGCGGCCCGCGCCGAAGTCAGCTCAATGATATCCTGCTGGCGGCTGCGCTCGTATTGAACATAAAACCCCGCAGCCAAAATAAACGCCAAAATGCCCACGGCATACAAGACGCGCTTTGAAATAATTTTGTTCATAGCAAGGCCCCCATTCTGATAAAAATGTTTAGAAAAGAAATTTCAGGAAAAGCTCTAACTATGCGAAAAAGCAAAAGCATACCAGGAAAAGCATACCATTTGAAGAAGCAGGACACGCGTGCTATAATAGGCCATATGGTGCCGCCATTTTTCGCGAAATGAAAACAAATCGTAAGGAGACAACATGAAAATTATATCTCTAAATTTTTCTACCATTTTTTTTCACCATTTTTGCTTGCCTGTATTATACCTTGTTTTATTCCTTTTTTCTACCATAAATGTTTATGGAGAAGAGAATCTGGATCCTGAAGTCAACGCAGAATCCGCTATATTGATGGACGCGGACACCGGCGTCATTCTCTACGAAAAAAATAAGACGCACAAAACATTCCCCGCCAGCATCACGAAAATCATGACCGCTCTCCTCACGCTGGAATCCGCGGGCAATAGCCTTTCCGATCGCGTCGCGTTCTCGCACGACGCGGTATTCAGTCTGCCCAGCGGTTCCAGTAACATCGCCATGAACGAAGGCGACACGCTCTCGGTGGAAGAATCGCTCTACGGCCTGCTGCTGGCCTCTGCCAATGAAGTGGCGAACGCCCTTGCGGAACATATCGGAGGCGCACAGGAAGATTTTGCCGTATTGATGAATCAAAAAGCCCAAGACCTGGGCGCGGTCAATACGCATTTTGTCAATCCCAGCGGGCTTCACGACGATGAGCATTATACCTGCGCGTATGACATGGCGCTGTTTCTGCGGGAAGCGCTGAAAGATCCCGAATTCAACGCCATCATCGCGATGAAGCATTACGATTTGCCGCCCACCGAAAAGCAGCCGCTGTCCCGGCCTTTGAACAACACCAATAAGCTCATTCAGCCCGGCGGCGCTTTCTTCAACGAAAATGTGATTGGCGGCAAAACCGGCTTTACCGACCAGGCGCAGCATACGCTGGCCACTTACGCGGAAAAAGACGGCGTACGGTTGATCACCGTCGTCCTGCACAACGAAGGAAACGATCATTACAC
>JAITPB010000200.1 GCA_031289625.1 Clostridiales bacterium | reverse complement strand
TGTCGCGTCAGGCACTCAAAAAGCCATTGCCAGATTATGAAAGTTTCAAAGTGCAGGTAACAGCGTGGACGGCTAATCGTAACGCGGAAGTCGGTAAGGTGAATTGGCAATTTACTACTTCCGATGCTCGAATTAAGCTGAAAGGTCTTTACCCAAAAATAGTCTAAATTCTAGAAGGATAAGACAGTAGGAGGCTTACGCCGTTCGCACTACCGGACAGTTATAAGCTCCCGCCTCAAACGCCTTCTTGCGCGCATGCGCTGTTAGGCGTTAGGCGGTGAGTAAGTTGACTTCTTAATCGATCTCTATTTTTTCTGGCGATGGCCCGCAAAGAATTTTTGCGACGTTTTTTTCAAACCTGGCTCTGGGGAGCATTAAGGAATGGCCGCATTTTACACAGCGAATGCGAAAATCCATCCCGGCTCTCTGCACTTCCCAATCAAAGCCGCCGCAGGGGTGCGGCTTCTTCATACGCACAACGGTTCCGATCTCATACTTCATGCGCGTCACCATCGTCAAAACTGTCCAGTTGATCCGAAGACAGCACAGACATCTTTAACAGCATGGCCTGATTTTTAGCCGTGCCCTGGCGGATGCACGCGTAAATGCCGCGAAGCCGCGGCGAGCGCAGCGTCAGGTTCCGTATCCCATTGAAAAAATAATACACGTCGTGATCGTTGACCCGCCGGACTTCCACAGCGCTCCGGGTAATCGCGCTGAATTCATTTAAGTTGTCATGGCTGGGCTGAAACGTGTGGCTGAAGACCGGTTCCTCATCCGACAAGCCGATGATCTGCCCCGAGTCCCGGTACGCGCTCATGCGTCTGGCTGTGAGGTCGTCAAGAGAGCGTATGTCCGGCCCATACGCGTATATACTGATTTGATATGTCTTATCGAAAAATTCAATCCCAGCCAGGCCGCTGCGTTTCGGTGATCGGGCGAATTGATACAGCCCTAAGCCTAGCGGAATAGCGATAAGCCCGATGCTGGCGCAGAGGATCAAAAGCAGTATCTCCACCTGACTCACCCGCTTTCCGCGAACATACGCGATCCATCTTTTTCTGTAATGATAGTATAACAAAAAATGAATTTTTTTTCAATCCGGTTCCTCTTGCGAAAAGCCAAAAAAATATTCCGGGGAGCTTATGCGGCGAGCAGCGGCAGTATATATTCAACCCATTTCCATTGCCTTTTTTCCACCTTCGTACCAGTTTCACACACCCTGTCGATGGTATGCGTTATGGGATGTCTGCCATCGTAAGTCACGGTTTTTATGTACCCTATAGAATCAATAAAGTAACATGGCGTCTCCGAAACTGAAAAAGCGGTATCCAGCTTCAATGGCCTGACGGTAGGCGCTGAGGATCATGTCCCGGCTGCTGAAAGCGGCGGCGAGCATAAGCAGCGTGGATTCCGGCAGATGAAAATTGGTGATGAGCGCGTCCATGGCTTTAAAACGATAGCCAGGGTAAATAAAAATATCCGTCCAGCCACTGCCCGGATGAATGACGCCCTCATCCGCCGTCCGGCTTTCCACAGTACGGCAGCTTGTGGTGCCGACGCACACCAGCCGGCCGCCGCCGCGCTTACAGGCGTTCATGAGATCCGCCTGGCTTTTGTCCAGAACATAATATTCCGCGTGCATCACATGCTCCTCAACGTTTTCCTCTTTCACCGGTCGAAAAGTGCCCAGCCCTACATGCAGGGTCACAACAGAGACCGCAACGCTTTTCTGGCGGATTTGCTCTAGAAGGGCCTGGGTAAAATGCAGGCCGGCGGTCGGCGCCGCCGCTGAACCCTCATGGGCGGCGTAGACGGTCTGATAGCGGTTTTTGTCCAGCAGTTCTTCTCGAATATAGGGCGGCAGAGGCGTCTTGCCCAGCTGCTCCAGGATTTCTTCAAAAACGCCCTGGTACGAAAACCGGACGCGTCTTTTGCCGCCGTCCAAAATTTCTTCCACGCGCGCGGTGAGTATGCCGCCGAATACGAGTACGTCGCCGGGCCGCGCTTTTTTGCCCGGCTTGACCAGCGCTTCCCAGACGTCTTCGCTCAAACGCGTCAGAAGCAGCAATTCAACCCGCCCGCTGATCAGGCGCGCGGGGATCACCTTCGTATCATTTAACACCAGGCAGTCGCCCGGGTTCAGATAATCCAAAATATCCGTAAAGGTTTTATGTTCCACTGCGCCGGTTTTCCGCTCCATCACCATCAGCCGCGAGGCAGATCGCTCGGGCAGCGGCGTCTGCGCAATCAATTCTTTGGGCAGGGAATAAAAAAAATCCCGCTTTTGCAAATGCTTCCCATCCTTCCGCTATCGAACCTATTTCAATACATTCAATTATAACGCAATTCATTTGGCGCGTCAAAATACGGCCAGCGCGGCCGCTTTTTTTGGCGTGGGCTTGCGGCGCCCTGCGCTTCTGATATATAATACCGCAAAGAATGTTATCACAGGGAGAGACGATATGGATCATCGAAAGGAATATAATCGCTGGCTGGCGGACGGCTCCATTGATGAAAAGACGAAAGAGGAGCTGCGCGCGATCGCCAAGGATGACAAAGAAATCCAGGAACGGTTTTATAAAAACCTGGAGTTCGGCACAGGCGGTCTGCGCGGCATATTGGGCGCCGGTTCCAACCGCGTGAATGTGTACACGATACGTAAGGCGACGCAGGGTTTGGCGAATTATATCATCAAGCAAGGCGAAGACGCGCGGAACATGGGCGTGGCCATTGCGCACGACTGCCGCAGAATGTCCAAAGAGTTTTGCGAAGAGACCGCGCTGGTTTTAAATGGCAATGGCATTAAGACGTATATTTTTGATTCGCTGCGCCCCACGCCCGTACTCTCTTTCGCGGTGCGCCACCTGGGCTGTACCGCCGGCGTTGTCGTCACCGCCAGCCATAACCCGCCGGAGTACAATGGCTATAAAGTCTATTGGGCGGACGGAGGGCAGGCGCCTTATCCGCGTGACGAAGAAATCATTGCGGAAGTCAATTTGGTTGAGGATTTTTCGCAGATTAAAACCGCGGATCGGGCGGATGCCGAGGCGAAGGGGCTGTTCCATATCATCGGCCCGGAAGTGGACGACACGTTTATGCAAAATGTGAAGGCGCAGAGCATTCACCCGGAAATCATCCCCGCCGCGCCGCTTACGATTGTGTACACGCCGCTGCACGGATCGGGCAATGTCCCTGTGCGCCGCGCCCTGCAAGAAATGGGTTTTCAAAATGTACACGTCGTGCCGGAACAGGAACAGCCGGACCCAGATTTTTCCACCGTCGGCTATCCCAACCCGGAAGATCCCGCCGCGTTTACGCTGGCGCTTAAATTGGCTGAAAAAGTTAACGCGGACATCGTGGTGGGCACGGATCCCGACGCGGATCGCGTCGGCGTTATCGTCAAGGACGCAAGCGGACGGTATGTAATTCTGTCCGGCAATATGACCGGCGTCCTGCTGACGGAGCATATTCTGTCACAAAAAAAAGCGTTGGGGACGTTGCCGAAAAACGCCGCTGTCATTTCCACCATCGTGTCTACAGACATGACGCGGGCCATTGCCGAAGCGTATGGCGCGGCTTACTTTAATGTTTTAACGGGTTTTAAATATATCGGCGGAAAAATTAAAGAATTTGAGCTGACCGGCTCGTATGAGTATATCTTTGGCTTTGAGGAAAGCAACGGCGCGCTGGCCGGCACATACGCGCGGGACAAGGATTCCGTCGTCACGACGCTTTTGATTTGTGAAGCGGCGGCTTTTTACGCCAGGCAGGGCAAGACGCTCTGTGACGCCTTAGAGGATCTGTATCAAAAGTATGGCTATTACAAAGAAACCATCGAATCCATTACGCTCAAAGGGCTGGAAGGCTTGGAAGACATGAAAAAAATTATGGCCTCCCTGCGGGAAAATCCACCTCGATCGATCGCCGGCGCGGCGGTCGTGGAAGTGCGCGATTATAAAAACAAAGTGATTCAATATTTGGACAAGGGGACGAAAGAAGCGTCGGCGCTTCCGGTTTCGGATGTGCTGTATTATGTGCTGGCGGATGATTCGTGGTTTTGCGCGCGGCCTTCCGGCACAGAGCCGAAGATTAAGATTTACGCCGGCGTAAAAACGGCCAGCGCGGAAGCCGCGGAAAAGCGGCTGCAAGCGGTCATGCAAGACGTGAAAAAACGCATCGCGCGGTAAAGGCTGTGCGCCTCGGCCTGTACAAACGCCGGATTTTATCGTATAATAAAGGCACAATCCCGGCACGCGAGAGGGAAAAACACATTGAGCACACAAGACTACTACATTCAGCAAGTTCAATCCCTGAACGAACGCAGAGCAGCCGAGACGGGCCGCCAGCCACTGGCGCTGGTGAAAACCTTCGGCTGCCAGATGAACGCGCATGACTCCGAAAAAATCGAAACCATCCTTTCTCAAATGGGCTATGGAAAAACAGACGCGGCGGACAGCGCCGACCTGGCGATCTACAACACCTGCTGCGTCCGTGAGAACGCGGAGAATCACCTTTACGGCAATCTCGGTCTGCTCACGCATATCAAAAAAGAACGCCGGGATATGAGAATCATACTCTGCGGCTGCATGACGCAGCAAGGCGCGGCGCTCGAAAAACTTCTGCGCTCTTACCGTCACGTCGATGTCATTTTGGGCACGTATAATTTGCGCCGCCTTCCAGAGCTGCTGTACAACAGCCTGATCGCAGGCCGCCAAATTGTAGAGATACGTCAAAGCCCGGAAGGCCCCGAACAAGCGGAAGAATTTGAATCCAAAACCGGCTGCCGCCATTTCGCCTTTAAAGCCAGCGTCAATATTATGTATGGCTGCGGCAATAATTGCTCGTATTGCATTGTGCCCTATGTGCGCGGCCGCGAGCGCAGCCGGTCGCCGGAAAATATTTTGACGGAACTCCGTTTGCTGGCGGCGGACGGCGTCAAAGAAGTGATGCTGCTCGGTCAGAATGTCAATTCGTATGACGCCGGGGCCCAAATCCGCTTCGCGGATTTGCTGGAGCGCGTGTGTGAGACGCCGGGCACGGAACAAATCGAACGGATTCGTTTTATGACTTCTCATCCGAAGGATCTCTCCGGCGCGTTGATTGCGGTCATGCGCCGCCAGCCGAAAATCGCCCGTCATTTACATTTGCCCCTGCAATCGGGCAGTACGCGCGTTTTGACGCGGATGAACCGAAAATACACCCAGGAAGATTATTTGCGCCTGATCGATCGGATCAGAGAAGCAATGCCAGATATCACGCTGACCACGGATATCATCGTCGGTTTCCCCGGCGAAACGGAAGAAGATTTTGACGCTACGCTGGATGTGGTGAGGCGGGCGCGTTTTGCCGGAGCCTTTACGTTTTTATATTCAAAACGGCCAGGCACGCCCGCCGCGGACATGGACGGGCAGGTTCCGCCCGCGGAAGCCGGCGATCGGTTTCAAAGGCTGCTGGCGGTTTTAAACCCGATGATTTTAGCGGAGAACGAAAAACGGATCGGAACCATTCTGCGCGTGCTGCCAGAGGAAATCAACGCGCAGGGCAGCCGCCCCGGCGAGAACTGCCTGACGGGCCGCGCGGACAACAATACGATTGTCCATTTCCGCGCGGACAAAAACCACCTCGGCTCTTTTACGCCTGTGAAAATTACCGGATGCAAAACATATTACCTGTTGGGAGAGGCCGTGGATTGACAGATTATTTTACCAAAGCGAGAGAATTGGGCGGTTTGCTGCTGGACTCCGAGGAGTTTGCCCGGCTGCGCCGTTTGCGGGACGCGCGGGATGGCGGCGAGGCGGTGGAGGCGTCTGCATATGCTAGCGCGGAAAAAAATTTTGCGGCGCTGCTGGGCCAAGTGATCGATATTGTGCGCTTGACGGTTTGGGGCGATTATGACGAACCGGAGAGCGCAAATTGTGTGTCCTGCGGCGGCTGCGCGGATCGCCAATGCAATCCATAGACGACTCAATGGGGAGGGTTCCTGGTGGCAAATTATACGCCTATGCTGGAGCAGTATCTGGAGTTGAAAAACCAACACAAGGATTGTCTGCTCCTTTTTCGGCTGGGAGACTTTTATGAATTGTTTTTTGAAGACGCGGTAACAGCTTCGAAGGAACTGGATCTGGTTCTGACCGGCCGGGAAAGCGGCCAGCCGGAAAAAGCGCCCATGTGCGGCGTACCGTATCACTCATCTGACGGCTACATCGCGAAGCTGGTGGAAAAGGGTTATAAAGTCGCCGTCTGCGAACAGATGGAAGATCCCAAGCAAACCAAAACCCTCGTACGGCGCGAGGTGATCCGCGTCGTAACGCCCGGCACGGTGATTGACGCCGGTATGCTGGATGAAACCAAAAACAACTATATCCTCTGCCTGTACCAGGATAGACAGGGGTTCGGCGCGGCTTACGCCGACGTGACCACGGGAGAGTTTTCCGCGGCGGCGTTTCTGCTGGAAGAAGATAAAAAAGTCCTGGATGAAATCGCCC
>JAITPB010000208.1 GCA_031289625.1 Clostridiales bacterium | reverse complement strand
TTGCGTCTTGAGTTCTTCTTTTGCGTTCAACAGATACCTCACCCCTTCATTTTTGCCGGAGGGTGAAATTTTCAAAAAATAATTTCACAGGGTGAAATTATCACAAGTTAATCACACTCTTGTTTTTTTTATTGACTTCACTGCCTGCGGATGATATGATTCTAAACATCATCCGCTAGGGGCGCTGGCGTAAACGCCGGCTGAGAAGCACCCTTTGAACCTGATCTGGGCAATGCCGGCGCAGGAAAGCGAACACCCCTCCGCGGATTTTATTCATTATCAGGGAGGGAATTTTTTTGTCTTGGGACTCTTTTTTCACCACGCCTTTGGGCGTCGGCGCCGTCGTCACGGCGTGCTGCGTTGCGCTGCTGCTCTTTGGCGCCTGTCTTTACCGCCGCAAAACACTTTCTATCCGGACCGTTACATACTCCGCGGCCGCCATGGCTCTCGCTTTTGTTTTATCCAATGTAAAACTGTTTCAAATGCCGCAGGGCGGCTCCGTCACGCCATGCAGTATGCTGTTTATCGCGTTGATCGGCTATTGGTTCGGGCCGGCGTCTGGAATTTTGGTGGGCGTCGCGCATGGGTTGCTCAACTTGGCGGTCGATCCATACGTCGTGCATCCGCTGCAGCTTCTGCTGGATTATCCGCTGGCGTTCGGGGCGCTGGGGCTGGCCGGTTTTTTCCGCAACGCAAAGCTGGGTCTGCATATCGGCTGCGCCGTGGGCATCCTGATGCGGGGCCTGATGAGCTGTGTCTCCGGCTTCGTTTTCTTCGCGGAATACGCGGGGGACGCGAACCCCGTGATCTATTCCGTCGTATACAATCTCTCTTATATCATTCCGGAAATCCTTTTGACTCTCATCGTGATCAGCATCCCGCCGTTTCGTCAGGCGATTGACAGCGTGGGACGCCGCGCCGGATAATTTCTTCCCGCTTGGGGCCGGTGGAAATATACGTAAACGGCACGCCGATGGCTTCCTCTAAGAAAGCAATATACCGCTTCGCATTGTCTGGCAGCTTTTCCTCACGATCGGCGCCGCGGATATCTGTCGTCCATCCGGGCAGCAAAGTATAAACCGGCTTGGCTTTATACAGAAGCGCCGTGTTCGGAAACTGGCTGGTGGTTTTGCCCTCTATCTCGTACGCGGTGCAAACAGGGATTTCAGGGAGATAACCCAATACGTCCAGCCCCGTTAAAGCCGCTTCCGTAGCGCCTTGAGCCGCGCAGCCGTACCGCGTCGCGACCGCGTCAAAATATCCCACGCGGCGCGGCCGGCCCGTCGTAGCGCCATATTCGCCCGCGTCTCCGCCGCGCCGCCGCAATTCTTCCGCCTCGTCTCCAAACATTTCCACGACGAAAGGCCCCTCGCCCACAGCGCTGGAATACGCTTTGGTCACGGTAAGAACATTTTGGATGGCGTAAGGCGGAATGCCCGCGCCGGAAGCGGCGTACCCCGCCAATGTAGAGGAAGAAGTTACAAAAGGATAAATCCCATGATCAATATCCCGCAAAGCGCCCAACTGCCCTTCCAGCAGGATATTTTTATTGTCTTGCACCGCGCGCCGCAGATATGCGCCTGTATCACAGACAAAGGGGCGGATCATCTCTCCTTCCTCCCGCATTTCCGCGTAAACGCGTTCGGGGTCCGGAGGTTCTTTGCCATAGAGATGCCGAAATTCTACCGTCATTTTTGCGCAAAGGGTTTTGAGCTTTTCCAGCAAATCTCCATCGTCGTAAATCTGCCAAACCTGAAAGCCCTGCTTGGCATATTTATCAGCGTACAGAGGCGCGATGCCGGACTTCGTGGAGCCGAAACGCCGCTCCGCCAGCCTTTCTTCCTCGTACACATCCCGCAGAACATGATACGCCAGCAAAAGCTGCGCCCGATCTGAAATTTTGAGCTGGAATCCAGACCATGGCCCGGATCCCAGTTCTTTTATTTCCCGCAGCAAACGCTTTACATCCAGCGCCGCTCCGTTGGCAATTACATTGACGGCATTCGGGTGAAACACACCGGAAGGAAGCTGATGCAGCGTAAACTTGCCATACGGGTTGATAATGGTATGGCCCGCGTTGCCGCCGCCCTGATACCGGACGACAATATCCGCTTCCGCCGCGCAAAGATCCGTGATTTTTCCCTTGCCCTCATCTCCCCAGTTTGCTCCCACAATCGCTTTAACCATAAAAGCCACCTCTCATACGTTTAACGCCGGCTCAAAAATTTGACCAAGCTCTTCGCCCTGTAATTTTTCGCGGACTGTTTGCAGATACCGTTCGGTTTGTTCCTCTGCGAAACCTGTATAACGCTCCGCTGTCAGCGTCGCCTCCAAATCACTTAGACTCAGTTGAAAAGCGGGATCACCGGCGATTCGTTCCAGCAAATCATTTTTCTCGCCTTCAGATTTCACGCGGCGCGCAGCCGCCATGGCGTGCCGCCGTATTTTTTCATGCAGCTTCTGCCTGTCGCCGCCCTGCTTGACCGCCGCCATGAGAATATTTTCCGTGGCCATAAAGGGCAGCTCTTCTTGAATGTGCCGATGAATTATTTTCGGGTACACCGTCAGGCCGGCGGCGACGTTTAAATACAGGTGCAAAATGGCGTCTATGGCCAAAAACGCCTCGGGCACGGAGATTCTTTTGTTGGAGGAATCGTCCAGCGTCCGCTCGAACCACTGCGCCGAGGCGGTCATCGCGGGGTTCTGCGCGTCGGCCACGACATAGCGGCAAAGGCCCGCGATCCGTTCGCAGCGCATAGGGTTTCGCTTGTAAGCCATAGCCGAAGAGCCGACCTGATCGTTTTCAAATGGTTCTTCCACTTCTTTCAAATGCTGCCACAGCCGGATGTCCCCGCTGAATTTGGCCGCGCTCTGCGCGACGCTGGACAAAACCTGCAAAACGCGGCTGTCCAATTTACGCGAATACGTCTGGCCGCTGACGGCGACAGCGCCGTCAAAACCGAACTGCGCGGCGATGATCTCATCCAGCGCCAGCACTTTGGTAAAATCTCCGTCAAACAATTCTTTGAAACTGGCCTGCGTGCCCGTCGTCCCTTTGCAGCCCAAAAATTTTATGGCCGGTAAAATATAATCTAAATCTTCCCAGTCCGTCATTAAATCCTGAATCCACAGCGCGGCGCGTTTGCCCACTGTAGTCAGCTGCGCGGGTTGAAAATGCGTAAAGCCAAGGCAGGGCAAGCCTTTATGATTTTCCGCGAATTTCGTCAATTTGTCAATTACCGCGATGATTTTTCGGCGCAAAAGCCGCAGGGCCTGCCGCATGAGGATGATGTCCGTGTTGTCTCCCACGTAACAGCTTGTCGCGCCCAGATGAATGATGGGGGCGGCTGCGGGGCATTGCAGACCGTACGCGTAAATATGCGCCATAACGTCATGGCGCGTTTTTTTTTCCTGTTCCTCCGCTTCCGCGTAATTGATGCCGTCCTGATGGCCGATCATTTCCTGGATTTGATCCTGTGAAATGGGCAGGCCCAGTTCTTTTTCCGCCTGGGCCAAGGCGATCCACAGCTTCCGCCAGGTTCTGAATTTTTGATCCTCCGAAAAAAGCGCCTTCATTTCCGGCCCGGCGTAGCGGGCGCTCAGAGGCGACTCGTATCTGTCTCTCACGGCGCACATCCTTTCAGGATAGTTTGGTTTATTATAGTGCATTTAAACCGAAACTAAAAG
>JAITPB010000154.1 GCA_031289625.1 Clostridiales bacterium | reverse complement strand
GACGTCAAGGGCAGCGACGAGATAGCCGATTTCGCGAACAGCTTTAATAGGATGGCCGGCAGCATTCAAAGCCGTATCGCGGAACTGACGCGGCTGAACGAAAGCAGAGAACAGTTTATCAACAATCTTTCTCACGAATTACGCACGCCGATAACCGCCGTTGCAGGGTACGCCGAACTGTTAAAAATCGGCAGTATCAGCGATGAGGAACGGGAACGCTCCATCGGCTATATCGCAGACCAAATCCGCCGCATTCAACAAATGTCACAAAAATTAATGGCGCTCACGCAAATACCGTTTTGTGCAATTCAAAAACAGTGGGTTTCGCTCGAATCCGCCGCTGCAAACGCTGCGATGACATGCGCGGAACAGTTGAACAAAAAAGTGATTGGGCTGAATATGGATTTGCAGGCGGTAAACGCCTATGGCGACGCTGTTTTGATCGAATCCCTGTTGCAAAATCTGCTTGAAAACGCGGTCAAGGCTTCTCAGCAAGGCGGCGTTGTGACGATAAGCTCACGCCTAATTGAGGAAAGTGGAGACTGTGTCCTCTGGGTAGCGGATAACGGGCGCGGCATGGCATCCGAAGAAATCGCCAAAGTAACAGAGCCGTTCTATCGGATTGATAAGGCTCGTGCAAGGAAAGACGGCGGTGCGGGATTGGGACTTGCCCTGTGCGCTAAAATTTGTGACGTTCACAGCGCCAAGATGGAAATTTTTTCAGAACCCGAAAAAGGCGCGGCAATAGAAATAACATTTTACAACACGGTAACAACTTCATGACGGCACGGCAATATCCACTTGCTATGATAACGGTGTTAAACCAAATCATAAGGAGTGAGCGTAATGAAAAAGAGAAACACAATCGTGGGGGCGGCTGTCTTTACAGCCCTGATCGGGGCGGGCGCGATTTTCGCGAACAGCGTTATCGTTTCGCAGGCATTAGCGGCAGGCTTCGACGCGGAAATTTCTGCTGTCGCGTTGGATAAAGTGCCGGAAACAACGGCGGAGTTGGAAGCCAACTTTGTGGAGCTTTCCCCTGCGGATGAGGTGCAGACGCTGCTGAAAACATTGCCGAACGGCGAGATTGTCCTCGTTCAGTATTTTTATGGCGAGAGCGGCGCAAACGCCACTGTGACGTACAAATCCGGCGATGAGATACTGCGTGTAGACAACTATGAAGGCGACGTGGCGGAAGCGGTGATTAATCGTTTTGGCGGACCGGACACCCGCCCGGTTCTTTCTGTCCAAGGCCAGCCGTCAGACGGCGACATGGACGAAGGCGCCGCCAAAGCCTTCGCGACAGAGAAAATCGTCGGGAAATACGCGCTGAAGCCGGAATTGCTTGAACGATTTGACGTAAAGGCCACATTCTACACAACCTTTGACGGGCAGGAAACCCCAACATGGTTCATAAGCCTGTATCCGAAAAACGTGGAAGAATTCCCAGAAATCGGCTGCTATACAGGCGTACTCAATGGCAAAACAGGCGAAGTTGTTGCCCTGCTGTCAGCGGCGGACGGCAAAGGCTAAAAACGAATCTTTAAAGAGGCATTATCACAGAATAATCACACAGTATCCGCAAAATCCTTGACTTTTCACGTCTGCAATGATAGAATCCTAGCATTGCCAAACAGACGGAAAATCTAGGATTTTTTTGCGTTGGCAAAGGCAGATATACTCTAAGGAGGTGCAAAATGCCAACATTCAATCAATTGGTGCGGATCGAGCGGAAAACCGTCCGGAAGAAATCTACGGCGCCGGCGCTCCTGCGCGGTTACAACACCAAAAAAGGACGGCAAACGGATTTGGCCAGCCCGCAAAAACGCGGCGTATGTACGTCAGTCAAAACTGCGACGCCCAAGAAACCGAACTCGGCGCTGCGTAAAATCGCCAGAGTGCGGCTTTCCAACACGATGGAAGTAACCTGCTATATCCCTGGTGAGGGGCACAACCTGCAGGAGCACAGCGTGGTTCTCATCAGAGGCGGCAGGGTCAAGGATGTGCCTGGCGTCCGCTATCACATCATCCGAGGCACGCTGGACACTGCCGGCGTCGCCAAGCGGAAGCAGGCCCGTTCCAAATATGGCGCGAAACGCAGCAAGAAATAATTTGCCCTGTACAATGAAGATATCTGCCTGATGTCAAGCAGTACAGGCGCGTTCACGCTGCGGGCAAGAGGCGGCGCGAGTACCGATGATAGAATCTCTAATTAAGGAGGGAAGTTCGTGCCAAGGAAAGGTCATGTTCCCAAAAGGGACGTCCTGCCGGATCCGCTGTATAAGAGTAAAATTGTGACGAAGCTCATCAATACCATTATGCTGGACGGCAAAAAAGGCGTCGCGGAAAAAATTGTATATGGAGCTTTCGAGCAGGTGACCGCCAAGAAAGGCGCGCCTGCCATAGAATGTTTTGAGGAAGCGCTGGGCAGCATTATGCCGGTGCTGGAAGTAAAGGCCCGCCGCGTTGGCGGCGCCACGTACCAGGTGCCTATTGAGGTTCTGCCAGACAGGCGGCAGGCGCTGGGGCTGCGCTGGCTGGTGCTGTACGCCAGGCGGCGCGGGGAAAAAACTATGGTGGATCGCCTGGCCAATGAAATTTTAGACGCTCTGGCGGGTACAGGCGGTGCTGTAAAGAAAAAAGAAGAGACCCATAAAATGGCGGACGCAAATAAGGCGTTCTCTCATTATAAATGGTAATAAATGAGGAATAGATATGGCGGAGAGAGCTTTTCCCCTAGAACAGACGAGAAATATTGGAATCATGGCGCACATTGACGCGGGTAAAACCACTCTGACCGAACGCATCTTGTATTATACGGGCCGCAATTATAAGCTGGGCGAGGTTCATGAGGGTACGGCCGTCATGGACTGGATGGAGCAGGAGCAGGAAAGAGGCATTACCATTACGTCCGCCGCAACAACTACCCAGTGGGAAAACCATAGAATTAACATCATTGACACGCCGGGGCACGTTGACTTTACTGTCGAGGTGGAGCGTTCTTTGCGGGTGCTGGACGGCGCGGTGGGCGTTTTCTGCGCCAAAGGCGGTGTGGAGCCTCAATCAGAGACAGTCTGGCGGCAAGCGGATCGCTATAACGTGCCGAGGATTGCTTTTATCAATAAAATGGACATCATGGGCGCCGATTTTTACAAGGCAATATCCATGATCAAAGATCGGCTGGGCGCGCGTCCTGTGCCCGTGCAAATCCCCATCGGCGCGGAGGACACATTCAAAGGCTTGATCGACCTGATGGATATGCGCGCGTATTTTTATCTGGATGATTTAGGCAAGGACGTCTCTGTAGAGGACATCCCCGCGGATTATTTGGAAAGAGCGGAAAAAACGCGTGTGGAAATGGTGGAGTCTATTTCCGAGACGGACGAAGAACTCATGGAGAAATATATTTCCGGCGAAGAGCCGTCTGTTGAGGAATTAAAGACCGCCATGCGAAAGGCTTGTGTCAGCTGTGATCTGACGCCGGTCTTCTGCGGTTCCGCCTATAAAAACAAGGGTGTGCAAAAACTTTTGGACGGCGTGGTGGATTATATGCCAGCGCCGACCGACGTCCCTGCCATCAAAGGAACGCTGCCCGGCAGCGAAGAGCCTGTTGAACGGCATTCGTCCGACAAAGAGCCATTTTCGGCGCTGGCCTTTAAGATCATGAACGACCCCTTTGTGGGGAAACTGGCTTTTTTCAGAGTGTATTCCGGATCGCTGGATTCCGGATCCTATGTGTTCAATTCCGTGAAGGACAAAAAAGAGCGCATCGGGCGGATTCTCCAGATGCACGCCAACCACAGGGAAGAAATCGACAGGGTTTATGCAGGCGACATTGCCGCCGCTGTGGGCTTAAAATTTACTACAACGGGCGACACGCTCTGTGACGAGGCGCACGAGGTGATTCTGGAGTCCATGAATTTTCCCGAGCCGGTCATATCCGTGGCGATTGAGCCGAAGACCAAAGCCGGCCGCGATAAAATGGGCATTGCGCTCTCAAAGCTGGCGGAAGAGGATCCCACATTTAAAACCTACACGGATCAAGACACGGGTCAGACGATTATTTCCGGCATGGGCGAGCTGCACTTGGAAATCATTGTGGATCGGCTGCTGCGCGAGTTCAAAGTGGAGGCGAACGTGGGCAAGCCGCAGGTAGCTTACCGCGAGGCTTTCCGGCGGGCCGTGGAGTCAGAGGGACGTTATATCCGGCAATCTGGCGGCCATGGGCAGTACGGGCATTGTAAAATCAAGTTTGAGCCTTTAGACGCCAACGACGCGGATAAACCTTACGAGTTTGTCAACGCGATCATCGGCGGCGTCATTCCAAAAGAATTTGTTCCAGCCATAGATGATGGCATTAAAGACGCCATGCGCTCCGGCGTGATCGGCGGTTATCCCGTGGTCGGCCTCAAAGCCACGCTGTACGACGGCAGTTACCACGACGTGGACTCCTCGGAGATGGCCTTTAAAATTGCCGGCTCTATCGCGTTTAAAGAAGCGATGCGCAAATCGGATCCCGCGCTGCTGGAGCCGATCATGAAAGTGGAGATCACTGTGCCGGAGGAATATATGGGCGATGTAATCGGCGACGTCAACAGCCGGCGCGGGCATATTGACGGCATGGAAGCCCAAAACAACGCGCAGATCATACACGCCTTTGTCCCGCTGGCTGAAATGTTCGGCTACGCGACAGATTTGCGTTCGAAGACGCAGGGCCGCGGCGTATACAATATGGAAGTGCATCATTACGAACCTGTACCCAAAAATATGCAGGACAAAATGGCGCAGGGCCGCGGCGGCGCCTAAAAACCTATTGCAAATCCCACGCAAACGATTATAATAATGCTAACCAAAACCATCCTGGCTGGGATCATGGCGCCGAAGCCCTGGCTCAGCCGGGCGTGAGTTGAAACGGAGGACTATAGAGAATGGGTAAGGCAAAATTTGAAAGAAATAAGCCCCATGTCAACATCGGTACGATTGGTCATATCGACCATGGCAAGACCACGCTGACGGCCGCGATCACGAAGACGCTGCATGACAGGTTTAACCTGGGCGAGTTTATTCCTTTCGATAAAATTGATAAAGCGCCTGAGGAGAAAGCGCGCGGCATCACGATTTCCACCACACACGTGGAGTATGAAACGGAGAACAGGCACTACGCCCATGTAGACTGCCCCGGCCATGCCGACTATATCAAGAACATGATCACGGGCGCCGCGCAGATGGACGGCGCGATCCTGGTCGTGGCGGCGACGGACGGCCCGATGGCGCAGACGCGTGAGCATGTTCTGCTGGCCCGTCAGGTGAACGTGCCCTGGATGGTCGTCTTTATGAACAAAGCGGACGCCGTAGACGACGAGGAGCTTTTGGATCTCGTGGAAATGGAGATTCGCGATCTGCTCAACGAGTACCAGTTCCCCGGCGACGACATTCCGGTCGTCAGAGGCTCTGCTCTGCTTGCCTTGCAGGATACGGCCAGCGCGTGGGGCGACGGCATTGTTGAATTGATGAGCAAGGTGGACGAATACATTCCGACGCCGGAGCGCGCCAATGATAAGCCGTTCTTGATGCCTGTGGAAGACGTCTTTTCCATCACGGGCCGCGGCACTGTCGCGACGGGCCGTGTGGAGCGCGGGCAGTTAAAGATTCAGGAAGAAGTCGAAATTGTCGGCCTGACCACGGAAAAGCGCAAAGTGGTTGTGACCGGCATAGAAATGTTCAAGAAATTGCTGGACTTTGCCCAGGCGGGCGATAACATCGGCATTTTGCTCCGCGGCGTGCAAAGAAGTGAAATTGAAAGAGGTCAGGTGCTGGCCAAGCCTGGCAGCATTACCCCGCACACCAAGTTCACCGCGCAGGTGTATGTTTTATCCGCGGATGAGGGCGGCCGGCACAAACCGTTCTTTAACAACTACCGTCCACAGTTCTATTTTAGAACCACGGATGTGACTGGCGTTATCACCCTGCCGGAAGGCACCGAAATGTGTATGCCCGGCGATAACATCGAAATGACGATTGAGCTGATCACGCCCATCGCCATGGAGCAGGGTTCGCGCCTGGCCATTCGTGAAGGCGGGCGTACCGTTGGCGCGGGCACTGTCGTTAAGATTATTGAATAGGTTAAGGCTATTGTATAAGCTCAGATCAAAAAACAAGAGGCGGCGTTTCGCGGGCAAAAAATACGCGAAACGCCGTCTCTTGTTTTCGGGCGCCAGCGCGCCCATCCCATCCAGATCCGCCTATCTACATCTCAATGCGAACCAGCGTTCCATGCAATCCTTGTTCCTGCGGGGTCACGATGAGCTTTGCGCTCAGCCGGCTTTTCAATTCTTCCACATGCGTGATGACGCCGATTTTCATTTTTTCCCTGCGCAGTTTTTCCAGAGAGTTCATGACAGCATCCAGAGCCGCTTGATCCAACGTGCCGAACCCTTCGTCCAGAAAGAAAAAGTCGAGCGGGGCGCGGCTTTTCAATTGAATCTTACTGGACAGAGCCAGCGCGAGGCAAAGCGAAGTCATAAATGTTTCCCCGCCAGAAAGCGTTTTGGGAGAGCGCCGGACGCCGCCGTTGTAATCGTCCCGGATGATAAAATCCGTCCCGTCCAGTTCCAGCGCAAAGCGGCCCGCGGTCATTTCCTTCAGGCGGATGGAGGCTTCAGCCGTGATGTACTTCAATTGACGCCGGGCGATAAATTCTACAAAACGGTTGCCCTTCAAAAGTTCTGTGAGATCGCTTAAAAGATCATTCTGCTCTGTCAAAGTTTTCCGCTCTGCCCGCAAGACGTTGGCCCGCTCCAGATCCCGGGCCATTTGGGCGGTGCGTTCCTGCGAGACGGCGTTTTGCCGCGTCAAGTTCTCAATGTCTGCGTTCTGCTGGGCGATGCGCGTTTCTAGGATCGCTTCTTTCTCACGCAAGCCGGATAGATCTTCATCAATGGCTTGCATGGCTTTTATTTTTTCTTGCAGCCGGACGATGTTGTCCTCGGCTTTTTTGAAAGCGTCCAATTCGGCCTCAAGTTCTTTTTCCAGTTTGATTCGCGCCGCTGGCTCCATCAGGCTGGATAAAAGTTCTTCCTGTGAGGCAAAAGAATTTTCCCGCATGGCGCTGTTCAGCCGGGCCATTTGCGTCTCCAGCAATTCCAGCATGGTTTCACGCTGTTTTTGGAGCCCCGCAACAAGCGTCGCCAGCTTTTGCTTTTCTTCAGCGGCGGCGGCACTCTTGGCGGCGGCTTCGTCAAACGCGGACAGCAGGTTCTTGGTTTCTTTTTGCAAGGCTTGCAGAGCCTTCTGCGGATCCGCCGGCGCGGCCGGAACAATCATCCCCGGCGCTTCCATCAACCGCGAAAGGGCCTCTTTCTGCTGATCGATCATTTGCTTTTTTTCCTGCCCTTGCGCGAGGATAACGCTCAATTGTTTTTCCATCTCCGCGGCGCGGCTTTGCAGTTCCGTCAATGTTTGCTCCCATTTTTCCCATTGAAGGCGCAGCGCATTTTCCTGTTTATCCAGTTCTTCCCGCTCTTTGTCAAAGGCGAGGATTTTTTCCCGCCACGTTTTGAAATGTAAGGGGGTAAAATTCGGCAGGGAAAAATCCTGGGCGAAGGCTTCCAATTGCGTTTTGATCCCGGCGCATTCCTCTTCCACTTTTTCCCAATCCGAACCCGTTTCCAGGCGGCGGTTTTGGCACGATTCCATTCGCTCCCGCGCGGCGGCAGTCTGCACCCGCCAATCCTGCAGTTTCTTTTCCAATTTTTTTTGGGACGCTTCAAAAATTTTAATATTTTTTTCCAGCGTGTTCAGTTTCTGTTTCCATTCCGCCAGCGCCTGTTTTTCCCGCTCTGGTTCGAACGCGCCCAGGCGCGCCGTCCGCACCGTTATTTCTGCTTCCAGCGGCTCCAGACGCCGCTCCACTGTTTGAAAGGCAATCATAGCTTGCTGATACGCCGCTCTGGCGGCCTCCAGACGCGGCGCGGCGCTGTCTCGGCTTTGGATCGCGTCTTGGAGGGAATGATCGGACAATCGTTCGGATTGTCCGACGGACGATTGTCCGGACGAGATAGCCGGGTGCGGATGGAGCAGGGAACCGCAAACCGGGCAAGGCTCATTCTCCGTCAGCCCTTCCGCCAGAATCAGCACTGCGTTGGTGTGACGGATGTGCTCCAGCGAAGCCTCTGCGCTGGCGTAAAGAGTTTCAGCTTCTTTCTGACGCCGCGCGGCTTCGGATAAAACTGCCCTGCATTTTTCCCGTTCCTTTTCCCCTTCCGCTTTTTGCCGCCGGGCCGCTGTCAAGAGTTCATCGTTTTCCAGATTTCGATTTAAGTCGCTTTCCGCCTGCAGCCAATTTTGATTCTGTTCCAGCCATTCCGGCGCGCCGGCCGCGCCGACAGGGCCTTGCCGCGATAAAGCCTCGTAAGCTTCCGACGCCTTTTGCAGTTCGCTGGCCGCTGTTTCATAATCGGAGACAGCCCCGCCAACCTTTGCGGCGGCCTGTTCCATTTCCGTTTTGCGGCGGGCCGTCCGCTTTCGCACTTCTTCCCAGCTCCGCAAAAGATCGTAACCTTCGCCGATTTTTTGCCGGAACTCCTGCGAAACCTGGATTTCTTGTTTCCGTGCCTCCAGCTTTTCCCGTTCCGCCCGCAGATGTTTACGGCTTGCTTCGCCTTCTTTGTGTTCGGCGCGCAGCTTGCCTTCCTGTTCTTTTAACACCGCGAAACCTTTCAACAGCGTCTCGCGTTCCTCTTCCATCAAGCGCAGTGCACCGGTCACGCGTATGGCCTGGTGGAGATCCGCTTCTCTTTTGAGAAGCTGCGGATAACGCTCGTCTTTTTGGGCAGAGGCGTCCTCATGCGCGATCCGCGTTTGTTCCTCAAAGGCCGCCGCACCGGCCAGCCGCCTGTTTTCTGCTTCCCATTGGCTCTGAATCCGCTCCGCTTTTGTTTGGACGCGCGCGGCCTCATCCATCAGCGGCTTTACCCAATCCGCTCGCTTGGCTTTTTGCAGGCACGACGATTTCTCTGTCCGCGCAGGATCGCCGTTCCTGTATTGGACGCGCAGACGCAAGAAGCGCAGGTATTCATCATAGATTTCCCGCAAGGATTTCAAGCGTATCCATTCTTGGCGATCTGTCTCCTGCGTTTGTTTCAGCCGCGACAGTTCCAAAACCGCCTTGTCGAGTTTTTCCGTTTCTTCTTGCAGCCGATCTTTTGTAACATCCCCGAGGAGATTGAGGCTATTCTCTGCAACAGCCAGTTGTGTTTTCACCTCGTTCGCTTTGCCGCTGATTTTTTTGTTCAGACTGTCTCCATAACGCTCCAGCCGAAAAATCCGCTCCAGCATGTCGCGGCGGTCTCTGTTGGCCAGAAGCAAAAATTCGCTGAATTTTCCCTGCGGCAAGATCACGGAGCGCGTAAAATCATAATAGCTGATGCCGATCAGGCGCGCCGCTTCTTCCGTCATTTTTTTGGACTTGTCCGCCAGCACCTCGATGCCATCCGGCCTTTTTTCATACAGCCGCGACGCCACAGGTTGAAGCGCCTCGTCCGCGGCGGTTTTACTTTTGCGCAAACGTTCATAGGATCGTTCCGCCGTGTAAACCGCCCCGCCCAGCTCAAAACAAAAACATACGGCCAGGGTTTTGACATTGGCGTTCATAAACTGCCTGGTTTGTTTATCCCCGTCATAACGGGATATTTTATCATAGAGCGCCAGGGTAATCGCGTCGATGATGGTTGACTTTCCGCTGCCTGTCGGCCCAAAGATGCCAAACAGCCCGCCAGCCGTCAGTTTTTCAAAGTCAATGACCTGCTCTTCCTCAAAGCTGTTGAGTCCCTGAATCTTCAAGCTTAACGGTCTCACAACTCATCCTCCCCGGCGCTTAACGACAGAAAACAGGAAACCAAATTTTCAGTGGGAACCGCGCCTCGCGTCTCTTGATAAAAATCACGGAATTCCTCTTCTAAAGATTTTTCTTCTTCCGCTTCCAGTAACATGTCTGCCCCGAAAGCCTCCAGAAGGGGGCAGATTTCCACAATGTCTTTTTTCAGCGATTTCATCAGTTTGATTTCGGAAGGGAGCAGCGGCTTGTCCGTTTTGATCTCCATAAAAACCCACGTGTTTTCCGCCGCGTGCCGCTCGCACAGCTCTAGAGCGTCTTGCACGCTCTGCGCCTTCCAGACCTCAACCGGCTTATAGTTGCGCAGATAAATTTTTTCTATCTCCGGCTCGCCGCCCGGATGTATCTCGGCCAGATACACGCATTTGGCGTAGCCAATCTCGCTTTTGGAATATTGAATGGGAGAGCCGGAATAGAAAGCCCGTTTCGTTCCGGCCACACTTTGCGGCCGGTGCAAATGCCCCATGGCGATATACTGGGCCTTGCTGGGCAGCGCAGCCGGATCGACGGCATAACTGCCGCCCAACTGAATCTCCCGTTCGGAGCCGGACGATTCACCGCCGCGCACATAGAAATGCCCCATCGCCAGATTGATCGTATCATCCCGGTATTTTTCGGACAGCCGCGTGAACATGCCGCCGATTTTTTCGGAATAGCTTTTTTGCAGTTCCTCCTGCTGGTTCTGGCCCGCGAAAACTTCGTTGAGCCGTTTTTCGCTCGGGTATGGCATCGTCAGGATCACCGCGGTTTCCCCATTCAGAGACAGCTCCAGCGCCCCGTCAGCGAAATTTCTCTGCAGGCCGATGATAAACACGCCGATTTGGGCGGCCAGCGTCCCGGCGGCGGCCAGCCGTTCCGGGCTATCATGATTGCCCGCTATGACGACGACTGGACGTCTGCCGCCGTCAGACAGACGCAGCAGCGACCGGTAAAACAAATGCTCCGCCTCTGCGGGCGGGTTGGCTGTGTCATACACGTCCCCAGCGATCAAAATGAGATCCACCTGACGCGATTCCACGATTTCCACCAGTTCGCCGATAAATTCTTCCTGCTCTGGTAAACGGGAATACATTTCCAAATGTTTGCCCAGATGCCAATCTGAAGTATGTAAAATACGCATCCGCTTTCTCCTCATTTGTTTTCAGCAAAAAAGGCCGCGCCAAAAAATTTCGGGCGAGGTCTTTAAAGCAAGGGAAAGATTAAACTAAAATTTATTTTTTTGCAGCTCATGCAAAAATGAATCATTTAGTATTTTGAGATATGTCCCCTTCATCCCCAACGATTTGGACTCGATGACGCCGGCGCTTTCGAGCTTGCGCAGCGCGTTGACAATCACAGAACGCGTAATGCCCGCCTTGTCCGCGACTTTGCTGCCGATGACAACGCCTTCGCGGCCGCTCAGTTCCTCAAAAATATGAAGCACGGCTTCCATTTCGGAATAGGACAGCGTTCCAATCGCGGATTTTACGATTTTGGATCTCCGGCTGGATTCGGCGTTGATTTGGCTGATCGAACAGCCCATGGAAAGCGCGATAACCATCACGCACATTTCCGTGCGGAGCGTCTCCTCCTCCAGAAACGCGCTGCCGCGCCGGTAAACCACCATGGTTCCGATCCGCTGGGTTCTGGCGCTGATGGGAAAGACACCGGCGAAATACGGCGAAGTGGGGGCGTTTGCGTACAGATCGGCTGCGTACAGATTGGACATGGGGATATTGCCCACGCTCTCCACGATGCTTCTCAAGCGCTCATTCAGCGCCCCGTCCACATGCCCGCTTTCCAGCGCGTCAGGGCAATCCAGCAAAAAATTCTCCTCCGGCAAAACGCCGCGCGCGGCAACCCGTCCGTCCCCATCCAGAATGAGGACGCTGGCATGGACAGACGCGCTGAGAGCGCCGGATACATCCGTTAAAAGCCTATCCAAGTCCTCTGTCTGCTGAATCAACCCGCTGACGCGTCTTGTCAGCGATTTCGTTTCTAACATGAGACAGCCCCCGTTTCGTCCAGCTTTAATTCTGTTCTGTTTCGTTTTCCAGTTCTTTGACAAATTTACACTGGCTGTTGGAACAAACCGTTCTTTTATTTTTCCTTCCTTTTTCCACCATATATCCGCCGCACTCCGGGCATAATTCGCCGGTAGGCCGATCCCATGTCATGAAATTGCATTCGGGACCTTTTTCACAGCCGTAAAATTTGCGTCCTTTCTTGGTTTTTTTGATCAGCACGCGCCCGCCGCAAACCGGGCAGAGGACGCCGGCATCCTCAAAAAACGGCTTGGTATTCCTGCATTCCGGAAAGCCTGGGCAGGCCAGGAATTTGCCGAACCGGCCAAATTTGATCACCATATTGCGGCCGCAGTTTTCGCAAAGCACATCCGTTTTTTCATCTTCGACGTCAATTTCACCGATCTTTTCTTCCGCCAGAAGGATTTTTTCATTGAACGGCGCGTAAAAATTACGGACGATTTCCTTCCATTCCAAGCCGCCTTCCTCAACTTTGTCTAAGCTTTCTTCCATTTTCGCCGTAAACTCAATGTCCACGATGTTTTCAAAGTTGCTGCGCATGATGTCGTTCACGATTTCGCCTAGATCTGTCATATAGAAGACCTTGTTTTCCTTGATGACATAATGGCGCTGTATAATGTTGCCGATGGTACTCGCATAGGTGCTCGGCCGGCCAATCCCCAGTTCTTCCATCGTTTTCACCAGGCTCGCTTCCGAATAGCGCGGCGGCGGCTGGGTAAAATGCTGCTCAGGCTGGAACTCCAAGAGCGTCAGCTGCTGATCCACAAGCAGTTCAGGCATTTTGAACTCTTCTTCCGGATCCTGCTCATTCTTATTATAAACAGCCAGATATCCTTTGAACTTCAACTGCGAACCGCCGGCGCGGAACACGGTTTCCCCTACGGATATTTTCACGGTCAGCACGTCATATATCGCCGGCGTCATCTGACTGGCGAGGAAACGTTCCCAAATCAGCTTATACAGCCTATATTGCTCCCTGGTCAAAGAAGCTTTCATCGCTTCCGGCGTTTTTGCGGTATATGTGGGCCGGACGGCCTCGTGGGCGTCCTGCGTTCTGCCTTTGGATTTGTACTGCGGTTTTTCCAGATTGGCAAATTCTTCGCCGTAACGTCCTATAATAAAATGTTTCGCTTCTTCGTGCGCTTCGTCCGCTATCCGCACAGAATCAGTACGAATATAAGATACCAGGCCCAGCGTTCCCTCGCCTTGAATATCGACGCCTTCATAGAGCTGCTGCGCGACCATCATGGTCTTGCCCGTGGCGAACCCCAGTAATTTGGAGGCTTCTTGCTGCAAGGTGCTGGTGGTAAAAGGCGGCGAGGGTCTTTTCGTCCGCGTCCCTTTTTTGATTTCCCGCACAATCCAGGGCAGGTTCTCCAGGGACGCTATGATCTGATCCGCGTCGTCTTTGAGCCGCAGTTCTTTTTTATCATTGTCATTGCTGTTGT
>JAITPB010000033.1 GCA_031289625.1 Clostridiales bacterium | reverse complement strand
GTCGCTTTATCCGCAGTGTATCGCACACACTCAGTATGCAGACGCTCCCTTTTATCTGAAACAACTGGTATGGATGAAGCTGGATTGTCCGTATGACGGTTCGATTAAAGGGTTGTGTCTGAATTTTTTTAATGAAATGGACAGGATTTTGGGGGCAGAGTATTCAAAAACCTTTCCGGCTTCCAGAATTACGGTGGATTCCATGATGGTTAAAATGTCCACACTTGCGACTACCCACGGCTTAGGGCTGCTGGTGATTGATGAAATCCAGCATCTCAGTCAGGCGAAAAGCGGCGGCTCCGAAAAGATGCTGAACTTTTTCGTCACGCTGGTCAACACCATCGGCGTCCCGGTCATCCTGATCGGAACGACAAAGGCGATGCCTATCTTGCAAAGCGAGTTTCGGCAGGCTCGGCGCGGCAGCGGGCAGGGCGATTTGTTTTGGGAACGGATGCCAAACGACTTGTCTTGGGAGATTATGCTGCAATCCATGTGGAAGTACCAGTGGACAAAAATCCCCTGTCCCCTGACGCCCAAATTAAAGGATACGCTGTATGATGAAAGTCAGGGCATTATGGATTTAGCGGTCAAACTGTACGCAATGGCACAGACCAAAGCCATTGTGGGCGGGACAGAAACGGTTACGCCGGAGCTTATCCGTGCGGTCGCCGCCGAGAGACTGCGTCTGGTGAAACCTATGCTGGATGCCCTGCGGTCGGGAAACATGAAAAAAATTATGCAGTATGAAGACATCCGCCCCATCAGCATTGAGGATTACCTTGCTGCGCAGGCTGCCAGAATCTCGGTGGCTGAAATATCCCCACAAGCGGTATCCTCATTGGAAGAACAAGCCGTTTTGAAACTGTTGGAGATGGATATTCCCGCAAAAACGGCACGGCAATGCGTGAAAAAGGCTCTCTCCGGCGTAAAATCCGGACAGCCGCTTTCTAAATTGGTGCAAAAGGCATTCAAGTTGGCACTTCAAATTATGGAACCGGCAGAGAAAAGTGATAGCGCTCCGGCTGATGATGAAAAGGATATGCGCCCATTGGCGGGTGAAAACGCTTACCAAGATTTGAAAGCGTCCGGCGCGATTGCGGAAGATGCCGAATGGTAAAGCGCTTGCCTTTTTCCCTACGCCGTATCCTGATGAAATATTCTACAGCGTTTTGTGCCGATACCATTTACGCTGTGGTGATCCGGCTTTTGTCAGCACCGCCAACACCATATGGGGCAAGAATATCAGCGCCAACTTATATTTGCCGCAATCTCTCGGCGGGGTCGCCAACCGGTTGCCAAAAGGAAGCCGGCTGACGGCGGAATATTTTGCGTTAAACAATACGATTTATCCGTTCCTGAAGCCCTTTTTGCCGCAGGAGCGCGGTCAGCAGGTGCTGGAATTGTTGAAAAGCGATTCACAGCACACCGTTATGGCGTACCAGCTTTGCGGTCTGCCTAATTCCAAAAGCGCCAGATGGCAGTATCTCCGCTATTGTGAGGATTGCCGGGAAGAAGATATTCGGCTTTACGGAGAGTCCTACTGGCACAGACTGCATCAAATATCCGGCATTCTGGTTTGCCCTGTCCACGGAAACCCGCTTCAAAATTCATCGGTGTTTCTGAAGGACATTCAAACCAAATTCCACGCCGCGCCTTTTGAAGCGACAACAGCTAAACCGGTGCAGCCCTTTAGCAATGACATTACTGAAAAGCTGATAGGTGTTGCACAAGACGCCGAATGGATTATGCGGAACGGAAATACCCTGCCGTTCTCAGAAAAAATGACGGAGCTTTACAACCAATTGCTTCGGGCGAAGGGGTATCGCTGTTTAAGCGGACGAAGGACAAAACATCAAGTGTTGTACCAAGATGTCCTTGAATTTTACGGTCAGGAACTGCTGGATGTTCTTGGCGTTCACTCTCAAGGCGTCGTTTCATGGACAGAGCGCATTATGCACAAACGGTATTCCTTGCTCTATCCTGTTTATTATCTTTTGCTTATGCGCTTTCTGGCAGGGTCTGTCGAGGACTTCTTCACGAAAAAGCACAGCACGGTTCATCCTTATGGAATGAGCCCGTGGCCGTGCCGGAATCCTGTCTGCCCTCATTATTTACAGGATGTGATTGTTGATTTACCAGAGCTGATACAGTTTGCTTCCCGCCATCAGGCAACATTTACTTGTCCGCACTGCGGTTTTTCTTACAAAAGAAGCCGCATGAAACAAAAAGGCGATCAGTATGCAGGGCAGATTAGTAAAGAAGAGTATGGATGGCTATGGTTGGACAATTTCAAAGAGATGATGGAATCGGGTATGCCAATTATGCGCATCTGCGAGAAACTGCAATGCGGATTTCAGACTGTCAAGCGTTTAGGCGTTGAGATGGAATATTTATCCTCAGACCAAATGCCAAAGAAAAAGACGAAAAACTATTACAAGCCAAAACCTGTGATTGAAACTATCCAAAAGCCCACTTCGAAAGCCTATTACCGTGAACAGTGGTTGCAAGCAATAAAAGATAACTCAGACGCATCCCGCAGCCTTTTGATTCGGATTATCCCCGAAATTTACCAATGGCTGCGGGAAAACGATTTGGAATGGTATGAGGCAAACGCTCCGGCAAGCAAACAGTATACGGCGCGTGATTGGACGGATTACGATGAGTATAGTTTAGAGAAAGCCCGCGTCGCCGTTTCATACTTGAAAGGTTTGCCCGGCCGTCCTGTTTGTGTTAATCGCCGCTCTATTGAAAAGTATGGCGGATTGAACAACCTCTACAAGAATCTGGCAAACGGCTATCTCCCAAAAACACAGGTGTATTTAAACGAGGTGTTGGAAACAGACGAAGTGTGGCGCAAGCGCAAAATTGAGTGGGCGGTCAAAGAGTTATATGAATCCGGAAAAAACCTGCTTCTTCCTCAGATTCAGATTAAGGCGGCAATCTCTCATGAGTATTTTGCGCCATTAGAAGCATTTGCGCTCGGCTGTATCGAACAGATACAAAAATGAATATGTTCCCCAAGAGTAATCGGCTACGGTCGGTTGCTTTTTCTATTTTAAGCGGAGGTGAGTGAATTGTCAAACATTTTTGTCAGCGGGTTTATTTGACCCACAAAAGAGCTTTGAGGTTACGATACCTCGGAAAAGCAAATTGACAGACTATTTTGAAACAAATTTAAGAAAAAGGAGGGTGTCAGTGACAATCTTTTTTGTTATTGAACATCTCACACAGAGCCGATAATCACGCGGCGACAACGCGGGGCAAGCCTTGTTGGACTTGCCACGCAATTTTTATGAAAGGCGGTGGTCAATCTGTGAATTGGATAATAGAAAACCTCGAAAACGCCCTGAACACATGGAACAGCAAAATGGCTGAGATATTCTCGCTACTCACGCAAAGCCCCGAAACGTTCAAGGGCGGCGGGATATGGCGCGTCATTTTGGACATTCACGGCGCGGTGCAGGCCATAGGCCTTGGGTTGCTCGTGCTGTTCTTCGTCATCGGCGTGATGAAAACCTGCGGTTCGTTC
>JAITPB010000090.1 GCA_031289625.1 Clostridiales bacterium | reverse complement strand
AGTCCGATGGCGTTGGCGTTGGAGAGTCCGATGGCGTTGGCGTTGGAGAGTCCGATGGCGTTGGCGTTGGAGAGTCCGATGGCGTTGGCGTTGGAGAGTCCGATGGCGTTGGCGTTGGGGAATCGGATGGCGTAGGCGTTGGAGAATTGGAAGGCGTGGGCGTCGGAGAATCGGACGGCGTGGGCGTTGGCTCCGCAGTTATTATTTTTGTACCGGTGACCCGGATCTTATCGATTTGATTTGTTCCGCTGGAATTAACTGGCGCCGTGCCATTGCCGGCTTGGGCTTCCGAAATCATAAGCCACCGTATGTAAAGTGTTTGCTGGTTATTTGCCTCAGTGGGCAGATCATTTTGGCTGCTGGCAAAACTATTGCAAAGAACCGCGACAGAGCCGCCTCCCAACGCGGATCCCCAGCTTGACCCGTCAACACTGTATTCCAGTCGAAAATCGCGAGGCCCCGTATCGCTGGAGCGCATCCATTGTTCAACACGAATATTTTCGAAGCCCGCGCTGGACAATTGCACAAGCCACCAGGCTTTACCCGATTTTCCATTTAGCCCGGTCCAGTTCACGCCTTTTGAAGCATAAGTAAGCTTCTGCGCCGCGCCGTCTTTTATGGCTTGCAGGATTGCGCCTTCAGCGCGCTCTCCTGCAAGCGCTAGAATGGATGTGGCGCCGCTGGGGATTGAAGCGGCAACCCAATAAGCCATGGTCGCTTCATCCCCTAGAGCCGCCGGTGAAAACGGCGCCGCCGTCAGAATCATCACCGCCAAAAGTATCGCCGCCGTCCCTTTACTGCACTTTTTTTTCAAAACTCCAGTCATGCGATATACCCTTCTTTCAAATCATGAATGCCAATCATGAATTGCCAAGAATCAAAAAAATCAAAAGAGATCAAAAGAGATCAAATATGAAACTTATTTTATTCTGAAAGTAGGATCTTTGTCAAGAAAATTCCAGGCGTATCAGCACAGCGCTGGATATTGAGGCAGACTTCCAGGTTTTTTATCGTAAATCGTCATAAATATTTTTACACGCCAGGATTCTATGTTATAATACAATCCAATATAGCCAGCCATAGCGCGTGGCATTGCTTTTGGAGGTGATTGAATGGATGAAAGCAGTCTTCAAGTGCAGGTTGTCTCCGCCGCGGCGCTCGCTATTTTCGCGGTGTTTTTGGTTTGCGCGGGCCTGTGGGCCGCCCGGAGAACGAAAACGATTGATGAGTTTCTGCTGGCTGGGCGCGGCGTCGGTGCGTGGATGTCGGCCTTCGCGTATGGGACGACGTATTTTTCCGCCGTGCTGTTCATCGGCTACGCCGGCAAGCAGGGCTGGGATATCGGCTTGGCGGGCATCTGGATAGGCGTTGGCAACGCTGTGCTGGGCTGTTTGTGCGCGTGGATGGTACTGGCCAAACGCAGCCGCCAGATGACGCGCAGCATGGGTGCCAAAACCATGCCCGAATTTTTTCAAAACAGATACGATTCCACGAACATGAAATTTTTTTCCGCCATTGTGATTTTCATTTTTCTCGTCCCATATTCCTCTGCTGTCTATAAAGGGCTCGGCTCTTTGTTTAACACGATTTTTCCCAGCGTGACCCTCAATGTCTGCATGTTGATTGTGGCCTGCCTCACGGCGTTTTTTCTGGTGGCGGGCGGCTATCTCGCCAGCGTCTACACAGATTTTGCGCAGGGGCTTATCATGCTTTTCGGTATTGTTTCCATGGTTCTCATTGTGGCGTTTAACCCCATCGTGGGCGGACCGGCTGCGGCTTTTACCCGCTTGAGGGACATCAACCCTGATTTGGTAAATGCTTCCGGCGGCGCCAATTTTCCTTTCCTATGCGCCAATATTTTGCTGACCAGCTTTGGCACTTGGGGCCTCCCGCAAATGATTACGAAGTTTTACGCGGTGAAAGACAACGCCGCCGTTCAAAAAGCCACGGTGATTTCCACTCTATTCGCCGCCTTTATCGGCATGGGCGCGTATTACGTCGGCTCATTCGGGCGGCTGTATATGAACGGGCTGCCGGACGGCGGATATGACGCCGTCGTACCGCGCATTTTGCTGCGCGCGCTGGGCGATTCCCATCTCTTTTCGACGCTTGTGCTGGCGGTTGTCATGATCCTGCTGCTCTCGGCGTCCATGTCTACGCTGTCGGCCATCGCGCTGACTTCCGCCTCCGCTGTATCTGTGGATTTAGCGCCGCATGCCATCAGAGATTGGGAAAAAAAATGGCAGATGGCCGGCACGCGCGTGTTATGCCTGGTGTTTGTCGCGCTCTCTTATGTTTTCGCCGTCGCGCAAATTGCCGTCATTGTTTCGATTATGTCGTTTTCCTGGGGCATTGTCTCGGGCAGTTTCATCGGCCCGTACATTTGGGGCCTATATTGGAAAAAAACCAGCAAAGCCGGCGCGTGGGCGGGGATGCTGGGCGGTTTCCTAACGGTTGTGATTTGTACGGCCGCGAATACCGCCGTATCCGGTTTTCAGGCGGCTATCGGGAACGCGCCCTTGTTCGGCGTGGCCGCCATGGCTGTGTCGATTATTTTGACGCCCGCAGTCAGTCTGCTGACGAAAAAACCACCGGACGCCGTGGTGGAGAAAGCGTGGATTGGCCTATGATTTGGAACAAAGAGATCGAATGCGCTTCCCGTAAAACGATCAAAGACCTGCAATGGGAAAGGCTTAAAGCCACAGTGACGCGCGTTTATGAAAACGTGCCGTTTTACCGGGAGCGTCTTGAAGAGGCTGGCCTACGTCCAGATCAGCTTCGTTCTTTTGAAGATTTTCGCCGGCTGCCCTTTACGACGAAAGAGGATTTGCGTCAGAATTATCCCTACAAACTTTTTGCCGCGCCGGCGAAAAAAATCGTGCGTCTGCACGCTTCCTCCGGTACAACCGGCAAGCCCACGCCAGTGGGATACACGCGCGCCGACTTGGAAATGTGGAGCGAATGCGTGGCGCGTCTCGTTTGCATGGCGGGCGCGTGCGAGGACGACATCGCGCAGATTTCTTTCGGGTACGGACTGTTCACCGGCGCGATGGGTCTGCAGCAGGGGCTGGAAAAAATCGGCGCTGCGGTGATTCCCATTTCTTCCGGCAACACGGAAAAGCAAATCATGATCATGCGGGACTTCGGGACGACGATTCTCATCAGCACGCCTTCTTACGCCCTGTATATGGCGGAAGCGCTTCAGTATATGGGCGTCCGGCGAGAGGAACTCAAACTGCGTCTCGGCCTGTTTGGCGCCGAAGGCCATACCTTGGCGATGAACCAGGAAATTGAAAACCGCTGGGGCATACTCGCCACGGAAAATTATGGATTGAGCGAGATTGTGGGGCCAGGCGTTTCTGGAGAATGCGACCGCCAGACCGGTTTGCATTTTAACGAAGACTGCTTTTTGCCGGAGATCGTCCGCCCCGAAACCGGCGAGCCGCTGCCGCTCGGGGAAGAAGGCGAGCTGGTCATTACGACGCTCAGCAAAGAAGCCTTTCCGCTTTTGCGGTACAGAACCAGAGACATCACTTCGCTGTTTGAAGGGGCGTGCTCCTGCGGCAGAACATCTTTGCGTATGCGCAAAATCAAGGGGCGCAGCGATGACATGCTCATCATCAAAGGCGTCAATGTTTATCCGTCTCAAGTGGAGAGCGTGATCCTGGGCATGGAACACATCAGCCCCTATTATCAGCTTGTCGTTTCCAAAAAAGGCTATGCGGACGCGCTGGAAGTGCAGGTGGAAATGGTGGACGATTCTTTGATTGAAAAATACAGCGA
>JAITPB010000061.1 GCA_031289625.1 Clostridiales bacterium | reverse complement strand
CTGCTGTCCAGTTCCCGCTTTTTTTCTTCATAGCCCGGCCGTCCGAACATCGCGTAGGCCGCGTTTTTGCCCTCTTCCACGCCGGGCTGGTCAAAGGCGTTGATGTGCATCAATTCCCCCGCGAACCCTGTCGCGACTTCAAAAAAATAAAGAACCTGGCCAATCGTAAACGCATTGACTTCGGGCAGCGTGATCATCATGTTGGGTTTGCCCGCCTGGAGCAAAGCGTATTCTGTGGCTGTCATTTCGGTTTGAATCAGTTTATTTTGTGTGACGCCGCCTAAAAATCCCAGGCTCGGCATGTCGGCGTACAGTTTGGGGATGGTGATCGTTTCCCGGAATTTTTCCACGCCCATCAGCACAATCATTTTATCATGCGGACCTTCCACGTAAAGCTGCACCTGCGAGTGCTGATCCGTTACGCCCAAGGCTTTCACCGGCGTTGGGCCTGTATAGACCTCCTTTCCGTCAACGTCATATTTTTTGCCCAGCGATTCCGCCCAAAGCTGCGCGTACCAGTCGGAAATATATTTCAGAGAATCCGCATAAGGCATCATGACGGAAATATTTTTGCCTTTGCTCATGCCAATATAATTCAAAATGGCGTACATATAGGCCGGGTTTTGCTCTATCTCGTCCACAGAGCAAAGTTCATCATCCATATAGGCGGCGCCTCTCAGCAATTTTTCAATGCGGACGCCGCAAAAAGCGGCGGGAAGCAAGCCGACCGGCGTCAGCTCGGAAAAACGCCCCCCTACCCCACTGGGGATAAAAAAAGTTTTATAACCTTCTTCTTTGGCGATTTTGATGAGGTTGCCTTTCTCTCTGTCCGTGGTGCAGACCATGTGCGCCCTGGCCGCTTCTTTGCCCAGCTTTTCCTCCAGCAGTTCCTTGATGATCATAAACTGTGACATGGTCTCCGACGTACTGCCGGATTTGGAGATCACATTGAACAGGCATTGCGTGGGATCGATTATCTGAAACAGGCAAGTCAGGCGTTCCGGATCCACGTTATCCACCACGTAAAATTTGGGCCAGCCGTTTCTTTTTTTCCGCGGCAGCTCATTGTAATACGGATGATTGATAGCCTGCTGCACAGCCATGGGCCCCAGCGCGGAACCTCCGATGCCCAGCACGACAAACGCGTCAATGCCGTCTTTCATTTCGTTTACATAGGACAGGATGTCAGCGACAACATCCGCCTGCCTGTGCGGCAGATTCCGCCAGGCCATGCTTGTTTCCCGCTTCTCTTTCATAGCGCGCTTCGCCGCGTCTATCTTTGGCCCCAGCGCCTGAATGTCTTCCGGCGTAACGCCTTCCTTGCCCACAAATTCCGCCATCATGTTGTTATAATCCAGCGTGATTTTCAATTTCTTGCTCCTTCCATTTTTGGATAAACACTGGTATTATAATGGAAGCGGCGGCATTAAGCAATAAGTCAGAAAAAAATTAAAAAAAACAATAGATTTGATCGGGGCGGCTTTATGAACGCATATGATTATTTGATTGACGAAATGGGCGTAGACGCGCGCATCGCCGCGTTGGCCGCGGAGGCTGAAGCGGAATTGCGCCCGCTGTTCGCGTGTGCGGACGGCGTTGCGGAATACAATCAGCTCAAAGTCCTCCGCGCTATGCAGAAAAATAAATTGAGCGACATTCACTTCGCGCTGACCACGGGATACGGCTACCATGACATGGGCCGGGATACGCTGGAAAATATTTATGCGGAACTTTTCCACGCGGAAGCGGCGCTGGTGCGCCCGCAGATGATTTCCGGGACGCACGCGCTGACCGTGGCGCTGTTCGGCAATCTGCGGTATGGCGACGAGCTGCTCTCGCCTGTTGGAAAACCGTATGACACGCTGGAATCTGTGATAGGTATCCGGGCGGCGTCTGGTTCTTTGCGCGAGCATGGCGTGACGTACCGTCAAGTGGATTTGCTGCCAGATGGGGCTGTCGATTACGACGGCGTCGCGAAGGCGATTACCCCGCGCACCAAGCTCGTCACCATACAGCGATCCAAAGGGTATGCCTGGCGGCGCTCTTTCAGCGTTGCGGAAATGGGCCTGCTGATTCAGCGGATCAAATCCATTCGCGGCGACATCATTTGCATGGTGGACAATTGCTACGGGGAATTTGTGGAAGAGCGGGAACCGATGGAAGCCGGGGCGGATTTGGCCGTCGGATCGCTGATCAAAAATCCGGGCGGCGGGTTGGCCCCGTCGGGCGGCTACATCGTGGGAAAAAAAGAATATGTGGACAGAGCGGCCGCCCGGCTGACCGTGCCGGGGTTGGGCAAAGAAGTCGGCCCAGGGCTGGGCCTGACACTGGCATTGACGCAGGGGCTGTTTTTAGCGCCGCAAACGGTTTCCGGCGCGCTCAAAGCGGCTATGTTGGCCGCGCGGATGTTTGAGCGTTTGGGTTTCGGCACACTGCCAGCCGCGGAGGGCACGCGCTCGGATATTGTGCAAGCCATCCGAATGGGAAGCGCCGAAGCGGTTCTGTCGTTTTGCCGGGGCATACAAAAGGCGGCCCCGGTGGATAGTTTTGTCACGCCGGAGCCGTGGGATATGCCGGGTTATGACGCGCCGGTGATTATGGCCGCAGGCGCGTTCATACAAGGCTCTTCCATTGAACTGAGCGCGGACGCGCCGATGAAAGAGCCGTACATTGTCTATTTTCAAGGCGGGCTGACCTGGCCGCACGCCAAAGCGGGCGTGATTATGGCCGCCGACACGATGCTGAAAGACGGCGCGCTGCCAGGATTTTTGTGATAAAGCGCGGCGCTTCAAAAAGAATGGCTTTGATTCTGGCGGCCATTGGTCTTTATTACTATACTGCGCTGCGTTTTTTCGGCTATGTCTGCTTGTCAGAAATCGTACTGGGCCTCCCCTGCCCCGCTTGCGGCCTCACCAGAGCGGGATGGCTTTTTTTGCGCGGAGAGTTTTGGAAAAGTTGGAACATGAATCCTTTTTTGGGGTTTGCGGCGATTTATTTCGCACTCGCCGCGCTGGCACGAAATAAATCGCGCAGGCTGGCAAAATATCGCGATATTTATCTGATATGCATCGTCTTTGCCTCTTTTATCGTCTTCGCTTTTCGCGTTCATTCGTCTTTCGGGACAGAACCGCTCGTCCTCAATCCCAATTCTCTTTTGTTTCGTCTTTTGCGTATAGGGAAATCCGTTCTGGATGGAAACAGGACAACCGCATCAAATTAATTTTGGCTCTTATTGTGTTTTAGAATGCTATATTGCCATAAACGCCGGAAACAAGCCATTTCAGGCGTTTGCTCACTTATTTAGAATGGCTTACTTAAGCCATTTTTTAGTCAGCCACC
>JAITPB010000183.1 GCA_031289625.1 Clostridiales bacterium | reverse complement strand
CAGAGCTTTTCGACATTCGCTGGCAATCCCTATTTGATCAGCCCCGATCTGCTTGTGGAAGAAGACGCTCTGACTGAGGAAGACATCGGCGGCGCGCCTGATTTTAACGGCGAATCTGTCGATTACGGCCCAGTGATTGAATATAAAACCCGCTTGCTCCGCAAGGCTTTTGAACGGTTTCAAAGCGGCGCGGGCGTGAAGAACGCCAGGCGAAAGAAAGAATTTGCGTCGTTTTGCGCAAAACATCAGTCCTGGCTGGACGATTACAGCTTGTTTGTCGCGGCGAAAAATCATTTTATTGAAGAAAGGCGGTTCGCCGGTGAGACGCTGGAATTTATCCAATATCAACACGCCAACGAAAAAGTTTTGACGCCCGGTCAAATCAAAGACTTTTATTATGGGGCCGTGTGGAACAGCTGGCCGCCGGATTTGGCGCGCCACGATCCGGCGGCCGTCTCGTCTTGGCAAAATGCCCTCCAAAAGGACATTCTATTCTTCCAATTTTTGCAGTATGAATTTTTCCGGCAATGGGATTCGTTGAAAATTTATGCAAACGAGGCGGGCATTTCCATCGTTGGAGACATTCCGATTTTTGTGGCGATGGATTCTTCAGATGTGTGGGCGAATACGGAATTATTTCAGTTGGACGCGAACGGGAATCCGCTGGCCGTGGCGGGTGTGCCGCCGGATTACTTTAGCGAGACCGGGCAGTTGTGGGGCAATCCGCTGTATGATTGGGCCGCGCTGAAAAAAAGCCGCTACAGCTGGTGGATACGCCGCGTTCAATCCGCGCTGAGCCTGGTGGATATTTTGCGCATCGATCATTTTCGCGGATTTGAATCCTATTGGGCCGTGCCTTATGGCGAAAAGACCGCCGTGCGGGGCAATTGGGTTCAAGGGCCGGGTCTGCCGTTTTTTAAAGCGCTGGGCAAAGGGCTGGGACACGAGCTGAAAGATTTGCCCATCATCGCGGAAGATCTGGGCGTGGTCACGGAAGAAGTCGAAGCCCTGCGGGACGCGTCGGGGTTGCCGGGCATGAAAATTTTGCAGTTCGCGTTCAGCTCGGATGCCGGGAACGATTATCTGCCGCACAATTTTACGCACACAAACGCGGTGATTTACACCGGCACGCATGACAATGACACGACAAAAGGATGGTACGCCGAAGCCCCGGAAAACGAAAAAGATTATTTCAGGCGTTACGCCAACGCGTCGGGGGAAAACGCGGCCTGGGACATGATGCGGCTGGCTTACGCCTCGACGGCGGCTTTCGCGATTGTGCCCATGCAGGACGTCATGAATCTCGGCGGTCAGCATCGTATGAACAGGCCGGGCCAGGCGGCGGGCAACTGGCGCTTCCGTTATACGGCTGAAATGCTAAAGCCAGAACTGGCGAAAGGTTTGATGTACCTGTGCGAAATATTCAATCGGTGAATTTTGGTTTTGTGAGAGTGGCGGCCGCGTCTCCGGATCTGCGGGTCGCCGATTGCGCTTATAATATCCAAAAAATATTGGAAGCCGTCCGCGAGGCGGCGGCGCTTCACGCGGATTTGATCGTCTTTCCGGAACTCTGCGTCACGGGATACACGTGCGGGGATCTTTTTTTGCAGAAATGTTTGCTGGATGCGGCTCAGCAGCAGCTTTGCCTACTGGCTGAGCGTGCGAAAGAATTTGATATCGTGATTGCGGCTGGTCTGCCCGCTGCAATCGGCGGCCAATTATACAACTGCGCGGCGGTGCTGTACGGCGGCGCAGTGCTGGGGCTTATTCCCAAAGCCTATCTGCCCAATTACGCGGAATTTTATGAACAGCGGCATTTCAGCGCCCTGGCCGCGGAGGATCCGCCGCTTGCTGTTCACTGGCAGGGGCGTGAGACGCCTGTTCATCCCAACCTGCTGTTTTCCTTCGCCGGGCCGGAACATTTTGTGCTGGGCGTGGAAATTTGCGAAGATTTGTGGGCGCCGATTCCGCCGTCGTCCTATCACGTTCTGGCTGGCGCGACGGTGATCGCGAATCTTTCAGCCAGCAATGAAACGACTGGCAAATCCGAATACCGCCGCGCGCTCGTCGCGAACCAGTCCGCCCGGTCGATCTGCGGTTACGTGTACGCCTGCGCCGGGGCAGGGGAGTCCACAACGGATCTGGTTTTCCCAGGTCACAACATTATCGCGGAGAACGGGCGGATTCTGCGGGAGTCGCCGCGCTTTTCGGACGGCATTCTCTGCGCGGACTTGGACGCCGCCTATCTGGACGGTGAGCGGCGCAGAAACACCAGTTTTTTTACACACTCGCGCCAAAAAGCAGGACAATATTTTGTGATTCCTGTGCCGCATGACACAGCGCTGATAGCCACGCCGCTTTTGCGGCCTATCAGCCCGGCGCCTTTTGTCCCGTCCGATCCAGCGCGGCGGAGCGAGCGCTGCGACGAAATCCTCACCATGCAGGCCGCCGGATTGAAAAAAAGGATACAGCATGTTAATGTCAATAAAGTCGTGCTGGGCGTTTCCGGCGGCCTGGATTCCACGCTGGCGCTTTTGATCTGCGCGCGCGCTTTTGATTGGCTGGCCCTGCCGCGCGAAGGCATTCAGGCTGTTACCATGCCGTGCTTCGGCACGTCAAAGCGGACGTATAAAAACGCGCGGGCATTGGCGGAACTGTCCGGCGCGTCTCTTTTGGAAATCCCCATTGCGGAGTCGGTCTCACTGCATTTCAAAGACATTGGCCAGGATCCGTCGGCGCGGGATCTCACCTATGAAAACGCGCAGGCCCGTGAGAGAACGCAGGTACTTATGGACATCGCCGCAAAAGTGAAAGGCTTTGTCGTTGGCACGGGCGATTTATCTGAGCTGGCGTTGGGATTCGCCACGTACAATGGGGATCACATGTCGATGTATGGCGTCAACGCCTCTGTCCCCAAAACACTGATCCGTTATCTCATCGCATATGCCGCGGACACCTGCGAACAGGAGAACCTGCGGAACGTGTTGTATGAAATCTTAGACACCCCCGTGTCGCCGGAACTGCTGCCGCCGGAAAATGACGGCGGCGCTGACGCGATCGCACAAAAAACGGAAGAAATTCTCGGCCCTTATGAAGCGCATGATTTTTTTCTGTATTACACCATGCGCCTGGGATTTCCGCCGGATAAAATTTTTTACCTGGCGCAGAAGGCGTTTGCGGGCGTGTATGACAGGAAGCAAATTTTGGGCTGGCTGAAAATTTTTTACACGCGATTTTTCAGCAATCAATTCAAACGCTCCTGTCTGCCTGACGGGCCAAAGGTCGGCTCCGCCGCGTTGTCCCCGCGCGGCGACTGGCGTATGCCCAGCGACGCGTCGGCTGCCCTATGGATGGATATCCTGAATCGCCTGGAATGCGGCTGTAAACCTTAAAACGTAAAAAAACCATCCCATATAGGACGGTTTTCCATGATTTAAAGGCATTCTTTCCTATGGAGACAACAGGGCTCGAACCTGTGACCTCTCGCGTGTGAAGCGAACGCTCTCCCAGCTGAGCTATGCCTCCATGACACAATGAGCGGATAATTATCATTGACTTGTAATTATCATTGACTTGTTGTATTATATCAAGACATGGTTAATTGTCAAGCATTATTTTGGACAGGGTTATTTTGGACAGGGTATAGTCGCGTACATCCCAACCTAAAGGTTACGGGTTTTACGTTCCATTTATAAACATCACAGCGAGCGGCGCGAAGCGCGTAAGTCCAGTTGAAAGACGGACTTACGCGCTTCGCGCCGTTTGCTGTACAAAAATAGGAG
>JAITPB010000053.1 GCA_031289625.1 Clostridiales bacterium | reverse complement strand
CAGGGTAATGAACGCCAGCCTGCAATTGCGCGCGGATATACGATATGTGCAGCGCATGACAGTTCTGGAGGGAGTGACTTACCGGATTTTGTTTCTCAGCCCGGTAAAATATATTGTCCGCCGCGAAGCGCCGTTCCTCAAAAACATCAAAACAGTGGAACTGCCGGATGGCGTGCAGTGCGTTGTTCAAACGCCTGCGATAGAATTTTCGCCGCGAGGCACTCTCGAAAAAGGCGCGCAGACCATTCAATTCAAAAACAAGCGGTATTCTCAGCAAATGACCATCTTGCCCGACACAGGACGGCCAGAGATAAAGGAGATCCATAAATATTAATGCGGAGGCGGTTTTATGGCGGAAGTGCGCATCAAAAATTATATGGAGGACGTTGTGGCGGACATGCTGGACAGCGTGCTCAAAAGCATACATGCCTGTACTTGTGAAAAATGCCAATATGACATCACGGCCATCGCGCTGAATTCCCTTCCCCCCAAATACGTGGTCACGCGTAGGGGCCAGCTTTATACCAAGCTGGCCGTGCTGCAGCAGCAGTTTGACGTGGACATAATCGCGGCGATCACGAAAGCGGCGGTTATTGTCGGCCGCAACCCCCGGCACCATGCCGAAGAATAACATTGTTTTAATCGGCTTCATGGGCAGCGGCAAAACCACGCTGGGAAAAATGCTGGCGGACAAAAAGAGTATGGCTTGGATAGATACGGACGCGGAGATTGAAGAACGGGCAGGCATGACAATTCCCCATATTTTCGCGGAGTATGGGGAATCTTATTTTCGCCGTTTGGAAGCGTACATTATTTCTGACGTAAGCGAGCGCGCTTTACCGGCTGTGATCGCCACAGGAGGCGGGGCTGTCTTAAACCGGGCCAACATGGACGCCCTCGCGCGAAAAGGCCGTATTTATTATCTAGACTGGCCGTGGGAGGAACTCTGCCAGCACATCCGGGAGAGCGGGCCCAGGCCGCTTTGGGATTTCGACGCGCCGGATCCGGAAGCGCGGATCCAATCCTTGCTGGTCCAGCGGGCGCCCCTGTACAGGCGCGCGTGTGATCAGGTCATCGACTGCGCGGGCCGGACGCCGGACGCCATCGCCGGGGAGATCCTGGAGGATTATGGCCGGGCGGAAGGAGGACATATGAAAACCATTGCCGTGATCCACGGCGTCAATTTAAATTTTATAGGCATTCGGGAGACATCCGTTTACGGCAGCCAGACGCTCGCGGAGATCAATCGCGGCATTGAACGCCACGCGGAAGAAATCGGCTGCGCGGTTGTATTTTTTCAGTCAAACAGCGAGGGAGAAATCATAGATTTTATTCAGAAATGCTGGCAGGAGCGGGTGGATGGGATTGTGATCAACCCAGGCGCGCACACGCATACCAGTTACGCCATTCGGGACGCGCTGGCGGGCGTTTCCATCCCCGCGGTAGAGGTGCATTTATCCAATATTCATAAGCGGGAAGCGTTCCGCCGCCGCAGTGTTGTCGCGCCCGTATGCGTGGGGCAGATCTGCGGCTTGGGCCCCTTGGGGTATTGTCTCGCCTTGAACGCCTTGACGAAAGACATGCCGTAGGTATTTTAATCAAAAATATTTTAATCCAGAAACATTTTAATCAAAAAACTCTTGCCCCGAAAAGGGAATTGAAATATACTTTGGAAGAATCGGTTGAATCGATCAATAGGAGGAAAGCGGCAATGATTTCAGCGAGCGAATTTCGCAACGGCGCGACCATTGAAGTAGACGGCGATATTTTTACAGTGTTGGAATTTCAGCATGTTAAGCCTGGCAAAGGCGCAGCGTTTGTGCGGACAAAACTGAAAAACCTGACCTCAGGCGGCGTTGTAGAACGCACGTTCCGGCCCACGGAAAAAATGGCCAAGGCGCAGATCGATCGCAAAGATTTGCAATACTTGTACAGAGACGGCGAGCTCTATCATTTTATGGACACAGAGAATTTTGATCAAACCGTGATCAACGCGTCGGATATCGGGGATACGCTGAAATTTGTCAAAGAGAATGAAATGGTCAAAATCCTTTCGCACAATGGCAGGGTGTTTGGCATTGAACCGCCGCTGTCTGTCGTTTTGGAAATCATAGAAACAGAACCAGGCTTTAAAGGCGACACCGCACAAGGCGTGACAAAGCCCGCCACTTTAGAGACGGGCGCGGTGATCAACGTGCCGCTGTTTGTCGGCACAGGCGAAAAAGTCAAAATTGACACGCGCACCGGCGAGTATCTAGGACGGACATAAGAACAACATAGAGGTGTAAAGCGATGAGTACATTGCGGCAGAGGGCGTATTTAATCCGAAAACAGGCGCGCGGGCTGCGGCGGGACCGCCCTTCCCCAGAAGCGGAACTGCTGCTGGCGGCGATTGATCTGATCGCCGATCTGGCAGATACGCTTCAAGAGGAACCGCGGGACAATGAATTTCATTTTCTTTGCCCATTCTGCGGAGAGTCCATTCAAATTGACGCCGTCAGCATGGAAGGCGACAATGCACCGCTGATTTGCCCGCGCTGCCATGAGGCGATTGCTGTTGTGAATCAGGATTTTTAACCATTTTTATTTTTAGGATGATTTTATGGCTCGTGCACGATATGGTCTTGAACCCAACAGGGCGCATAGTCAAACACATGACCGAATAAATCTGGCAGTGTGTAGGCCGTGAGTTCTTTCGCGCCTAACTCGTCGCAAGCATGATTGACGGCGTCAATCGGCAGCGTGTATATATACGAAACGTCTTCACGGGAGTACACATAGGGGCTGCCCACATGCAATTCACGCTGATACAGTCTGCAAATGAAACTGGAACCATTCTCCATGATGCAGAGCAGGGCGCCGCGGTCAATTTCCCGGATGCCATATTCCCGCATAATATGTTTGATTTCCTGTTCGGATATGTACAAGGCTTGGGACGCTTCGGCGATAGTCAGCGGCGTGTCCATAGATTTGAACAGGATGTCCAGAGATTCAAGCTGAGGCGCGATCTTTTCCTGATATATTTCTAGAAAACTGGTATAATGGATATTTTGATTAAAATGATTTATCATATTGCCCTCCTGTCTCCTGTAGCTTATCCTTATTGTAAACGAGAAATCTTCTTTGTTCCATATGAAATTAATGGGACGGCGCCGCGATGAATGAACTGCAAAAATATTTTCTGTACAGGCAAAGCCTCATCGATCAATATGTGAAGGGCGATATGAGCAAGCGGGAATATTTGGCTCGCAATTTGGAAGCCGTTCTCGCGCTCAAGCCGGAACCATTCCGCCGGATGGACACTTTGGAAAAAGGGCTGTTCAACTACCAATATTACAACGCCCTGGCCAAAGCCGCGAAAGATAATAACCGCGCGTCAAACAGCGAGGACTATTACTATGCCAAAAAAGACAAAGCCACGCTGGCCGTACTGCGGCTGATAGATTACCGGGGCGTCACGGCGTATTTTATCCGTGTGCGTTCGCCGCGGCTCAAAGGCAGACTGTTTGAAATGATCATTCCAGAGTATCAGATGATTCTGCACTCGGCGAACGCTATGATTTTGGAGTCCTTGCGCGGGGAAGGCGTTTTTGTGGAAGAGACAAGGCAGTCTCTGATTGACGGGTATATCAATCAAAAATATTAAAGCGGTTCAGCCCGCAAGTTTTCTGGAAGGCTGAACCGCTTTTTTTGATTAGGGAGTTGAAAATAAATAATAGACCGAAAGTAGGAATGAGGAGGAATCTACACCGTATAAGCGACGCCTTGTTTGTTTAATTCGGCAATCACGTGATCCCGATATTTCGGATCGAGCTGCACGCTTTCCATTGCTTCTGTCAAAGAAGCGCGCCATTTTTTTATGATAATTACTGCGGCTTCTATGGCTTTCAGGTTTAAACCCTCTTCACGGCCTTTTTCCATGCCTTTTTCCATGCCCTCTTCACGGCCTTTTTCCATGCCTTTTTCCATGCCCTCTTCCATGCCTTTTTCCATGCCCTCTTCCCAGGCTTCCTCCACCCAAACTTTCCGAGCTTCTTCAATGTTAAATTCAGCCATAAGCATGTTATACACCTCCGATCC
>JAITPB010000165.1 GCA_031289625.1 Clostridiales bacterium | reverse complement strand
TGCGTTTCAGGTGGCTGACTAAAAAACGGCTTAAATAGGCCATTCTAAATAAGTGAGCAAACGCCTGAAATGGCTTGTTTCCGGCGTTTATGGCAATATAGCATTCTAAAACACAATATGAGCCTTTACTTTTGCGAATTTATTTTTTTGAATTTATTTTTTTGAATTTATTTTTGCGTATAGAAACCTTGTCTACTACAAGGAGGGGATATTACGTTATGAGCAATATGGTTATCAACACAAATGTATTGGCGTTAAATTCACACCGGGCGATGAAAGGCGTCGGCGCGGCGCAAGCGCAGGCTTCCGCCAGGCTGTCTTCTGGCATGAGAATCAATTCCGCGGCGGACGACGCCGCCGGGCTGGCGATTTCCGAAAAAATGAGATCGCAAATCCGCGGCTTAGATATGGCTTCCAAAAACGCGCAGGATGGCGCCTCTATGGTGCAGACCGCCGAAGGCGGTATGCAGCAGATAGACGACATGGTTCAGCGCGCACGTGAATTGACGGTGCAGGCGGCCAACGACACCAACGACGAAAAAGACCGCGGTAAGATCGCACAGGAAATGACGAACCTGTTCAGCGAAATCGACAGTATGTCGGACAGAGTGGAGTTCAACGGTAAAAAATTGATAAATGGAGCCTACGCGGACACCGCGCTTTATCTGCAAGCCGGCGCGAACGAAGGGCAGTCGATTCAGTTTACCATCGGATCCATGAGCTTGGATTCTTTGGGGCTGTCTGATTTAGCCGCAGCCGTCTCCGCCGCAGCCGCCGACGGCGCGTGGACGGCTGCAGCTTCTGAAATCGACGCGTTTTTAAGCGATTTGGATGTAGCGATCGGATCGGTGACGGACGAGCGCGCGAAACTGGGCGCGATACAAAACCGTTTGGATTATACGATGAAGAGTTTGGACATTTCTTCTGAGAATTTGTCCGCGTCTGAATCCCGTATCCGCGATACGGATATGGCGAAAGAAATGATGAACCTGACCAAGGCGAACGTACTGTCCAGCGCGGCGACCTCTATGCTTGCGCAGGCGAACCAAGCGCCGCAGAACGTATTACAGCTGTTAAAATAAGCTTGTTATAGATATTTGAGAACGAAAAATATTTATCCATGATTTGACGGGCGGCATTTTGCCGTCCGTTATATTTTTATTTTGCGCGCGCAAGCTTTGTCAAAATTCGCATAATCACAGCACAAGAGGAAACACTAATCTCATATCGGAAATCAGCCGGTATATACTCACGAGCGGAAATTTTTCCCGTAGGGGCGAACTGTGTTCGCCCGCTCAATGCGTTCATGAGTATAGCAGACAGAGGCCGCAAGGCATGGATGCTTTGCTGAAAATTTCAAGGAGGATATATACGATATGAGTAATATGATTATCAACACCAACGTGTTGGCGCTGAATTCGCACAGAGCGATGAAAAATGTGGGCGCGTCACAGGCGCAGGCTTCCGCGAGGCTTTCGTCCGGTTTGAAAATTAATTCCGCGGCGGACGACGCGGCGGGTTTGGCCATTTCCGAAAAAATGAGGGCGCAAATCCGCGGCCTGGACATGGCGTCCAAAAACGCGCAGGATGGTTCTTCTCTGGTGCAGACCGCCGAGGGCGGTTTGCAGCAGATTGACGATATGGTGCAGCGCGCGCGTGAATTGACGGTGCAGGCGGCCAACGATACCAACGACGAAAAGGATCGCGGCAAGATCGCGCAGGAAATGACGAACCTGTTTGAGGAAATCGACAGTATGGCGGATAGAGTAGAATTTAACGGCAAAAAGCTGATCAACGGATCTTTTTCGGCTGCTGCTAGCGCCCTGTATCTGCAGGTCGGCGCGAATCAGTCTCAATCCATTCAGTTTACTATCGGCGCCATGAAGGTGTCGGACTTGGGCTTGAGCGATTTAGCCTCCGCCGTCAAATCCGCTGCCAACGCCGGCTCGTGGGGGGCTACGGGTGGTCAAATCGACAATTTTTTGGCCAATTTGGACACAGCGGTTGGAAAAGTGACGGATCAGCGCTCGAGACTGGGCGCGATACAAAACCGTTTGGATTACACGATGAAGAGTTTGGATATTTCTTCTGAGAATCTGTCCGCTTCCGAATCCCGCATCCGCGACACGGATATGGCGAAGGAAATGATGAGCCTGACCAAGGCGAACGTGCTGTCCAGCGCGGCGACTTCTATGCTGTCGCAGGCAAACCAGGCGCCGCAGAACGTTTTACAGCTTCTAAGATAAAACTTTTGCATTCAAAAAATCAGGTGAGTATTCGCCTGGTTTTTTTTATACGCGTGAACATATTGATTGGCCAAAAGCGCTGTACAAGCACGGCCGATTGTGATATTCTGCGATCAGAATTTTCCAAAGGAGCTGATCGCCCAATGGCTTACACTTTAATGCACAAGGAAACGCCTGTGCTGGAAATGCGGATAGATGATGAACTCGGCACAATCGCTAAGATTGGAAATGTAATTACCCCTGCGCATCTGCCCGTTGGCTTAGAGATCACAAACGGAATCCCGAATCGCAGATGGCTTAACAACTGGTGGAGCGGACGCGCAATCCCCGCGAGCCGTTCGGGTCTGCGCGACGCTTTGGAAACACTCAAAGTATCCTCGCCTATTCTGCTTTTGACCAAGTGCTTTGGACTATCATTATCCGATCAATATTGGGTACGCTCTGAGGCCAAACCGGTAGAATGGAAAAATGTAAATTTTTTCGACAATTCATTTTCAGAAGATGTGGGTAACGCGCTGTTTGGACGCGATATTGGTGATAACATCAGCCTGATGTCGCCGGATAATACCTCTGACGGCTGGCTGAAAAAGAAGTGGATTATAGCGGACAATAAGAGGATGCTTGTTAAAGGCGGGAGCGGGACTGTTCAGCAAGAACCATTTAATGAAGCACTTGCGACTGCAATAGCGCGGCGGCTGAATATTCCCCACGCGCCGTATACCGTAATCTATGAGGGCGGCAAGCCGCTTAGCGTATGTGAGGACTTCATTACCCGTGATACCGACCTTGTGAGCGCATGGCATATTATCGGCGCCGCAAAACAGCGCGGCAGTATTTCACAATATCAGCATTTTATAGATTGCTGCAAGACACTCGGTATTCCAAACGCGGTTCAGAGTATCGACCAAATGCTTGCGCTGGACTTTTTGCTGTGCAATCAGGACAGGCACTACAACAATTTCGGCGCGGTTCGTAACGCTAATACGCTCGAATGGCTTGGACTCGCGCCAATTTATGACTGCGGAACATCCATGTGGTATGATGTTCCCGCCCATATGATAAAGGCGCGTGGGGATTCCGAAAGCAAGCCGTTCCGCAAAACGCACTTCGAGCAAATTAAACTTGCAACCGACCTTTCGTGGATTGATATACCGGCATTGCGCGGAATTGATGATGAGTTCATGGAGATAATGCGATTAAGCGAATATATGGATGAACAGCGGCGCAATATACTGTGCGATGCATTAAATACACGCGTCAAGTTGTTGGAGAGTTTATTGACAGCATGGGAAAGAGAACCAATGTCAACAGGTTAAGGAATATGGGCTATTGATACGCGGATCGCGGTCAATTTCACCCACAAAAAACCCCGGCGGGTATTCGCCGGGGTTTTTTTAGATAAAGCTCTTTTTTTAATAAAGCTCTTTTTTCATATCCGGTGCATACTGTTGAAGATATCCTCGTGCTGCAGTTTAATCTGCACGCCGATTGCCTCGCCCAATCCGAGCAGCTCCACCACCAAATCCTCGAAGCGATGATTGCCCGAAATGTCCACAATCATCATCATATGAAAATACCCTTGTACAATGGTCTGCGATATATCCAAAATGTTGATCCCCTTGTCGGACAGATACAGGCATACCTTCGCGATAATGCCGACCTGATCCCCGCCGAGGACGGTAATGATGCCTTTCATAATATAAGCTCCTTTCGACGCGCCGGTATAGGCCGTCTCTTCTTGCGTAAGCCGCGCGGATGCCAGCAGATCGGGCCGTTCGCGAACGGTTTTGAGCAGAGACTGCCGCCTACGCCACATGGCAATATTTTTATGATGCCCTGACAGCAGAACGTCAGGAACGGCGCGCTCCCGAAACACAGGCGGGCGCGTGTACTGCGGGTATTCCAGCAGGCCGTCGGAAAAACTTTCGTTTAAGTAAGATTCATCCTTTCCCAGCACGCCCGGCAGAAGGCGGGCCACGCTGTCAATCACCGCCATCGCGGCGATTTCTCCGCCGGTCAATATAAAGTCGCCCAAAGAAATTTCCTCAGCGCCGATTTCGTCCAGCGCGCGCTGGTCAATGCCTTCATAATGACCGCACAATAAAATGAGCGCCTTCCGCTTTGAGAATTCTTCCGCGACGCTCTGCTGATAACGTTTCCCCTGGGGCGACAAATACAATACAGAAGCGTCCGCGCCCGCGGAGGACTTCGCGTATTCACAAGCCGCGCAAACCGGGCCCGGCGTCATCAGCATCCCCGCGCCGCCTCCGTAAGGGGCGTCGTCTACTTGTTTGCGCGGGTTCGCGGCAAAATCGCGTATATCAACGCAGCGTATATCAATCCGCCCCGCGTCCGCCGCCCGCTTGAGGACGCTGCAGCGCAGGGCGTCCGCCACCATTTGCGGAAACAGCGTCAGTACAAAAAAAATCATAGCCCTTCCGGCAAATCTACCGTCATGCGTTTGGCCGCCACGTCGACCCGCAAAACAAATTGTTTCACCGCCGGGATTAAAATCTCCCGCCCGTCCGCGTTTCGCACCGTGTAGACATCGTGGGCGCCGGTTTGGAGAATGTCCGTGACAATCCCCAGCTCTTTTCCGTCCGCTGCCGTTACCGTCATATCATAGATATCCCGCAGGTAGTATTCATCCTTTCCCAAAGGCAGAGCCTGTTCGGGCGGGATTTTAATCACTCCGTTTTTCAAAGCCTCCGCGGCGGATATATCGTCAACGCCCTGAAATTTCAATATGACAAATTTTTTGTGATACCAAACTTTTTCCAGAAAGTATGTCCGCGTATAGGATGATCCGGACAACTGTCCGGACGATCCGGCGCGTTCAAAAAAAACCTCCGCCGCGCTGAGCCGCTCAAAGCGCTTCGGCTCATCTGTGAACGGAATGACGCGGACGTCCCCTTTCAGCCCCTGTGTATTGACAATTTTTCCAATGGTAAAGTAAGAATCCATCGCTCATCTCCTCATCTCAGGCCAGCAAAGATTCAATCAAAATTCGCAGGCCGATGATTATTAATATCACGCCGCCGATTCTCTCGGCGCCTTTTTGAAAGAAGCCGCCCGCTTTTTTACCAATCAAAACGCCGAGCGCGGATAGGATAAAAGTCACAACGCCGATCATCGCGGCGGCGCTTAAAAGAGGCGTCCGCATCAGCGCGAAATTGACCCCGGCGGCCAGCGCGTCAATACTGGTAGCGGCGGCCAGCGCCGACATATTTTTGACGGAAAAAATGCCGTCTACCGTATCGTTGCTTGCCTGATCTTCTTCCCGCAGGGATTCCATAATCATTTTAACGCCAATCAGGCTCAGCAGCACGAAAGCGAGCCAAGGACTCCATTGCTGGATCAGCATGGTAAACGTCTGCCCAATATAATAACCGATCACTGGCATGAAAAACTGGAAAAAGCCAAAATAAAAACCAAAGATGAGGGAATACTTTATTTTATATTCTTTCATGGCGATACCGTTGGCTACGGACACGGCGAAAGCGTCCGCGGCCAATGCGAGCGCGATGAAAAAAACGGAGAACATAGTCATCTGAACATCCCCTATCTTTTGCTTGATCCATTTGTCATACTATACTATAATCGCATCTAAAGTATGTATCCTGGAGGCAATGTATGGCAAGTGAAAAATTGATGATTCTTAAAATGCTGGAAGACGGAAAAATAAACGCGGCGGAAGCCGCGCGGCTTCTGGAGGCATCGGGCGACGCCCGGGGCGATGCCCGATCAGACGCCGCTCCGCGCGGGCCGGATAGCGGCTATTCGTCTGACCGCTCCAACGGCCCTTACCCGGGCGCTTCCGCCAGAAGCGGTTCCGGCGGTTCCAGCGGCTCTGGTTTTGAAGATTTCGCCAGTGACCTCAGCCGAAAATTTGACGCTTTCGCGCGGGATCTGGAACCCAAATTGCATCGGTTCAGTGAAGTGGTGGTGGAAAAAACCGCCGATTTCGCGGGCCGGATTTCCCGTTCACTGGAAGAAACCAGAGAAACCAGACGCTCTTCCGCCGCCAGCCAGGCGTTGGACGCCAGCCGGGCGTCGGACGTCAGCCGGGCATCGGATGCCAGCCGGGCGTCGGATGCCAGCCGGGCGCCGGCCAGCGCATCCGGTGCGTCAGCCAGCTCGCCTGGAGCGCCGTATGGGCCGGGGTTCGAGAAGCGGTTTGAACTGCAGGTGCAGCCCGGCTATAACGAGCTGAACATATCTGGGCTGAATGGCGACGTACTGATACACGGTTATAACGGTGATAAAATCACGGCGCAAATTTTCTACAAACCCCGGCGGCCCAGCGCCGGGATTGAGCTGATGAAACTCGGCGCGAAATATTTTTTGAACTATGACGAGAATGATTTTGAAAGGGTGTCGGTGGACGCTTATGTGCCGGACAGTCTGTTCCGCATCATCAACGTGGGCAATGTGAACGGCAACGCGGAGCTGTCTTCGCTGGACGCGGACACGATTGTGATTTTCAATTCTAACGGCGCGACAAAATTGACGGGGCTGGCGGCCAATTCCCTAAAAGCGGAATGCGGCAATGGCCGCATGACCATTCAGCGGGTCGCCGCGAAAAATGCGCGTGTGGAAAATTTCAACGGCCTCATTGACGTTTTGGATCTGGACAGCGCAAATGTAAAGCTCATCAGCGTGAATGGCGGCGCTTCTTTGAATATATCCGCTTTCGATCGTTTTATGGACTATGTCTGGGACGTGGAGACCAGCAACGGCAAAATGACGCTGAACCTGCCCTCCGCGCCGGAATTGGGTTATCATATTAAGGCGCACGCCTCGCTGGGGCAGATCAAAATCGGGCTTGTGAACTTAAATTATTTGATCAACAGCCAATCCATGACGGAAGCAAAATCCATTCAATATGAATCTTGCCCCAAACATGTCAAGTTGATTCTGGAAACGTCCAACGGCCCGATGCAGATTAATTAAAAAACGATTGATACCCATGAGAAAGGGACTGATTGGATGGGGAGACCCATACTGTTTCTAATCCGTGTTGGCAAGGAAGCGGTAAAAGACGACTTGTTTGCTTTAGCAAGCCAATTGACGTATAAAATCCTGCTGTCCTTTTTCCCGTTCATCCTTTTTCTGGTGTCGCTCCTGAGTTTTTTTAACCTGGACGACAAATATTGGATGCAGGTCGTCTCCACTGCGCTGCCGGTTCAGGCAGCCTCTTTGCTGAATGTTTTCATGGTGGAAGTGGTGGATAAGCGAAGCGTAGGGCTGCTCTCTATCAGTCTGCTGGTGAGCCTTTACAACGCCTCGTCCGGGTTTCAGGTCGTCATCCGCTGCATCAACCAAACCTACGGCTATAAAGACTGCCGGAATTATCTGCACCACACCATGATCAGCGTTTTGTTGGTATTTTTGTTTTCCCTGTCGCTGACGTTCATGCTGCTGCTGCTCATCTTTAACGACGCGATTTTTGATTACGCGCAAAAATATGTTCCTTTTACGGAACTCGCCGATCATTTATTTGATTTTATCGGCCTTCTCATCACGGCGGGCACGATGTTTTTGACGACATTGCTCATTTACAAACTTTCCAATTGTAAAAAAACACGGCTCCTGAGCTTGATGCCGGGAGCCGTGACGGCGGCGCTTGCCTGGATGATCTCATCAAAGGTTTTTAATATATATGTCAATAATTTTGCGAAATACTCTAAAGTCTATGGCAGCATCGCCGGTATTTTTATTTTGATCATGTGGCTGAACCTGATCTCGACATTTCTGCTGCTCGGCAGTGAGATCAATTCCATACTGCGCGATTCCCCGCAAGCGGAAACGAAGGTTTGCGCCTAGTCGTCCGTCTCATTTTCCCAGTTGTGATATACGTTCATTACATCGTCCTCTTCATCCAGGGTATCCAGCAGACGTCTCATTTTTTTCTGATCGTCCGGGGTTGTCAGCGCGGTTGTAGTCTGCGGGATGTAAGTGACCTCGGCGGAAAGCACAGCCGCCGGGAGCTTGGCCTTTTCCACGGCTTCCATCACGGCGGAAAAATTTTCGGGCGCGGTGATGATTTCATACCATTCGTCCTCCACACCGAAATCTTCCGCGCCCGCGTCCAAAGCGAGCATCATCAATTCGTCTTCATCCAGAGCCTGATTTTTTTCCAAAAGAATCAGGCCCTTTTCATGAAATAAAAAAGAAACGCAGCCAGCGGCGCCCATGTTGCCGCCGCTTTTGGTGAACGCGCTGCGCACGTTGGCCGCAGCCCGGTGGCGGTTATCCGTCAGCGCCGCTACGATTACCGCCACGCCGTTGGGGCCGTATCCCTCATATGTGACGCTTTCATAATTCACCGCGTTTAAATCGCCCGCCGCTTTTTTAACGCTGCGCTCAATGGTCTCGTTGGGCATATTGCTGGCTTTTGCTTTGGCAATGACGTCCCGCAGCCTGCCATTGGCCGAGGGATCCGCGCCGCCGGACTTCACTGCCACCGCGATTTCCCGGCCCAGGCGCGTAAAAACCTTGCCTTTCGCGGAGTCGTTCTTTTCTTTTCTGTGCTTGATGTTGGAGAATTTTGAATGGCCTGACATGTTTATCACCTTCACAAGATAGGCTTATTGTGATCCGCTGCTCTGTTAAAACGATTCTATATCCTCAAATATTTCTTCCAAATGAATGATCAAGCCGTCGAATAAGCTGGTTTTGAAATGAGCGGTTAAGGCATTGCGATCGTCCTCAGTCATTTTGGCCTGCTCTTCCGCTGTACGGTAAAAATAGAGATTATCCAACGCAAAAGAGCCATTGCGCAAATGAAAAACCGATATGGCTTTTGAATCCGGATCTACCGTCCAATATTCTCTGACGCCGTATTTTTCGTAGATATTTTTCTTTTCCCCTAAATCTTTTTTGGCTGTACTCGGCGACAGCACTTCAACGGCCAAATCCGGCGCGCCATAAATCCCATTGCCCTTGCGTTTATCTCTGTCGCAGACAATCAGCACATCGGGGATAAAATTATTGTTTTCATCTAAGAAAACATCCGGCTCCAAATAGGCTTTGCATGTTTTCCCTTTGAGGAATGTAGAAAATATTTTCCAGATGTTCGCGGCAATCGTAGAATGGTTTAAGCTGGGCCTCGCCATCATAATGATTTTGCCGTCAATCATTTCACAGTCTCGGTCGTCTGGAACAGCGATTTCACTCACGCGCGGTCTCCTAAAAATCAAAAATATAGATCCGATAAAATCTTTCACGTTTCTGTGATTATAGCAAGTTTCCCAAAAAAATCAAGAGCTTTTAGACGCCAAAAAATTTTCCGCCTATTATAAAAAATCAAAACCTAATTTTTGCTCCGCCTCATTGCAGAAAACAAAATGTCCCGGCTCGACTTCCCGCAGGGAAGGCGCGTCTTTCGTATAGTCATGCGCAGACGGATCATAGACGGTCAGCGTTTTGTTTTTTTCCAGAGCCGGATCGGGCAGAGGCACGGCGGAGAGCAGCGCGCGGGTGTATGGATGCATGGGCCGCGTGAACAGCGTCTCCGTATCGGCCAGTTCCACCATAACGCCTTGGTACAGCGCGGCCACGCGGTCGCAGATATAACGCATAACGGACATGTCATGGCTGATGAACAAATATGACAGCCCTTTTTCCCGCCGCAGACGGCTCATCAGGTTCAGCACCTGCGCGCGGACGGACACGTCCAGCGCGGAGACCGGTTCATCCGCCACGATAAACTCCGGCTCCATGATCATCGCGCGGGCAATGCCGATGCGCTGCCGCTGGCCCCCGGAAAACTCATGCGGGAAACGATCGGCGAATTCTGGCCGCAGCCCGACTTCTTTCAGGGCGTTTTTCACTTTTGCCCGGCGGGTGTCCGGCGAAACCCTGCTCAAATTTTGAAGGCCTTCCGACACGATGGCTTCTACCTTGGCCCGCTCGTTCAAGCTGGACATGGGATCTTGGAAAATCATCTGCATGTTTCGCGTCAGCCGCCGATCCTCCGCTTTGCCGATTGGGCCGCTGATTTTTGCGCCTTTATAATAGACGCCGCCTTGAGACGGCGGATAGATCCGCAGGATAGCCCGCCCCAGCGTCGTTTTGCCGGAGCCGGATTCCCCAGCTACGCCGAACGTCTCCCCCGGATAAATAGAGAAAGAAATATTCTTCAGCGCCTCAAAACGCTTTCGGCCACGCCCGAAGGCCACCGACAGATTTCTCACTTCCAGAAGCGGCGCTTCCGGCGGAAGCGCCGTTGCGTTTTGCCGATTCGTCTGGCTCATCCAGCGCCGCCTCCTTTTGTTTCCGGCCTCTCGTGTTTCGGCGCGCGGGGATCCAAAAGCCAGGAGCGCGCTTGATGCGTTTCCGTCAGGGAAAAAAGCGGCGGCCTCCGCACAAAATCTATTTTCAGCGCGTACCGGTTACGCGGGGCGAAAGCGTCGCCTGCCAAAGGGCTGGAGAGATCCGGCGGAGAACCTTCAATAGAATAGAGGTTCTCCCCTTTTTTCGCGAGCTGCGGCATACTCGACAGCAAAGCCCAGACATAAGGATGCCGCGGATCATAAAAAATTTCTTCTGTAGTTCCGATTTCCACAAAATCCCCTGCGTACATCACGGCGACGCGATCGGCCACACGGGCCACAACCCCCAGGTCGTGGGTGATGTAAATCGTGGTCAGCTGATATTTTTGCTGGAGCGACAAGAGCAGATCCAATATTTGCGCTTGGATGGTCACATCGATGGCGGTGGTTGGTTCGTCGCATATGAGGATCTTCGGACGGCAGGCAATGGCAATCGCGATGACGGCCCGCTGGCGCATACCGCCGGAAAATTCATGCGGGTACTGCTTGAAACGGAGTTCCGGCTGTGCAATGCCCACGTCGCGCAGATAACCCATCGCGGCCTCCCGCGCCGCTTTCCCTTTCAGCCCCCGGTGCAGACGCAGCGCTTCCGTGATTTGCCTGCCGATGGGAATGAGCGGGTTGAGGCTTGTCATGGGATCCTGCATGACAATGGCGATTTCTTTGCCCCGGATTTTCAGCCACTCTTTTTCCGTCAGTGTAGCCAGATCCGCGCCTTCATATAAAATCTCGCCGCTTTCGACGCGGCCATTGGCGTCCAGCAAGCCCATCAGGGATTTACAGAACACGCTTTTACCAGATCCGGACTCTCCGACGATGGCCAGGTTTTCGCCGCGGCGCACATCCAGGGAAACGTCGCGGAGAACCCTATGCCGCGCGCCGCGCAAGGTAAAATCAACATTGAGGCTGCGGACGGACAGAATAGCGCCGCGCCCGTCACGATCTGTATCAACTGCCATATGTCTGCTCGCCTCCTACGCCGCGTGATTTTTGGGATCGGAAGCGTCCGCGAAGGCATTGCCGATCACGTAAAATGAAATGGTGACAATAGAAAGAATCACCGTGGGGAAAATCAGCTGATACCGCAAATTCGGTTCCATCATTTTGTCGATGCCGGACACAATGAGATTCCCCAGAGAAGGAATCCGCAGCGGCAGTCCCAGGCCGATGTACGTCACAAATACTTCGTTGGAAATGGCGTAAGGAATGGCCATCGCCATGCGCAGGGTGATGATGGAAACCAAGTAGGGCAGCAGGTTGTGCAGGATAATCCGGCGCGGCGGCGTGCCCAGACAGCGGGACGCGAGATTGTAGTCGCGATCGCGGAGAATGAGAATTTGATTGCGTATGTAGCGCGCGGTGGTAAGCCAGCCCGTCAGGCAGAGCGCGAAAATGATCGTTTGCAGGCTCGGATGAAACACGTAGGATATGAGAATGAGAATCAGCGTTTGCGGAATATTGTCAAAAACATTGTAGAGTTCCGTGAATAAAAAATCCAGGCGGCGGACATAACCCCACAGCACGCCGATCAGCACGCCCGCCAGCGCTTCCGCCACAGCCACAGTAAAACCGATAAAAAGACTGGTTCGCGTGCCGCTCCAGGTGCGGCTCCATAGATCCTGCCCGATGGCGTTTGTGCCGAAAACAAATGCCCCGCTGGGCGGCGCGTTGCGAATTTGCAACCCCGACGCGTCGTTATAGATTTTGACGGGATCTTTCTGGTTCGGCAGAAAAGGCTGTATGAATGTAAAGAGAAGCGTGACGACGATCAGGGAAAGAAAAAACAGGGCGGCTTTGTTCTGAAAAAAAAGGCGCAGACTGCTCCGCCAATAAGAATATCCCGTGTGGGAAAGCGGCTCCGATTCTTCCGGGCGATATTCCGCGAAGGTGAACAGTTCTTCTTCCGGCAGCCGGTCATAGCCCCGGTTGGCGCGGGCCAGCAAATCATCGGATACGCGCCGTAATTTTTTAGGGTTCAGCATGGACTCATCACCGGGCGTCTCCTTTCCCCGCGAACCGGACGCGCGGATCCAAAAGCGCCATCGCGACATCGCCGAGCAGCAGCCCCACGATACTGATTCCAGAATAGACCAGTACCAGCGCTTGCACCATCGTATTGTCCTGTCTTTTGATTACATCCACCAGCAGGCCGCCCATGCCCGGAATGGAAAAGCGGCTTTCCACATACAGAGATCCCATCAGCGTGAGCAGAATGGTAGTCGGGACGCTCTGCACCAGCGGCACAAACGCGTTGCGGAAAATGTGCCGCCGGGAAATCGCGGCGGCTGGGACGCCTTTGGCGCGGGCCAGCAGGACATAATCCTTCGTGCTTTCGTCCGCCATGTAGCGCCGTATCCACATGGCGCTCCAGGCCATAGTGGACAGGGACAGGGAAAAGACTGGCAATATCCAGGTCAGCGGATTGTCCCGCGCAAACAGCGTGGGCAGCGGAAAAAATTTTCCCAGCAGTTCCGTGCCGTAAATTTGAATAAAGAGATAGTACACAGACGCCGGCACCGCCTGGATCACCACGACAACAACAGTTCCAAAACGATCCCAGATTTTTAAGCGCGAATGGCCGCGCGCGCTCCGCGCCATGAGAATGCCCAGCGGCATCCCCAGCAGAAACGCCAGGGTGACGGCCATCAAACCGATCTGTATAGACAGCGGGGCTTTAGACGCGATGATCTTCCCGATAGGATAATTGACCCGGTATTTGTTGGAAACGCCCAGTTCCCCGCGGAGCGTATCCTGCCAAAAATGCCCCAATTGAACGGCCATAGGCCGGTCCAGCCATAACTTTGCCAGACCGACCTTGATCTGCGTCGGCGTCAGTTTTTCATAATTGTTAAAATATCCTTCGAGGGGCATCAGGCGCAGCAGCATAAACACCGCCGAGACAACCAGAAATAAGGTGATGAGGGAACGCGTCAGCCGCTTCAGGATATACGCAGCCACCGCGTTATGGGTTGGCGCTGGCCTGCGCGGCGGCCTGGGCAATCGCCCATTCGCTTTGCCATTTTGCGTTGGCGGCGTTAAACTCGTCTATATTCATCGGTTTGGAAAGGAGCTGAACGCCTTTAAAATTATACGGCGACAGGCCGTAAGGCGCGTGCATCTCACTAAAGGGATCGACATAGCTGGCTACATATCCGTATGTATCCACGGAAAAAGGAATGACGATCGCGTGCTGGATCAGAAACGCCTCTGCCTCGGCAAACGCCGCGTAACGCGCCGCGATATCTGAAGTATGCGCTTTCGCCGCGTCTAGCAGCCGGTAATATTCCGCCATCAGATCCTGTGTCTCCTGCGTTTTATTGTTGACAGGAATTTCACCCAGCATTTTGTTGGGATCGGTGTACATAAAATTATAGCTGTTGCCGCTGGCAAATGGCTCTGTCCATGTCTGCGGATCGGCGTAGTCTGCGCCCCAATTGCATTTCATCATCGCGTAGGCGCCGGATCGGCGCACCGCGCCCAGAAATCCAGTAGACGGCCCCGCCTCTACGATGATTTGGATGAAGTCCGCGCCCAGCAAATTCGTGAGCTGCTGTTCCACAATTTGGCATTCCTTATCCCAGTTGGAAATGGAGGGATTGTACGGCATTAAAATTTTAACGGGGAAAACCGCCCCAGCCGCCGTCAGTTCCTCTCTCGCTTTGTCGCGGTATTGCAGGGCCAGCGTTTCATTAAAGCTGTCCCCTTCGGACAAAGGCTTGATCGAGTCGTACTGGGTAAAATCTTTTCCGGCGCCGGCGGTGAAAGTGGCGGGCGTGATCGTATTGTTCAGCAGCGTCGCCGTGTTGTACGGATCCTGCACAGCCAGCGCTTTCATCCGATCCAGGCCGTGCAGCAGCGCCTGACGGAAATTTTCGTTGTTCACGGCGATTTTCCAATTATCTGGTTCATACTGCGCGTCAAAACGCGGCTCAAAGTTGAAGGCATAAAAATAGGAATACGAAATATTGAGTTTGCTGGGCCGTACAAGATCTTTGGCTGCCGGATCGTCTAACCAATTGTCTAAAATATCCGCGCCAAGGTAAGCCTGCTCCAGCTCGCCTTTCTGAAACATGGAAGGGCCGATGGTCAAGTCGTCGGCATTGTATATATATGTCAATTTGGGGATGTATACTTTATCCAGCTCCCAGTAAGCGAGGTTCGCCGTAAACACATGCTTTACGTTCGGCTCGAATTCGCTGAGGATATAAGCGCCGTTGTACAGTATGGTTTCGTTGTCTATGCCGAAATTGTCCCCCTGCGCCGCCAAAAACGGGCCATAGGCCGGCAGATAAGAGGCGTAGGCCAGGACGCTGATGAAGAAGGGACAGGGCGACTCCATGGTATATTCCAGCGTATAAGGGTCGAGCGCCTTAACGCCTACTGCCTCAAAGGAAATAAAATCAGCGGCGTTGATTTCGTGCGCCTGATAATATTCCTCCACCGACGCGGCTTCCCCCTCCGCCACGGCGTTTTCCGCTTCGAGAATTTGTGCGGTTTGATCAAAATATTTTTCCGCGTTTTTTACGATGCCGTTAAACATATACTGGAGCCCGCTGTTGTTGTGCGCGTTGTTGACATACTCCGCCGCGTCCACCCAGTCTTGCGCGGTGACTTCGCCGGCTTCCCCGCCTTGATAGTCCACCCACTTCACGCCTTGGCGAATCTTAAACGTCCAGATTGTATTATCGGCGTTCGTGAACCAATTTTCGGCCAGGGCGGGCTTGACGACGCCATACGCGTCATACTCCGTGAGACCGTCCACGGATTTCGCGGCCGCTTTCAATTCATAGGCGTTGCTGGTACTCAGATAATTCAGCGTGGTGTATTCGGAGGAATACAGCTCGCGGTACCCGGCGGTTGAATCCGAGGGCGGCGGAACAAACGCTTCTGGCGTACCCGCACCGGTCGCACCGGTCGCACCAGCCGCACCCGTCGCGGCGCCTGTACTGGACGGCGGCGCCTCAGCGTCATCCGTTTTTTTAGATGCGTTGCCGCAGCCGGTCAAACCGGTTAAAAACGCCGCGCAAAGCGCTAAACACAAAAATCGTTTCAAAACGAAGCCTCCTTGAATGATAAATCTGGTTTGAGTTTTATCCCAATGCCGGGTTCTTCCGGCATAAAAATATCCGGCCCGCGAAATACTGGCCCGCCTTCATACGGATCGGCGGCGCAGAGAGAAGGACCGTCCAAATCCGCCATGGAAATGATCCCTTTCGCTGCCGCCAGGTGCGCGGCGGCGGAGACAGACAGCCTAGACTCAAGCATACAGCCCATCATGCAGGCCACGCCATGGCTTTCCGCCAGGCCGCAGATTTTCAAGGCTTGGTAAATGCCGCCGGTTTTCATTAATTTAATGTTGATGCAGTCGGCGGCGCGCGTCCGGATCACTTCCTCCGCGTCCAACAGGGAAAAAATGGATTCGTCAGCCAAAATGGGCGTGAGTACGCTGGCGGTGACAAAGCGCAGTCCTGCCAGATCATGCGCGGGAACCGGCTGCTCTACCAACGCGATGTCACAGCCCATATCCTCCATGGCGCGGATGTTGCGTACGGACTCTTTGGGCGTCCAGCCTTGGTTGGCGTCCACGCGGAGTTCCGCGCCGGGGCCGATGGCTTTTCGGATCTCGGCCACACGCTTCGCGTCGTCCAGCCCGTCCTTGCCAACTTTGATTTTCAGTATTGAAAAGCTGTCGCACAGCGCGTCTAGGCTGTCGGCGACCATTTCCGGCGTTTCGTTCAGACTGATGGTGATATCGGTGATCACGCGTTTTTTGCGGCCGCCCAGCCATTGATACAGCGGAACGCCGTAACTTTGCGCCAGCAAATCATAGAGCGCCATGTCCACAGCGGCTTTCGCGGAATGGTTTTTCAAAAGAGCGCAGTGCAGGGCCTCCATGAGGCCGTCAAAATCTTCCAGTTCCCGTCCGATGAGCGCGGGCGCGATAAAGTCCTCAATCGCGCCCTGAATGCTTTGCTTTGTGTCGCCCGTAATGACCGCGGTTGGCCCGGCCTCGCCGAGGCCGGTCAGCCCTGCGTCTGTTTCCACGCGGACAAGAATGTCTTCGATGGCCTCCGCCACGCGCAGGGCCGTTTTAAAAGGACGCTTCAGCGGAATAGCCATGGTTCTCGTTGCTATTTTTGTGATTTTCATAGCGCCAGCTACAACACAAAATGAAAGAAGCGAAGCGCTTCCATATAGTCGTCCGTTTCAAACGCGATGGTTTTTTCGTCCAGCCGGCGCGCGCCTGGATAAAAACTTTTGGTATACGCGCGGGGATGTGCTGCGTATTTCACGGATATGTTAAAATGTTCCGGCAGAGGGATGAGACAGTTTTTTCCGTTGGTTTCAAAATGTTTTTTGACCGCTTCCCGCGTCCTCTCGCGGATCATCTGGAGCGCGTCCTCCGGATGCAGCGAAGTGGAGGAGTTTGCCAGGCCGCGGCTGACAGCCGCTGTCGTTATGCCTGGAATAAAAGATGCGGCTTGCTCGCAAATCGCTTCGTCGCCGCTGAGAAAAATCACGGGGATGGAAAACAGCGCCGCCGTGTAACTGACGATGGTAAATTCGCTGGCGCGCTTGCCATTGATTTTAATTTCGTCCAGGGACGTGTTCATGGTGTGCGAGAGCGGGCTGCCGTCTCCATGTGCCGGGCTGTGATAGCCGGTGAGCGCCAGCGCGTCGAAGTCCCCGTTCAATCCCTCGGCCATGCAGAGCGGGCTTCTGGCCCAGCCGCGGCAGATTGTCACGCCCGTTGGCAGTTCCATAGGGATGATGTTGCGCGCGCTGTCGTGCGCGTCCCGCACGTGGATACTCTCCGCGCCGCCTTCCCGCGCGCCCCGGCAGGCGGCCGCAACTTCCCGCGTCATCTGCGCGCGAAAATAATCATACCATCGTCCGCCCCGATTATAATCCGTTTCGTCCCAGTGTGTGATCCCGCAGGTTCCCTCAATATCACTGGAGATAAATAATTTCAACCGACCGCCTCCTTTGCTATCTGGATTTTATTGTAACACGCGAAAAGAAAATTTCAAAGTGTTTATTGATGATGTTTGTTCTAAAGCAGTGCGGCGATAAGGAAGCATTTGAAAACGCATCTTGAGAATTTTGAACTGTTAAAATATTGACTTAATGCGGCTTCCGTGGTATATTTTTCGCCAATGGGATTGTTTGCGAAAATATGGCCACGACCGAAGGCCGGAGGAGATGATTGGTGGCATCTGTTTGTAGTTATCGCCACTGTTGCTTTTGTAAAATTAAGGAAGGGGCTTATTTAAACATGAGAAAAAAAGTATTAAGCGCAATCCTCACATTGAATATGATTGTGGCAGGCTTTGCACCTTTCAAAAGCGATGCTGTGTACGCTGAGGGCGATTCAGGGTCAGGCGCGGCGGGATCAAAGGATTCTGCAGATGTCGAGAATACTGAGATTGCCGCCCGTATCAACGAGTTAAAAACAACGATTGATGATAATTTTACTGGTGCGTATGGAAGCGGCGGAAAATTCCTAACTTCGATCCAGTCACCGGCTGCTAATGCTATTGTTATACATAACGCACAGGAATTAAACAACATACGTAATAACTCATACGGCGCAAGCGCGTCATATTCATACGTTTTAGCTAATGATATTGATTTATCAACTTTCGGAGAATGGACACCAATCGATGCGATCAGTGGTTCATTTGATGGTCAAGGTCATGTAATACGCGGATTACGTATAACTGGTAATGTTGATAGTAGCGGCGGCGGCTTATTTGGGAATGTACAACTTTCTGAAATCAAAAATGTCGGGATTGAAGACGCAAATATTGATATTTCTCTCTCACTTTCTTGGTATCCCGGCGTTGGGGTTTTAATTGGATATATTAACGAAGCGGATATTATCGTTAAAAATTGTTGGAGTACAGGGAATATAAATTTATATTCGACTAACCAAGGATGTATTGGTGGCCTCATTGGCGTATTGGGGAACACCAGAAATGCACAAATTACTGATTGTTACAGCACTTGCTCTCTCAGCACTGATGATTCGGATAGCTCATTGTCAGGTGGTATATTAGGCCAATGCTATGGTTCCTATCGTGATAATGATTCACTTTCAATCGAAAGATGCTTTAGTTTAGGTTCAATTTCTAACTATGGATTATCTAGTGGTATTGTTGGATGGATACAATCGTCAGCTGAAAATGTATTTATTACGAAAAGCTACAACCAAGGGAATATAATGTCTAATCATTCCTCTGGAATAGCGAATGGCAGTAATTGCATAATAAGTGAATGCTATAATCTTGGCGATATTATGGGAGACTACGTATCAGCGGGAATCGGTTCCGGTTATTCGTTTAGCGATTGTTATAATGGAGGACAAATAAGCGGCGCAATTCTTACTTCAAATCCAGAGAGTTACAGCAGCATTTCCACAAGTGGCATCGCCTCTTCCAGAGGCGCCACAACTTTTCAAAATTGTTATAACACAGGTCAAATAACTGTGGTTGGGTTAAATCTATATTGTGGTGGCATAAGCGCCAATTCTAGCGCCATAGAACCTGAAGATACAATTTATTTTTCTGAATGCTATAACTTTGGTGATATATCTGTTGATACATCAGGAAATGATCAAGTCTATGTAGGCGGTATAGCTGGTAATGCAACAGGAGCAATATCGCTTGAAAATTGTCTAAATTATGGAAATATTACAGTCTTACCGGACTCGGATATTATCGTAACAGATGATCAGAAAATCCCTTCTATTTGTGTGGGCGGGTTGGTTGGATCTAGAGATAATGCATGGTATACAACGCCATTTTCCGAGTTGCGTGCTTGTGGCAATAAGGGTAATATTACAGTATCAAGTCCTGATGGTTTGATAGCGGATCGAACACTTAATATTGGTGGACTTGTCGGTAAAACCGCATACAATAACACGAACGACGGGAACGCGGAAGCGGAACTATTCAAGGTAACAGAAAGTTACAATAAGGGTAATTTATCGGTAAACGCCTTATTGGGTAATGGTGGTAATTGGGCATCTCAGGCATATGCCGGTGGAATAATTGGAATGGGATATTATTGTTATGTATCAAATAGTTACAATATTGGTGATGTATCTATTGATTCAGGATCATTCCATTCATATGCTGGCGGAATTATCGGGCAAAGCAGTCATTTGGGCATTCAAAAATCATATAACTCAGGATCTGTGTCCGCGCGAGTTAAAAACAGTTCGCATTCATCCTATGCGGGCGGCTTAATTTCGCAGGGAGATCCGCCTTGTAAAATTCGGAATAATGTGATACTGTGCGATAGAATTATCTCTACAATCGACACAGCTTATGGCGCTACAGTTCCAGTAAATGAAATTGTAGGGACAATATCTTCATCTGGTGGAACAAAACAAATCGCTAATAACATTGCTATTGATGATTTGTCGAATGTGTTTTCAGTTTATGTAACAAATTTCTATCCTGTTGGGGATTATTTACTTCAGATGATTTATGAATCCCTTGGATGGGACTTTGATTCTGTTTGGAAAATGCCAGCGGGCGGCGGCTATCCGATTTTGCAGTGGCAGAGTGATGACGAAACAGTAGTTACGCCAACATCTGCACCTACTCCCCGCCGACCCCTTCATCCAGCAATCGTTTAGCAGACATTGCAAATGACATAAACAACTACTATAATTTTTCCAATCATAAGGGTTCATTTGTAAAAGAAGGAGAAGAAAGTTCTCATTTTATTTCGGCCGAGTATTTCGATTACCTTGTCGAGGGACTCAGTGAATCAGAAAAGGAAACGATAGAACTTGAAAGAGAGCCCTTTAGTGGTGGGGCATGTTTTGGCATGGGCACCACGCTGGCAATGTTTTACGACGGCCGGCTTAGCGTAAAGACTTTTGATACAGCCGCAAATTATGTAGGAGATTATAAAGCCCCAAAAGATGATCCAGTAATAGCGTCACTGATTAATTATTACCATCTTTCACAATATCATCCGGATTGGGGGAAGTTAGAAGCAGCCTGGCTTCAAGATGTTTATAATGGGGGCTGGGTTCCTAAAAAGATTATCCAAGAACTTATAGATCAAACAAACGGCGAGCAGTGGAATTATGTCGCTATTCCACTGGACGGAAGCGCCCACTTCATCATGCCGCATACTAAAACTGAATGCACAGACTTCTATAAAGATCCTGGAAAGGTTTATTGGCGCATAGAAGTACTGGAATCAAATTCCAAACCGGATAATTTAAGTTATTTATACATCAACAAAGAAGATCCAAGCCAAATATGGTTTGAAACCCAAAGCAATACCAAGGCTTATGTTAATTTGAGTTATTTACTATCTCAAGATGAAACAAATGAATTCTTCGAAAAAATAAATCTACAGGACAAACTTGACAGAAACAGTATGAACGCGCCTCTCCAAAATTATAATGCTGGTCTGAGAATGACGGAAAATAAACAGCAAGAAAATTCCTTGTCAATGTCTCTCAACGGATGGAAAACTATGTTCTCAAATTATGACAGCTTCTCAATCAGCGATGGAATTCATACAGTTAGCGTTATCAATGGCGAAGCGGACAGCAATGAAATACAAATCTATCGTTCAATTATTGGTGACGGGCCCAATAAATTTTTCATTTATGGCGATGTGAGTGAATATACAATTACACCAATTGACAGCGGGCTGAATGATTATCAAACTTCGGTTCTTTTTCAAAGCGATAATAATGGCGGTTACTTATTACATGCTGTGACAGGCGATCCCGTTCCAATATTATTGCACAGCAACGCTGGTATTGAAATAAAATCAGAGAAACCAACGCAAGCGGAATTATCCTCAACACTGGATAACTTCAACGCACCGTGGCATACTATGAGCGTTAAGGCTGATTCTCAGGCCAATTTGTTATTAATACCCGCGTCTAATAGCGAATTTTCCATATCAACGCAAGACGATTCGATAAATGAGATTCAAGTATCTGGCATTCAGGACGATAACGTTTATACAATTACATATCGTGGCGGCGTAACAGAGTTATTCGTAAGTGAGCATGAGAATTCAATTGCTTTGAAATCGACGGACAATAACACTGTATATGAAAAAGCGCCGATAACTTACACGGTAGATTTCTATACGAATGTTGGCGGCATTGTACCTTCTATCCATGGGTTAATGCCTGATGATCGTATCAGTGAGCCAGATAATCCGAGTATGGCAGGATATGTATTTAGCGGTTGGTATACACAACCTCTTGGTTTTGGCCAACTGTGGAATTTTGAAACCGATACAATCATACTGGACAGTGAAAACTTTTAGCATGTAAAAAGCGCATACAAAAAAAAGATCAGCGTAATAATTAAAAAAATAATTC
>JAITPB010000110.1 GCA_031289625.1 Clostridiales bacterium | reverse complement strand
GGCCGTATTCCGAACAGCGCCTGGCGCCGATTAGGCTGACCTTGGGAAAGCTGTCGTCCGGCATGGTTCCCATCATGTAGAGGATCAAAGGCGGATCGGATATTTCTTTCAATAATGATGGATATGCGGCGTCCTCCAAAGTTAAAACCTGTATATTTTTTTTTCGCGCGTCATCCATCAAATTTTCGACGGGCCGCAAATCTCTGGCGGCTTGGAGACTTTGTAAATTTTGTTCCGTAAGTTTTGAACCCGCGTGCGCGGCGGCATCCCTGAGGCGCACGCCGGACGCATGATAAATTTCTTGGGCGTTCGCGAAGCGGCGCAGAAGTTCTTTCTGTTTTTTCGGCCCCAGACCGTCCACCCGCGTCAGCCAAAGCAGATAGATCAAATCATCCATTGCGCGTCTTCCTTTTTGCATATAGCTGTGAATATATCTGTCTCCCAACAGTCAAGATTTTATGAAATCTTTCAACTGGGCCGGACATTGTCCACAACGTAAAAACCCCGCGCGCGCGGGGTTTTTATAATTTTTATGATTCGCTGGAATTATCTGACGGATCTGATGTGTCATCCTCCGGATCAGAGCTCGTATCTTCCGTGGGATCAGAACTTGTATCGTCTGTTGGCTCAGAGGATGTATCATCCGTTGGCTCAGAGGTCGGATCGTCCGTTGGATCGGGCGTCGGATCGTCTGTGGGAACGGGCGTCGAATCGTCCGTTGGATCGGGCGTCGGATCATTCGTTGGATCGGGCGTCGGATCATCCGTTGGATTAAATGTCGGTATCGCCGTCGGACTGTATGTCGGTAGGAGCGTCGGCCTCGCCGTTGGATCGTATGTCGGCCCGTATGTTGGCTCCAGCGGGTTTGGCGTTCTGTCTGGCCTTTCCGGCGGATAAGTGGGATGAAAAGGTGTACTGGTCGGTGAAGCAGTGAATGCGGGCGGCGTCGGCGAAGCGGGTACAGGGGTTGCTGGCCTCGGTAAATTCAGCAGTTCCGTCGATATAGACGAGGCGTTCTCCTCGTACACTGGCGCCGCTAAAACAGGATCTTCTATTGGAGTCGGTGAAACGGCAATCGGCGGCGCGGCGATCGTTGGTGTCGGCTTCGGCGTTGGGATCGGTGTCGGCTTCGGCGTTGGGATCGGTGTTGGTTTCGGTGTTGGTTTCGGTGTTGGCTTTACGGTTGGCTTCGGCGTTGGCTTTACGGTTGGTTTCGGTGTTGGCTTTACGGTTGGTTTTGGCGCCGGTTTTACCGTAGCGGGCGCTTGCGTTGGCATGGCCGGAGGAGGCGTTGGTTCCGCTACAAAAGCTACCTCCACAATCATTTCTTCCGTCTCAGCGACGAATTCTGACGCCGTCTCTACGGGCTCCAGAGACTCTGTCTCCGGCGGCTCTGTCAAAGCTTCCGGTGTGACTTCATATGGGATCGCCGAGACAATCGTCTCGGCAATTGCCGAAGCAATCGTCTCGGGAGCCTCCGTAAACCCCGGCGGTGTCCCGGCCTCCGTCACAACGGCCTCTGCAATTTGCGGGAGCCCGGTTTCGCCTTGCCCGGAAGCCGCCGCCTGTTCCGCGCCGATGGCATCTGGCTGATAAAGATTTACGATATGTACGGCAACAAAGACGGATAAGGCAAAGCTCGCGCAAAAAACGCCAATGTCCATGGCGATTCGATTTTTCTTCATGAATAATTTCCTCCTTTCTATCCTCAAATTAAATTATATCATGAAATCACCATGGTTTCAATTTTTTCCATTGCGATCCAGTGTCAGAAGGGTAACAAATTGAAGCTGTTGTTTTCTTTTTTTTTGCGGATTTTGGAACATTCTGGTAGAATGAATGGGAATTTTCAAATCACAGGATCAATGTCAACAGGTTCAGAAAATCCGTGGGCTATTACGTGTTTAATTCCCCTCCGCGGAGGGGAATTAAATTATTCGTTATCAGACGGATTTTAACAAGGAGGGGGCGGCATAGATGACGGTATTTTACTTTACGGGTACGGGCAATTCGCTTTTTGCGGCTAAAAAGATCGGCGGCGATTTAGTCTCCATACCACATATAATCGATAAACCACAGGCTTACTCCGACGATGTTGCTGGCTTTGTTTTTCCGCAGTACGCCATGGGCTTGCCTAAAATGGTACGGAAATTTGTAAGCGGGAACAAATTCAACGCCGAGTACGTTTTTGCGGTCGCGTTATACTCTTATATCCATGGCGGTTCATTGCCTGAATTGAGCGGGATAGTTTCGCTAAACTACGGCGCGTACCTAAGAACGCCGTGGAACTTTATCTGGGCGTTTGGCGCGCCGAAAGATCAAACGAAATCGCTGCGTAATACTGAGAAGCCGCTCGCGGCGATTATATCGGATATTAGCGCCTGCAAGCAAAAGCCTGTCAAACAATCCAAGAGCGTAGGCAGCGCGACGAAGTATTTCGGCGGCAGTAAATTCAGCGTATCAGACGCATGCGTAAGATGCGGGCTTTGCGTAAAGATTTGTCCCGCTGGGAATATTGAAATGCTGGATAAGCCGATATTTGGTAAGAATTGTGAAAATTGCTTCGCTTGCGTAAACCTATGCCCACAGGCGGCCATAAACTCGTCTGAACGAATGAAAAAACACAGGCGATATCACAATCCTTTCATTACGCCGGAGCAAATTGCGGAAGCAAATAACCGAAATGAGAGTTAAGCAATGAAATTACAAAATCAAAAGGAGATAAATCTGGATGAACAAACTAAAAGTAATGACCGTGTTCGGTACGAGGCCGGAGGCATCCAAAATGGCGCCGGTGATTCAGGTTTTACGCGGCTGTCCCTCGATTGACACTCAGGTCACGGTCACAGCCCAGCACCGCGAGCAGTTGGATCAGGTTTTGCGGATCTTTAAGATTACCCCCGATTATGATTTGAATGTCATGCGCGCGCGGCAGACACTGGCGGATATCACGACAGCGGCGCTGAACGGGCTGGACACGGTGCTTCGCGAGGCCGCGCCCGATCTGGTTTTGGTTCACGGGGATACTACGACCACGCTGGCGGCTTCGCTGGCGGCCTACTACAATCAGATCCCCCTGGGGCATGTGGAAGCGGGTTTGCGGACGTATGACAAATACCAGCCATTTCCAGAAGAAATAAACCGCCGTCTGACAGGGGTTCTGGCGGATTTGCACTTCGCTCCCACGACGCTGTCAAAAGAAAATTTAATAAAGGAAAATATTCCTGCGCAAACTATCTATGTTACCGGCAACACAGCCATCGATTGTCTCCGGACCACCCTGTCGCCCAATCACCGTTTCACAGAGGAGCGTTTGAACCATTTGGATTTTACGCGCCGCGTCATCACGATGACGGCGCACCGCCGGGAAAATCTGGGCAGGCCCTTGACCGAAATCTGCCGTGCAGTCAAACGTCTGGCAGAAGAGCACGAGGACGTCGAAGTGGTCTACGCGGTTCACCTCAACCCCGCCGTGCGGGAGACTGTTGTCCCAATTCTGGGCGGGCTGCCCCGCGTACTGCTGACAGAGCCGCTGGACATTATGGACATGCACAATCTCATGAACCGATCGTACATGGTACTCACGGACTCCGGCGGCTTGCAGGAGGAAGTGCCCTCTATGGGCAAACCCGTCGTCGTCCTGCGTAATGTCACGGAAAGGCCGGAAGCCGTCGAAGCGGGCACAGTGGTTTTGGCCGGTGCGGAAGAAGAAAGCGTGTACGCCGCTGTGCGGGAACTTCTGTACAACGAGGCAAAATACCGGCAAATGGCGCGGGCCGTAAACCCTTTCGGCGATGGGCGCGCGTCTGAAAAAATTTTGGCCGCTATATTGGAGAGATGGAAATGATATGAAGGAAGAGTCTCCGGAGCCGGAACGGGAACCGCTTAAAATCCGTAAAAGAGAACGGAATGAAATCGGGCGCGCACTCTCGCTTTTTACGCAGCTGGGCCTGACAATGGCCTTCTGCGTCCTCATCGGCGTCGTCCTGGGCAAGTGGCTGGACGATCTGCTGGGTGCCGCGCCCTGGTGTCTCTTTATTTTCGCGGTCTTCGGCGTGGCGGCCGCCTTTAAATCCATGTACGGCATTATGATTACGCGGAAGGAGAAGAAAATCAAATGACGCAGTTGTCTGCCACCGCCAAAAAATTGATTTTGGGCGTCGCGCTGCAGTTTTGCCTTTTGCTCGCGCTGGGCCTGGCCGTGATTCTTTTATTGTATCCTTTTGAAAAGCCGCTCGCTTTTTTGGGCGGACTGCTGCTGGGCAGCGCCTGGTCGGCGGCTAAGGTGGTTATGATGGAGCGCGGCTTGAGCCAAATGATAGATCTAGATCAAGACGGCGCCCAGGCGCGCGCGCGCTGGCAATTTATCATACGCTATGCGATCACGGCCGCGCTTCTGATTTTTGCCGCACTCACGCCGTGGATCAGTTTTTGGGGCATGACGGCTGGGCTCCTCATTTTGCAGACCGCCGCTTACGTGGTTCAATATGGGGTCAGAAAGGAGTAAATATGAATTTTTCCAATCGTAACTTATGGCCGCTGTTTCGATTCGGAGACGAAACGATTTATATTACCGATACCATGCGCGGCACCTGGATTATTATGGCGGTTCTGATTGTGCTGGCCGTGATTGTCCGCCTGAAAGCGCGGCGGTTCGTGGAGAGCCCCGCGCCGAACAGCTTTCAAAATTTAGTGGAATTGATGGTAGAGAGCATGGATCAGATGGCGAAATCCAATATGGGTCAGGAACTGGCTCCCCTGGGCGCTTACTTTTTTGGCGTGTTTGCTTTTATTCTGATCTCCAACTACGCCGGCCTTTTCGGATTCAGGCCGCCCACCGCGGACTTGGCGACGACGCTTTCTTTTGCGCTCAACACGTTTTTTTTGATCCATTTTTTGGGCATTTCCCGGCGTGGAGGCAAATATTTTAAAGACTATCTGCATCCCAATGTTATCTTTCTGCCGATAAACATCATCGGCGAGATCGCGCGCCCCATCTCGCTGAGTTTTCGTCTGTTCGGCAATATTCTGGGCGGCGTCATTATTCTGGGCATGCTTTACGCGGCGCTGCCGGTGCTTCTGCGTTTTATACTGCCAGACGCACTGCACTTTTATTTCGACATGTTCGCCGGATCTTTACAAGCTTTTATTTTCACTGTGCTGAGCATGACGTTCATTCGGGAGAAAGCGGTTTCAGAAGAAGAATAATTCACCGTGCTGAGCATGACGTTCATTCGGAAAAAAGCGGTTTCAAAAGAAGAATAATTTGATTTGGAGGAATGATTGTGGATCCAAAAGCATTTGTGTTAGGCATGTCGGCGTTGGGCGCCGGCCTCGCAGTCTGCGCTGTCATGGGCGCGGGCGCGGGTCAGGGTTACGCTGCCGGAAAAGCCGCGGAAGCCGTTGGCCGCCAGCCGGAGGGCAGAGGCGTGATTATGAGCACCATGCTGATCGGTATGGCCGTAGCGGAAACAACGGCCATCTATGGTCTGTTAATCTCCATCATCCTTTTGTTTGCCAATCCTTTGCTCGGGCAAGTATGAGCGGAGGAGGCGTTCATTTTTGAACCAATATATGGTTTTACTGGAAGCGGCGTCGGGTTCCATACTCCATCTGGATTCTGCATTGCTGATTGAATTGGGCATACAGTGGTTCAACACCATCGTTCTCACGCTTATTTTGGCCAAGGTGCTGTATAAGCCCGTCAAAAAATTTATGGACAGCCGATCCGAGCGCATCGCCCGCCAGATTGGGGAGGCGAAAGACGCCGAACAGGTCGCGCAGGCCTTAAAAACGGAATACGAGAGCAAACTGCGGGACATTGAAACAGAACGGGCGGAGATTTTGGATACCACTCGAAAAAAAGCGCTGGAAAAAAGCGGCGAGATTTTGAACGAGGCCAAAACAGACGCCGGGCGTATACGCGATCGCGCGGCGCACGACATCAGCATGGAGCAGGATAAAATTCGCGACAGTATGAAAAAAGAAATTGTCAATATCTCCACACTTTTAGCCGGCCGGTTTGTGACTGCCTCCTTGGACAAGAAGACCCGGGATCGTTTGATTCAGGAGACGCTTCGTGAACTGGAGGATGTCCAATGGCTGGGATAAAAGCGGCGGGGCGGTACGCTGAAGCGCTTTTTCAGCTGGCGGAGGAAAAAAACGCATTGGAACTTTTTCACGGACAGTCGCGCCTGATCTTGGACATTCTCCAGCAGGACGCGGAGTTTGCCGCGCTGCTGCGCCACCCGCGGATCAAGTGGCTGGAAAAAGAAGCTTGGATCCATAAGGCGTTTTCTGGAAAAATATCAAAAGAATTGATCGGCCTGCTGGTTCTGCTGCTGAAAAAAGGGCGCGGCGGCGAAATTTACGCCGTGCTGGACGCTTTTAACGAGCGGGCGCGGGCGCGTAAAGGCATCATCTCGGCGCGCGTTTCTTCCGCCGCGGCTTTAACCGGCGATCAACTCGCGCAGGTGCGCGCCAAACTGGAAACCATTTTCCATAAAGAAGTGGAAATCGAAACAGACGTGGATCCCTCGCTCATCGGCGGCCTGAAGATTCAAGCCAGCGGACTGCTGATAGACGGAAGCGTCAAAAACACACTTCACAATTTCAAGAGAAAGCTGGAAAGAATAGGAGGACGGGAATGAATCTCAGGCCTGATGAAATCAGCTCCGTCATCAAACAAGAAATTAAAAATTACGCGGCCAAGCTGGATGTGGCCGAGTTCGGAACCGTCATACAAGTGGGAGACGGCATTGCGCGCGTTTATGGGCTGAGCAAAGCCATGAGCGGCGAACTTTTGGAGTTTCAGAACGGCGTGTTTGGCATGGCGCTCAATTTGGAAGAAGACAACATTGGCACTGTCCTTCTGGGGCCGGACGAAGGGATTCGCGAAGGCGACGCCGTCAAATTGACGGGCCGCGTGGCGGAAGTCCCCGTGGGCGACGCGCTGATCGGACGGGTCGTGAATGCCTTGGGGCAGCCGATCGATCAAAAAGGCCCGATTCAGACCACCGCGTTCCGCCCCATAGAGCGCGTGGCGCCCGGCGTCATTTCACGGGAGGAAGTCAATGTTCCGCTGCAAACCGGCGTTAAAGCGATTGACGCGATGGTTCCCATCGGACGGGGCCAGCGTGAACTCATCATCGGCGACAGGCAGACAGGCAAGACCGCGATCTGTATCGACACGATCATCAACCAGCAAGGCAAAAACGTCAACTGCGTTTATGTGGCGATTGGGCAGAAGGCGTCCACCGTGGCCCGCACAGTGAAACTTTTGGAAGAGTTCGGCGCGCTGGACTACACAACGGTAGTGGCGGCGACCGCGTCGGAAACCGCGCCGCTTCAATACATCGCGCCTTACAGCGGCTGTGCGATCGGCGAAGAGTGGATGGAAAACGGGAAAGACGTGCTGATTGTGTATGACGATCTCTCCAAACACGCTGTGGCGTACAGAGCCATGAGCCTTCTGCTGAGGCGCCCCCCGGGCCGCGAAGCCTACCCGGGCGATGTCTTTTACCTGCATTCCAGGCTGCTGGAACGCTCGGCCCGGCTTTCCAAAGAATACGGCGGCGGTTCCATCACGGCCCTGCCCATCATAGAGACACAGGCCGGAGACATTTCCGCCTACATTCCAACGAATGTTATCTCCATCACGGACGGGCAGATCTATATGGAAGCGGAACTTTTCAACGCGGGCATCCGGCCCGCCATCAATCCCGGCCTGTCCGTATCGCGCGTAGGCGGTTCGGCGCAAATTAAATCCATGAAGAAAATCGCGGGCCCTATCCGGATGGAACTGGCGCAATACCGTGAATTGGCTTCTTTCGCGCAATTCGGTTCTGATTTGGATAAAGACACGCTGGATCGGCTCAAGCAGGGCGAGCGCATCGTGGAAATCCTCAAGCAGCCGCAGTATAAACCGCTGACCGTCGAGCAGGAAGTGATCATTCTCTATGCCGTTACGCACAAATATTTAAAAGACGTCAACGTGGAAAAAGCGCTGGAATTTGAACATGAGCTGCTCAATTATATGGACAGCAGAGCGCCGGAAATTCAGAAGGATCTCCGTGAAACCGGCGATCTTTCGCCGGAGCTGGAAGAAAAACTGAAAACGGTCATTGAAAATTTCAAAAAAGAAGTTAAGATTTAATTTTACTCTATCATTTTATTTTATTATAAAATCAAAGAAGGGGATTGCCAATGGCATCCATGCGCAGCATCAAGCGCAGAATCAGAAGCGTCGGCAGCACCCAGCAGATCACGCGCGCCATGAACCTGGTGGCCGCGTCCAAATTCCAGCGGGCGAAAGCCAAGCTGGACAGCGCCCGTCCTTTTTATGAAGAAACCAACTGCGTCATTCAAAGCCTTGTCGCCGCGTCCCAAGATTTGAGCAGCCCGTTTATTCAAACCCGTCCTGTGGAAAACACCGCCTTTGTCGTCATCAGCGGCGACAGGGGGCTTTGCGGCGGCTATAACGTCAATGCCGCCAAAGCCGCGGGGGAGTTGGTGGCAGCCAAAGGCCATGAACAGATCGTCACGGTGGGCATAAAAGCCCGCGATTATTTCAAAAGGCGGAAACGCCGCGTCATCCGCACGTATCAAGGCGTTTCTGAAACGCCGTTTTATGAGGACGCGCGGGAGATCGGCCTGTTTGTTATGGATCTCTACAACGCGCGGGACGTGGACGAAGTATACCTGGTTTATACGTCGTTTCAATCTATGCTGCGGCATACGGTAAGAACCGTGAAGATTCTGCCGCTGGACAAAGAAGCCCTCGTCGGGGACGCCCTCAGCGATGGGGAGGCCCTAGACGGGGATATTCCCCGCAAGCTGGATTTTGAACCGGACGCGGAAACACTGTTCGAGCAGATCATTCCCAAATATATCTGTACGTTTATCTACGGCGCTCTGGTGGAGGCGTCGGTCTGTGAGCAGGGCGCGCGGATGACCAGCATGGACAACGCCACGAAAAATTCCATGGAACTGATCGATAAATTTACGCTGCAATATAATCGAGCGCGGCAGGGCGCCATCACGCAAGAAATCACAGAAATCGTCGGCGGCGCGAACGCGCTGGGCGACGAATAAACCGGCGCGGCCGTGAAAGGAATGTGAGCGGATTTGGCAGACAAAGCAGTCGGAAAAATTGTTCAAATCATCGGCGCCGTGCTGGATATCCGGTTCCCGGAGGAAAGCATCCCAGCGCTGTACAACGCGATAGAAATACCCTACCAGGACAAAACCCTCGTCGCCGAGGCAGCCCAGCATTTGGGCGACGGCATGGTGCGCTGCGTCGCCATGAATTCCACCGATGGGCTGGTGCGCGGCATCGACGCCGTGGATATGGGCGCACCTATTTCCGTGCCAGTGGGCAATGAAACCCTGGGCCGCATGTTTAACGTCCTCGGCGCCGCTATCGATGGCGGCCCGCTTCCGCAGATGAAACAAAAATGGCCGATTCATCGCAGCGCACCTATTTTTTCTGAGCAGACGGCCTCCGCTGAACTGCTGGAGACGGGCATCAAAGCCATTGACTTGCTCTGCCCATATGTCAAGGGCGGCAAAATCGGCCTGTTCGGCGGCGCGGGCGTGGGCAAAACGGTACTCATCATGGAATTGATCCGCAACATCGCCACGGAGCACGGCGGCTATTCCGTGTTTTCCGGCGTGGGCGAACGGACGCGGGAAGGGAATGATCTCTACCATGACATGAAAAATTCCGGCGTTCTGCAAAAAACGGCGCTGGTCTTCGGGCAGATGAACGAACCGCCCGGCGCACGGATGCGTATCGCGCTGACAGGGCTGACCATGGCGGAATATTTCCGCGACGTCGCGCGCCAGGACGTGCTTCTGTTTATTGACAATATCTTTCGTTTCGTGCAGGCTGGATCGGAAGTATCAGCGCTTTTGGGCCGTATGCCCAGCGCCGTTGGGTATCAGCCGACGCTGGCCACGGAAATGGGCGCCCTGCAGGAACGCATTACCTCTACCAACAATGGCTCGATCACTTCGGTGCAAGCGGTGTACGTGCCGGCCGACGACCTGACCGACCCGGCCCCGGCCACCACATTCGCGCATTTGGACGCCACTACTGTGTTGTCGCGCGCCATTGTGGAGCAAGGGATCTATCCCGCCATCGATCCGCTGGAGTCCAGTTCCCGCACGCTGGATCCCAGCGTTGTGGGCGCGGTGCATTATCAGACGGCGCGGGATGTGCAGAGCATTTTGCAGCGCTATAAAGAACTGCAGGACATCATCGCCATTCTGGGCATGGATGAACTCTCCGAAAACGATAAATTGATCGTTGGACGCGCGCGAAAGGTGCAGCGTTTTCTGTCGCAGCCATTTTATGTGGGCGAGAAATATACCGGGATATCCGGCAAATATGTTCCGGTGCAGGAAACAATCCGCGGTTTCCAGGAAATTTTAAATGGCCATTGCGACAATGTGCCGGAAAGCCATTTTTTAAACGCTGGAACCATAGAGGACGTCCAGGCGCGGGCATCCAAGGACGGCGAGGTGAAGTAAGTGGCCAGCCAAAAAATTCACCTGCGGGTTGTCACGCCGGTGCAGATTTTATTTGACGAGGATGTGGATATGATTGTACTGCGCGGCGCGGAAGGCGACATGGGCATCCTGCCTGGCCATGAACGCCGCGCGGCTCTGCTGGGCTATGGGACGCTACGCATTTTCCAGGCTGGCAAGGAAGAAGGCAAGCTGGCGGTGCTGGGCGGCTTCGCGGAAATCGCGGACGGCCATGTGACGGTGCTTTCCGACGCCGCGGAATGGCCGGACAAAATTGATAAATCCCGTGCGGAAGCCGCGAAAAAACGCGCGGAGCAGCGTATATTGCAAAAAGACAGCGACGTGGATATGCAGCGGGCGGAGCTGGCTCTGCGCCGCGCGCTGGTCAGAATAGAAGTCAGTTCGTATCCGTTAATTGGGGCCAGAAATCATTGAGGTCACGGCTTACCATTCATTAAGCCGTCTTCATGAAAGCGGGGGGTTGCCATGTTAAAGACGGGCTTGCTTTTGTTGGCCCTTACCTGTCAAATGGTTTTGAGTCTTTCCGCCGTCTCCGGAAGAGGCGCTGTCGTCAGTTCCGTATACCGGCTGGATCTTTCCGGCGGGCGGATTGCGGGGGAAAAAGCGGATTATTATCTGGATGTGCCGACCATGTGGCAAGGGTATCTCATCGCCGATCGGGAAAAAATCGTGAACCGGGATACGCCGCTGGAAAGGTTGAATTTTTATTATCAGCCGATAGACAAAAACGCCCGGCCCGCGCCTTTTCTGACTCTGGAAATTTACGACAAATCCCGTTACACGCCGCGGACGGATTTTCGTAAACTTCTGGAGACAGAATGGTATATTTTTACTGTGTGGATCGGAGACGGCGAGACGCTGAACAACCCGACGGACATAGCCATTTTTAACGTGCTCGCTGGAAACGCCTCGGATGATCCTTACTTGATGGGCTTTATCCGTTTGTTTCCCGGAGACCAAAAACTCTATGAAAACACCATTTGGGTAAACGGCGGACAACTGCACGCCAAGGCCATGGCCGACGGCAATGTAACCTACCTGCCCATTCGCGACGTCTGCGAACAGCTGGGTTATAAAGTCGGCTGGATCGAAAAGCAAAAAGCGGTGACGCTTGTCAAAAACGATTTCTACGCTATACTGATTCTCAACAACTTGGCCGCGAACGAGGGATATAACCTGGTCATCGAGCGCGGCTGCTCATACGTTTCTTCGCTGTATTTTATCACGAAGCTGAAGCTAGGCGTAGAAATCGACAGGCGTGGAAACGTGCTGCTCTACGAGATGCTGTAGGAGGAAAAATCATTGATCAGCACAAAGTGGTTGTATGGCGGGCGTGACAGCGGCATGAAAGACGCGCACCAGATCCGCCGGTCTGTATTTATTGAAGAACAAAATGTGCCTGACGCAATCGAAATGGACGGCTTAGATGAGGACGCCGTCCATTTGGTTGTGTACGAAGACAAAAAGCCCGTGGCCACGGGCCGTATGCTGATAAACGATGGCCATGGCGGCGGCGATAACGAATTAACAATTGGCAGGGTGGCGGTTTTAAAAGAGAAACGCGGCCGGGGATACGGCGGCCTGGTGATGCGGATGCTTATCCGCAAAGCCTTTGAGAAGGGGTTTACAATGCAATACATACACGCGCAGGTCAGCGTCCGGGGATTTTATGAAACACTGGGCTTTCAAGCCTATGGCGGCGCATACGAGGAGGCGGGCATCCCGCATCTCCCTATGCGCCGGAAAGGAGACATCGGAGGCGGCTGCGCGTTTTAATATATTCCCCTCCGCGGAGGGGTGGCGCGCAGCGCCGGGGTGGTATCAATTCCGCGGAGGGGAATGTTCTCGTTCAGTTGATTTCGCATCCTGACCGGCAGATATTGACGATGACCTCGACGGCCTTCATCATGGACTGCAGGGGAATGTATTCATAATGGCCGTGAAAATTGTGCCCGCCCGTAAAAAGATTAGGGCATGGCAGACCCATATAGCACAACCGGGAACCGTCCGTGCCGCCGCGTATGGCGGATCGGCGCGGCTTTACGCCGGCTTTTTCCATGGCGTTCCACGCCACGTCAATGATGAGCTGATGATCTGTCAGCTTTTCCGCCATATTGTAATATTCGTCGTAAAGACGCAGGCGTATCGTATCCTGCCCGTATTTTTCCCGCATATCCCGAGCCGCCTGTTCCACGAAATTTTTCCGTGCCTCAAAACCTTTTCTGTCAAAATCCCGTATCAAATAGACCAACTTCGCTTTTTCCACTTCACCCGCTATTTTCAGCAGATGATAAAACCCTTCATCGCCTTCCGTTTCCGCGGGCGTTTCGGCCTTTGGAAAGCGGCCCGCCAATTCCACCGCCAACAGGCCGGCGTTGATCATAATTCCTTTGGCGCTTCCCGTATGCACGCTTTTGCCTTCTATTTCAAAAATCGCGCGCGCCGCATTGAAATTTTCCGTCTCCAGCTCTCCCAATTCCCCACCGTCCACCGTGTAGGCGAACGCCGCGCCGAATTGCTCCACGTCAAAATGATCCACGCCGCGCCCGATTTCTTCGTCCGGGGTAAAAGCAATCCGGATTTTGCCATGGCAAATATCCGGGTTCAGCTTCAAATATTCCATAGCGGCCATGATTTCCGCGACGCCGGCTTTGTCGTCCGCGCCCAGCAGCGTGCCGCCGTCCGCCGTGATAATATCCTGGCCGGTGTATTTTTTTAAATCTGGAAATTCGGATGGAGACAGCGTTTTTCCATGTCCTAAAACGATCTCGCCGCCGCCGTAATTTTCCGTGACGCGCGGGTTGACGTTTTGACCGGAAGAATCCGGCGAGGTATCCATATGCGCGATAAAACCAATCACGGGCGCTTCCGTTGGAATCGTGGCCTCCA
>JAITPB010000180.1 GCA_031289625.1 Clostridiales bacterium | reverse complement strand
GAAAGACGGACTTACGAGCTTCGCGCCGTTTGCTGTACAAAAATAGGAGGAAATTAAAATGCAGCAAACCAAAACCACACTCCAGCAGAACAAAATGGCGGCCGTGCCGATTCAGCGGCTTATGCTCTCGATGGGATTACCGATGATTCTCTCTATGGTATTGCAAGCGTTTTATAATATCGTCGACAGCTATTTCGTTGGTAATATGCCGGACAGCTCCGGCGAAATCGCGCTGAACGCTCTGACGCTGGCATTTCCGATTCAAATGCTGATGATTGCGATTGGCGTAGGTACCGGCGTGGGCGTGAACTCGCTTTTGTCGCGCTCTCTTGGCGCGGGAGAACGCGAACGAGCGAGCAAAATCGCGGGGAACTCAATCGTTCTCGGCGTATGTACCTATATCGTGTTTCTGCTCATCGGACTATTCGGCGTTCGTCCGTATTTTTCCACGCAAACCTCCGACGCGACTGTACTGCAAATAGGAACAGAATATCTCACTATCTGCTGTACGCTATCGTTCGGTGCGATAGTGTTTATGATTTACGAAAAGCTATTACAGGCGACAGGGCGCACCGTACTTTCAATGATTGCACAAATCGCCGGAGCCGCCGTGAATATTGTACTCGATCCGATTATGATATTCGGTTTGCTCGGTTGTCCGCAAATGGGCGTTGCGGGCGCGGCTTACGCGACTGTAATAGGGCAAATTGTTTCGCTGATTCTCGGGGTTATATTTCACTGTGCGTTAAATCATGACATTGACGCGCACTCGCGATATTTTAAGCCGGAACTCGCCATAATCAGAGACATTTACAAAATCGGCGTCCCAGCGATTATTATGCAAGCCTTGATGTCGGTTCAAACCTATGCGGTCAATATCATTTTCGGGCCAGTGGGCAACGCGGCAATTACGGCTTACGGCGTTTACTACAAGGTTCAGCAGTTCGTGTTTTTCGCCATGTTCGGTATGAACAACGCGATGATTCCGATTGTTGGGTTCAACTTCGGCGCTCGCAATAAAAAGCGTGTCCGCGACGGTATCAAATTCGGTATGCTGTACACACTTGGAATCGCGATTGTCGGAATGGCAGTCCTGCAAATCGCGGCGATTGCGTTTGCCCCGCTGTTCGCGCTTACGGAATCGACAACCGCGCTGTTCGTGTCGGCTGTTCGTGTAATCACACTCGGTTATATCTTCGCGGGCGCAAACATCACATATCAAGGTGCGTTTCAAGCGTTCGGGCGCGGCGTGAGTTCGCTTGCCGTGTCGCTGATGAGGCTAATCGTGTTCGCACTTCCCGCGGCTTATTGGCTGACGCTTGCCTCCAATGCGGAAAACGTCATTTGGTGGGCGTTTCCGCTTGCGGAGTTGTTGTCGGCGGTGATCGGCGTGATTATGCTGAAACGGATTTATCGGCGCGAGGTTGCGCCGCTGACGGCGTATTAAATCGTCGTTGAAAATGTTGAAATAGCGCACGAACAGCACAATCATCTGGAAAAACTTCGTGACAAATTGCCCTTTTGACAAATAGTCGCGATTATGCTATAATATTAACATCGGTTAACAGAGGTGCGTAGAACTCTGAACAAGTTCTACGTACTTTTTATGTTCTGATGTAGTTTTCAGGCAGCTTTTTCTCAGATAAAGACTCCAAATATTGAGTTCATACTCTGAAAGAGGCGAGCAACAAGCAATGGAAAATTCGCAGCAGCAAAGTAACTATCTCATCACAGAGCCTATCCGCAATCTCCTGCTCAAATTCGCAATTCCGTGCGTCATATCTCTCATGATTTCGTGTCTGTACAACATCGTTGACCAAATATTTATCGGAAACGGCATCGGGTATCTTGGTAACGCGGCCACTGGAATCATCTTCCCTTTGACGGTAATTGGCTGGGGGATAGCCCTTATGTTCGGGGACGGAGCCGCCGCCGCGCTTAGCTTGGCACAAGGACGCGGAGAAAAAGAACAGTCGGGGAAAATCGTTGCGAACAGCATATTGCTTTCGTTCGTGTGCGGGTTGGCGCTTGCTGTAGTCTGCCTTTTATGGGGCGGCAATCTTTTGTACTCCCTGGGAGCAACCGACGCGACCATAAGACTAACAAGCGATTACGGAAACATTATTTTTGTAATGCTGCCGTTCGCCTTAGTTCAATGCACGTTATCGTCCATTATCCGGGCTGACGGCAATCCTCGGTTTGCCATGCTGTCCATGTTAGCCGGCGCAGTTTTGAACATTATCTTTGACCCGATTACCATTTTCGTATGGGGCTGGGGGATTCAAGGAGCCGCTTACGCAACAATTTTTGGACAATTTATCAGTTTTTTAATCTGCGTCATTTACTTGCTTCGCAATAGCAAAACCTTTAAGCTAAAAATCAGCGACTTCAAACCAAACTTGCAAAACATCAGATCTATTCTCCCACTTGGCAGTTCAAGTTTTCTCACACAGATTTCGATTGTACTCGTAACGATTGTTGACAACAAACTGCTTGTCGCCTATGGAGCGCGGTCTGAATACGGCGCGGACATACCGTTGGCGGCGTTTGTCGTCATTATGAAGCTATTCCAAATCGTGCTTACGATTTCAATCGGGATTGCCTCCGGCGCGCAGCCGATAATCGGGTTTAACTATGGCGCGAAACGCATTGATCGAGTGAAAGAAGCGCTGAAATATATATTGCTGTGGACATTTGCGGTCAGCGCGGTTGCTACCATTTTGTTTGAAGCAATGCCGATTGTATTTATCAATATATTCGGCGCAGAGAGCGCGCTTTATCTGAGTTTCGCTCAAAACTGCCTGCAAATCTATTTGTCATTGCTCATATTTACTTGCCTGCAAAAAGTGTGCGCGATATTTCTGCAATCCATAGGCAAAACCGCTGCGGCTATCTCGCTGGCGGTGATACGCGATGTCGTTTTCCTGATTGCCTTTTCGTTCATTATTCCTGCTTATATCGGAGTGGAGGGTATATTTTGGGCGGCTCCGGCAGCGGACATTTTAGCGTTGGGTGTAACAGCCATTGTCTTGCTCCGCGTATGGAAACAATTTGGTTCCACGAAAGCAAAAAACGCGGAAATTTCCGATACCGCAATGCTCAAGTCCTCTCGCAAAGGCGTGATTGTTACAATCGCCCGCCAACACGGTTCAGCCGGGAAATACATCGGGCAGCTTATCGCGGAAAAATTAGCCATTCCGTTCTACTATAAAGAGGTTGTCGCTCTTGCCGCGCAAGAAAGCGGGCTTGCGAAAGAGTTCATATCTGACATCAACATCAATTCTCCCTCATTGATACATGAAATGTATTTAAGCACCACAGAAGTGGTGCGGCAGGCGATTATCGCGCAGGAGAAAATTATTCGGAAGATCGCGGACAACGGCTCTTGCGTGATTGTCGGGCGCGCCGCTGATTATGTGCTGCGCAATTATGAGGACGTTGTTCGCATTTTTATTCACGCGCCGGAAACATACAGGGTGAAAAAAGTGATGGAGATATACGGCGACACAGAGCAGGAGGGCAAACACAGCATTGCGCGTTCCGACGCCGCCAGAGCCGCCTACTACAAAACCATTTCCGGCGTGGAATGGGGAACCGCGAGGCAATACGAACTGCATATCGACAGCTCCTCTATCGGTGTGGAAAATACTGCAAACGTGATTTGCGATTACTTGTTGTGTTATAATCAAGGCAGCTGAAAATTTCGCGCAAATCAAGAGGGAGACGACATCATGCTTGCAAAAATCACCAGCGGCGCTATCATGGGCATCGACGGGTATCTGGTGGATGTGGAAGTGGATATCAGTCAGGGCTTGCCAGCCTTTGATATTGTGGGGCTGCCGGATTCTTCCATCAAAGAATCCAAAGATCGGGTCCGCACGGCGATCAAAAACTCGGGATGGAATTTCCCCATCAAGCGCATCACCGTCAACCTCGCGCCCGCGGATACCAAAAAAGCAGGGCCTGCTTATGATTTGCCGATTGCCGTGGGGATTTTGATTTGCATGGATGTCATTAGCCAGTCCTCTGTCAAAGATATTTTTTTTACAGGCGAGCTGTCTCTGGACGGCACGCTGCGGCCGGTCAGCGGCGTATTGCCTATGGTGCACACCGCCTGGCGCGAGGGCTGTCGAAAAAGTATTCTGCCCGCCGCCAATCAGGAGGAAGGCGCTTTGGCCGAAGGGATGGAAGTCATGGGCGTGGCCACTCTTTTTGAATTGGCCGAAATTCTCCGGCTGGGGCGCTGGACGCCCATCCAGACGGACATAGCCAAAACTTTTCAACCGCCCCGCGGCGAGGCTGCCTTGCCGGATTTTGGGGATGTCAAAGGCCAGGAGAGCGTCAAGCGGGCGTTGGAAATCGCGGCGGCTGGGTATCACAATATTCTCATGATAGGCCCGCCCGGTTCCGGCAAAACCATGATGGCCAAACGCCTGCCCAGCATCCTGCCGGATCTCAGTCTTAGGGAAAGTTTGGAAATCACCAAAGTCTACAGCATCGCCGGCCTGTTGGACAGCAAAAAAGCGCTGGTCACGCAGCGCCCCTTCCGCGCGCCGCATCATACCGCTTCGCACGCCGCGCTGGTGGGCGGCGGTCGCATTCCCATGCCGGGAGAAATCAGCCTGGCCCACAATGGCATTTTGTTTCTGGACGAACTGCCGGAATTCCAGAAAAAAACTCTCGAAATGCTCCGGCAGCCGCTGGAAGACCGCCAGATCACCGTTTCCCGCGTCAGCGGCGTTCATACATATCCGAGTTTCTTTTTGCTGGCGGCTTCCATGAATCCCTGCCCGTGCGGTTATTATGGCTCTACTGGGAAATGCCGCTGCACCCAAAACGAAATCGCTCATTATCTGGGCCGGGTGTCCGGCCCGCTTTTGGATCGGATTGACATGCAGGTGGAAGCGCCTTTTGTAGAATTTACCTCACTGCAAAGCAGCAGGCAAACGGAAAGCTCCGAAGGGATCCGGGCGCGCGTCTCCGGCGCTCTTCTCATGCAGCGCAGCCGGTACGCCAGCGAAAACATCCGGTTTAACGCGCAGCTTTCCGCCCCGCAGATCGAAAAATACTGCGCCATCGGCCCGCAGGAGCAGAAATTGCTGCGCCAGGTTTTTGATAAAATGGGACTTTCCGCCAGGGCGTACCATAAAATCCTGCGGCTGGCGCGCACCATCGCCGACCTAGATCAAAAGGACAGCATCGGGCTGACGCATCTGGCCGAGGCGGTTCAGTACAGAGGATTAGATCGAAAATATTGGTAGGCATCAGCAAAACCCCCGGCGTGCCGTAAGGCGCCAGGGGGTTTTTTAGCCGTGTAAAAATAAATCGCCGCTAAACCAGCTTTAAAATCGTAACTCCGAGCGGCGGAACTTTCAGCTCAATGGAAAATGGCCTGCCGTCCCAGGATATTTTTTGCGCTTGCAGCGTTTCGGTGTTGAGAATGCCGCTGCCGCCGTACTTCGGGTCGTCGCTGTTCATCACTTCCCGGTAGCCGCCAGCCGGAACGCCGATCCGGTGTTCCAGTAAAGGCACGGGGGTAAAATTGCAAACGAAAGCCAGAATGTCGCCTTCTGTTCTGCCTTTGCGGATAAAAGAGACAACGCTTCTTTCGTAATCACTGCAATTGATCCATTCAAACCCTTGCGGCGTAAAATCATCCTGCCACAGGGATTTTTCCTGGAGGTAAAAATGATTGAGATCCCTTACATATGACTGTGTCTGACGGTGATGTTCATAGTCCAGCAGGAACCAATGCAGGCTCCCGGCTTCGTTCCATTCGTCAAACTGCCCGAATTCCCCGCCCATGAATACCAGCTTTTTGCCCGGATGCCCATACATAAATCCGAAAGCCAGCCGCAGATTCGCAAATTTCTGCCAGAGATCCCCAGGCATCTTGTTGATCAGCGAGCCTTTGCCATGCACCACTTCATCATGAGACAGCACCAAAATAAAATTTTCCGTATAGGCGTATACCATGCCAAAAGTCAGATTGTGGTGATGATATTTTCGGTAGACGCAGTCTTTGACCATGTACGATAGAAAATCATTCATCCAGCCCATATTCCATTTGAATTGGAAGCCCAGGCCATTCTGCTTGGCGGGCCGCGACACGCCAGCCCAGGCAGTGGATTCCTCCGCGATCATGAGCGTCCCCGGGCAGCGCTTCTCGATTACGGAATTCATGTGCCGCATAAATTCAGCCGCTTCGAGGTTGTGGTTGCCGCCATATTGGTTCGGAATCCATTGGCCGGATCCTTTTCCATAGTCGAGGTAGAGCATGGACGCCACAGCGTCCACCCGCAACCCGTCAATATGGTATCTTTCCAGCCAGAAAATCGCGTTGGCGATGAGAAAATTGCTGACTTCACGGCGCCCATAATTAAATATGTAGGTGCCCCAGTCTGGATGTTCGCCTTTGCGCGAATCTTCATGTTCATACAAAGCTGTCCCGTCAAAACGCCCCAAGCCGTGCGAATCTTTCGGGAAATGCGCGGGCACCCAGTCCAATAAAACGCCAATGCCGTTTTGATGGCAGCGATCCACAAAAGCCATAAACTCGCAGGGGCTGCCGTAGCGGCTGGTCGGCGCGTAATATCCAGTCACCTGATAGCCCCAGGAGCCGTCAAAGGGATGCTCCTCCACAGGCATGAGTTCAATGTATCGGTAGCCCATGTCCTTGACATAGGGAATCAATTCGTCCGCCAGCTCCACATAGGTCAGAAAGCGGTTGTTTTCCCCGCGGCGCCAGGATCCCAGATGCGCCTCATAAATATTGAGAGGGCCGTTCAGCGGATTCTCCCGCGCGCGCTTCGCCATCCAGTCTTGATCGCCCCAGGCATACGTGTTGATGTCAAATACCAAAGACGACGCGCTGGGCCGCAGTTCGGCGAAACTGGCGTAAGGATCGGATTTTTGCAGCAAATCATTGTTTTGGGCCTTGATTTCAAATTTATAGCGATCATAAGTCTGCAAGCCGGGCACAAAAAGTTCCCATACGCCGGAACTCCCCAATTGCCGCATCGTATGCCGCCGCCCATCCCAGGCGTTGAACTCGCCGATGACACTGACGCGCCGCGCATTGGGCGCCCACACGGCAAACAGCACGCCGTCCACGCCTTGATGCGTCATAGGATGCGCGCCCAGTTTGTCATAAATTTCATAGTGGACGCCTTGACCGAACAAGTGACGATCTAAATCGGAAATGACGGGAGAAAAACTGTACGGATCATAAGCTGTCCAACTTGTATCATATCCCCGCACATCCAACTGATACAGGAACCAAGAAGTTCTGTCCGCAATAATCGCCTCAAAAAAACCATCAGAATGAATTTTTGTCATGGGGTACCGCGCGTCCGGATCTTCCGGATCGATGACGGTAACGGCGGCCGCCTGTGGGATAAAAGCCCGGACGGTCAGCACTTTTTTTTGTCTGAACGCTGTTTCGTGCATCCCCAAGATATGATGGGGATCCCCGTGGGTGGAATTAATGATCTGCCTAAGCTCGTCTAAATCAATCTCTGAAATCACAACACATTCCTCCTGTGTCTTTTGTCCTCTTTTTGTCCTTTAGTATATACTATAAGCCGCCCCCTAAGCAAATATCTTTACGCCCGCCTCTTCACTCACTGTTTTTTCTTTGCAGCGCGTGGGTCAATTGCAGGATCTGCCGATCTTTTTCCGCGCTGTGTTTTTCCAGAAGACTGATCTGATTGCGCAGGCGTTCGAGTTCCTCCTGCGTTTCCATATTGATTTCCGGCTGGCCGCCTCCTGGCTGTGCTTGTTCCGGCGCGGGATAAAAATCTTCGTATAGGTCCGGCAAAACCTGCACATCCCAGGGGCTGGCGTGATCCACATACACCTGCCGCGCGAAAAGCTGGCTTTCCGACTGTGGGGTTTGGCTGACGAAATACGCTTTTTCCGGATTTTGGCAGAATTTATTTTTATAGCGGACGGGTCTGGAGAACGAGCCGCCCTTGTCCTCTGAAGCGCATACAAACAATTGCCCTGCCGCCAAAAAAAAGGCTTGAAGGCTGCCTTTTACATAGAGCAGCAAGCATTTTTCAATGCGCTGCGCTTCGTGCAAAACCACGGGGTTGCCAAAGGCGTCCCCCTCTTTTTTGCGGTAGACGAGCTGGCTGGAAAACATGCTTTTGATCACAAGCAGCGTGTGAATGGAATCTTCGGTGGTTAAATAAGCGGCGTCTGACACAAAATAATTCGTGGTGTAGAAAATTTGATACTTCCCCTGGCGATCCGGCGTGATCTCGCGGTACCCCATGTTGTTTTCTGAAGTTCTGGTTTGATAAAAAAGCAGCAGATGCTCACTGGATACGCGCTGGACTTCGTACTGCGCAACCCCAAATGGTATAAATTGATCAATCCTGGCGGCGGGCGCCCACTGCCCCGCGCTGTCGAGCCTCCGCAGCGCGATAAAACCGCTTCTCTCCTCCGCGCTTGTCATGTTGTACAGGATGGCTAGGCCAGATTCCATGACAATGGGATGAAAAATGATCGGATGGATTTTGTCGGATTGATTTTTTAAAACGACCCGGCTCTTCGAAGTATCATCGTAAATTAAAAATGTTGTCAGAATGATATCGCCCTGCCTATCCTGGCAAAACAAATACAGTTTTTCACCTTCCAAACTGACGGTAAAATTCTCCCTCGCGCCGTCGGCGATGATCTGCTCCGCAGACCAGCGCCCTCTTTGATAAACGCGGCGGACGACGCCCCGATCCCGCGTATGATAGAAAGCATAAAAATTTACCGGCGTTTTAATAATATAATACAAATGCTCCGCCCCTCTTTCTATTCTAAAAAAAACAAAAAATTGCTGAAATTTACCATAGTTCTGTTTTTTCAACCTGCCTGTCATTTCAAGATCGTACTCTCTTGACTTTTTTGACATTTATTGCGGGATATGATAGAATAAAGATATGCTCTGACCGATCCTCTTGAGATGATCGGATTTCTATCAATATATTCCATGCTAGGAGGGTGTCAGAACTAGAGAATACTACATAATGGATTGGAGGAACCAAGTGAAAAACGATAAGTCTCCCCTCATCCAATGGGCGCTGCAAATGCTCCTTTTTATCGTTCTTTTTGGAGGGTGTGGTTATTTCGCGTACAATCAGACATACGAGAGCGGACAGATCGTAAAAACCGTCCAAGGCCCTTATCTCGGTTATGAACAGAACCGGGACGCAGAGTCTCTTTTGCCGGATCAGATCTTGCCAGAGGACATTCCGCTGACGCCGGAGAATCCGTCTGTGAAGGAACCGGCGTGGCCAGAGGACAATGCAGTGCTGTGGCCAGAGGGTTCGCCTTCACCGGAACCGCCGGCAATGCCGCCAGAAGGTTCGCCTTCACCGGAACCAGCGGCAATGCCGCCGGCATTGCCGACAGAGGGCAGCCTGACGCTGGAACATAGCCAGCCGGTCATACAGCCGTATTTTCAAGAAATGCGGGAGAAGTATCAAAATGACGACATCGTAGGCTACATCAATATCGAGGGTACGAGCATTGATTATTTAGTCACGCAATACACGAACAATGATTATTACGTGGACAAAGACATTTATAATGAAGACAGCGTATCGGGATGGGTCTTTATGGACTATGAAAACGACGTGAGCAAGCCGGACAAAAACGTCGTGGTGTATGGCCATAACATGAGAGAAAACATTATGTTTCACAGTCTGCGCTATTACCAGTCCAAAGACTATTTTGAACAGCACCGTTACATTACGCTGAACACGCTTTATGAAAACACCACATGGGAAGTGTTTGCCTTTTACCGCACGGATATTTATTTTCCGTACATTCAGGTCATATTTCCCTCTCTGTCTGATTTTTCCAGCCTGCTGGCGCAAATGAAAGTAAAATCTATGTATGACACCGGCGTAACTGTCAACCCCGACGACAGGATTCTTACATTGTCCACCTGCACAAACGAAACAGCGGACACGCGTTTTGTCGTCAACGCGAAGTTGATCCAATCGGAAAGGCCGTAAATATTTTTTCAATCCATCCAAAAAGCCGCCATTTCAAAATGGCGGCTTTTTGGCGTCCATCTTACACAACTTGAAAATTTTCTCAATTAGCGTATAATGATAGCGTCAATCTGAAATATAAGGATGGGTGTTCTTTTTATGAAAGTAGTTATCTTAGCGGGCGGGCGCGGAGCGCGCATCAACGAGGAGTCCCGTCTGCGCCCGAAACCTATGATCGAAATCGGGGGTATGCCCATTCTCTGGCACATTATGAAATATTATTCATGGTTTGGGCACAACGAATTTATCATCTGCTGCGGATATAAAAGTTATGTCATCAAAAAATATTTTGCGGATTATCATCTGCACCAATCCGATGTGACGTTTGACTTCCGCAAAGGGGGCGCGCACATGGAAATCCGATCCGGTACAGGCGGCGCGATCGAGCCGTGGCGCGTCACTTTGGCAGAGACCGGCCTGTCTACGGAGACCGGGGGCCGCCTGAAGCGCGTGCGGCCCTACATCGGCCATGAACCATTTATGCTGACCTATGGCGATGGCCTGAGCGACGCTGATCTGGCGCTTCTGCTCCAACGCCACCGGGAATCCGGCGGCGCGGTCACGCTGACGACCGTCCAGCCGGAAGGCCGCTATGGCGTGGTTGAGTTGGACGCGGAGAATAAAGCGACTCGCTTCAAAGAAAAAGAATGGCGGAAAGGCGATTGGATTAATGCGGGCTTTATGGTGATGGAGCCGGATATATTTTCTTATTTGGAAGGCGACGGATGTGTACTGGAGCGCGCGCCTTTCGAGGCGTTAAGCGCGGAAGGGCGTTTGCGCGGATATAAACACAGGGGATTCTGGCGCGGCATGGATACATACGCGGATAAATTAGTTCTGGAGGAAATCTGGGCGGGCGGGCGCGCCCCCTGGAAAATTTGGGATTAGCGCGGCGTGCTCTTTCGTACCGCCCTCACCGAATGCGAGCGGACTTCCGCTGAGAATTTTACGTCCCGCCGCCATCCGCACGAGCGGCATGGGAGTGTAAATTAAACCGTGTAAATGGCATTAAATTCCAGTTATACGACCACACTATAGTTACGGCATAATCAGGGCAACGCAGAGGTGCGACCCGACGCTTGCCGTGGCTTATACGGTAGTGGGCGGGCAGCTAATGTCCGCCTTCTGCGATCACTACCGGTATGCCTAGCGGATAAACCTACTGATATTTGTAACAGGTACTTGACCTTAACAACAGAAGGGCAGCTGAGGTGAATAACCTATGCAATCCGTATGCCCTTGAGGCGATCCTCAAAGAAAATGGTAAATTGACCCCAGATTTCAACCCAATCACGGACAGAAACGGTCCACTTTTTGTTAATTTCCTGGATTGACATATAAATCGACTTCACGATGGATTCGTCTGTCGGGAACATTGTCTT
>JAITPB010000115.1 GCA_031289625.1 Clostridiales bacterium | reverse complement strand
AATAATCTTTGGAGAGCGACGTGTCAATGCCGTTCAACTGTTCCTGAAGAGCGCCGCGGCTGGCGGCAAAAGACTCCTCGTTGGACTGCGCGTCCCCGTTCGCGATCATTTGAAGCTGCTGTTGATTCTGGTCATACTGCGCTTTGGCCGCGTCTAATGCTTTTTCGCTGGCTTCCAGATCTTTTTCCGGAATCACGCCGCCGTCGTAGAGCGTTTTGATATTGTTGTAATCTGCGGTCAGCCGTTCAATATCCGCCAGGTTCTGATCCAGGATGATATTCTGCAGGCGCAGCCGCTCCTCTTTGGAAACTCTGACGCTGCTTTGCTGGGCGTTTAGAGCGTCCAGTTCTTTGGCCAGGTTGTTTTTCTGCGTAACTAAGGCGTCTTTTTGCTTGGCCGTCTCGGAATCCAGGTTCCTCTTCTGCGCTTCCAGGCTGCCTATCTGCGCCTTCAGGCTGCCTATCTGCGCCTCCTGACTGTCGATCTGCGCCTCCAGGCTGCTGATTTGGGCCTCGGCTTTGCTGACGGCAAGCGCCGTGCCCGAGTCGTCGATTGTGCAGATGGGATCCCCCGCGCTGATTACCTGCCCTTCGGTTACATAGATCTCCAAAATTTTACCGCCCAGGGGCGGGTAAATGCTCACTTGATCCTCATAATCCACCACGCCTTGCTCCGTAAAGGTGAGGCGCGCGGTTTCCGGCGTCATGACAATCGCACTGACGTTGAGCGTTTTGTTCATGTTTAGGTAGACGCCAGCGCCAATGGCCGCCGCCGCCAGAATGAGCAGGAGAATTTTTACAAATCGTTTCACGTTATTCCCTTTCTTTCAAAACTTCCACCATGTCCAGCGTGCGTATTTTTCCCTTTGCGGAAAAGTTGGACAAAAGAACCGCGGCCATACAGCCGCCAGCCGCCGCGCCAAGCCCCCAAAGCGGAATGCCCGTCGGCATACTGAAATTATCCAGATAGCCCGCCATCATTTGGTTTATGCTGTTTTGCAAAAAGGCGGCAAAGGGTATCCCCAGCAGACAGCCTGCGGCAAAAAGAATCCAATACTCAAAATTTAAAATTTCGCAGACTTCCCCGACCTGCATCCCCAAAACCCTCAGCGTGGCGTATTCCCTTTTTTTCTCTGAAAGCGAGATGGCGGAGGAATTATAAATGATGGCAAAGGCAATCGCGCTGCCCAGCGCCACGATGATCCAGGTGATGCTGGTGTAACTGCCCATGGCCTGTTTGATATTCGCTATGGCGCTGTAGGTATCTTCAATTGTTCTGATATTTTTGGCGTCGTTGACGGCGGTTTTCAGGCCTGCTAAATCCGCTGTTTTGATCATGACGGAATCCGCCGTATCCGGCAGATGCAGCATCGCGTTGACGGCGTTCACATCCATATAGGCGGCAGCAGTCATGTTCTGATGAATAATGTCTTTGACCGTCACGGAAATTTCTTCGTCTTCCTCGCTGTTATAGGGCGTGGAGATCAGCACGGCGTCCCCACGCCGCGCGCCCAGATCGTCAGCGGTGAATTGATTCAGGATAATGCCCGCCTCTGGCACGCGCGAAACGCTGTGTTTTTCATCGTCGTAGAGCCTGTAAAGCATTGTGTCCTGGCGCAGGCCCATCAAAATAACCGATTTTTTTCGGTTGCTCATGCGGATTTCCGCGGGAATTTCCCGAAGAGGCTCGGCCATGGCGGCGCCGGGAAGTTTCATGGCCTCCTGCCGCGCGCCTGCGGAAGCCTGGGGGCTTTTCAGGGTCAGTTTCACGTCGTACGCCTCAACTTTGCTGTACTTGGACAGTATGATATCGCCCATCATCGTCGTCATGGGGCACATGGCCGCAAGCATGCCAAAAGAAAACATGACGCCGGCCATGATAAACGCGGAGCGCGCTTTCGCTCGCAGAATGTTCCGCAGCGCCATGCTCCCGCGCGATGTCAAAATCCATTGCAAAAAGGGCAGCTGTTTCATAATGTCGCCCTTGACCGGAGGCGGCGTAGGCGGCCTCATCGCCTCTGCAGGGTTGAGTCGCAAGGCGGGCCTGGCGCCCGCGTACGCGCCCAGCGTGCCAAAACCCAGAGCGACGAGTAACGCGATGAAAATCAAATCCGGCGGTATGTCTGTGGACATATCGGGCAGGGTAAAATACCGCGTATACAGATCGAGCATCGGTTTGACAGAAACGCCGCCCAGCAAGATACCCACAATGGCGCCCAGCAATCCGGTGATAAGGCCGTACCAGATATAATGCGCCAGAATTTCAAAATTGGTATATCCGAAGGTTTTCAGTGTGCCAATCTGCGGTCTTTCCTGTTCGATGATCCGTTTGAGCATTAAATAAAGGACAATAGAAGCCATGCCCGCGAACAAAATGGGGACGGAATAACTCATGGCCATATCGTTTTTGATCTCGGAGTTCACCATATTGTAACTGAACAGATCTTTGCGCGCAATGAGGGAGATTAGGCCATACGGCGCCAGCGCCGTGTTCAAATTCTGTTTCAAGCCGTCAAAGGTATAGCCGTTTTCAAAAGAAAAAGAAATGTCGTTAAACGTATTTTGCCTGTTTAACAGCAGGCTTAACGCATGGATATCCACATAGGCGATGCCAAAGGCTTCCTGATCGGGAAACATGTCGCTGGGATCCCGGACGGCGTAGACATATTCTGGGCTGTTCGCGCCGCCCGCGATATGTAAAGGGATTTGCCGCCCTTCCACGATGGCGGTTAATTCGTCGCCTGTCTTCAATTGATGCGTATCCAGAAAAGATTGGCCGATCCAGACGTCGTATTCGCCGGTCAATTCGAAGCCGGTGACGCTGGGCGCGTTGAGCGGTATCCCCGGATAAGACTTGTCATAAGAAATCAGCCGCAGCCATATGAGCTTTTCCGCATTGAGGGCGACGATCCGCGCGTCATATGTAAGCCTTGCCTGCACTTCATCGACGCCGTCAATTTGCGTTAGGCTGGAGAGAGCGCCCGCGGGCAAAGCGCTGACCGACGCAAACGCGTCCGCGAGCCGGGACGCCTTATAGTAGCGGGCGGCGGACGCGCTCAAGGCCCGGGCGCTCGCGCCTAAAGCGACCAGCATATAAATGCCGGCGGCGATCAGCAGCATACAGGAGATATAAGCCGCTTTGCCTCTCCAAACTGTGCGCAAGGCTTTTTTAAAAAGGATCACCAGCGCACCTCCTCTGGGCTGACAGGCGTCTCGTTCACAACGACGCGGTCGATTAAACCGTCTTTTATGTAGAGTACACGATCCGCCATGCCGCCGATGCCCGCGTTGTGCGTGATGATCACAACCGTTTTGTTACGCTCTGTGTTAAAATCTTTCAATATTTTTAATACCTGTATGCCTGTGCTGAAATCCAACGCGCCGGTCGGTTCGTCGCAGAGCAGGATCTCCGGGTTCTTCGCCACGGCCCGCGCGATCGCCACGCGCTGCTGCTGCCCGCCGGACATTTGAGAGGGAAAATGATCGCCCCGGTCCGCGAGGCCAATGGTTTCCAAAAGCTCCGAAACGGACAGGGCGCTGGGGGAAAGTTCCGAAGCCAGCAAAATATTTTCTTTCGCGGTCAGGTTGGGGATGAGGTTATAAAACTGAAACACAAACCCTACGGAGGCGCGGCGGTAACGGGTCAGTTCCTTTTCGCGGATTTTGCTGATGTCTTTGTTCTTATAAATAATATGCCCTTCGGAGGGCTGATCAATGCCTCCGATGATGTTGAGTATGGTACTTTTGCCCGACCCGCTGGGCCCCAGGATAACCAGAAATTCGCCCTGGTAGATGGAAAAATCCACGCCGCGCAGCGCCTGCACCGTCACTTCGCCCATTTTATACTCTTTGGTGACGCCTTGAATGCTCAAAACGACGTCTTTTTGATTCTCTTGTTGATTTTTATTTTGATTCTCGCTCATATCCGATGCCTCGTCACGCTTTCAAAACAACAAATGCCAGGGAGCCTATTTTTCTTTGCTCATCCACTTTCTGGGATCGATCTTGCTGTACCACTTCAGATCGGCTTGCGCTGTGGCTTTCAATTTTTTGGCCTTTGCCAGCTCTTTCATTTCCCTTTTGGACTTCATGCCTTTCATTTCAGCGATGTAAATGCCGGCCAGTTCCACGCGGACGCTTTTTTTGACCGGCAGAACCTCAAACACTTTGGGCTCGCACATCAGCGTCATGATCTGCGGGCCAATTTTAGCTTTCACCAACGGCGCTTTCATAAATCGGTACATCTTGGGAAGCTTGGATTTTACTTCCTTAGGGAGGGAAGAGTCAATTGGCTTTTCTTTTTTCTTGTCAATGACAAAAATGGTGACTTGCTGCTTTGCTTTTTGCAGTACGTTCTGTTGTTCTATCATTTTTTGAGACGCCCAGCGGTTCAAAAAATACAAACCCACGCCCAGCGCGGCCAAAACAATGAATACAATCACAAGAATATCTGCGACTCCCATAAATTTCCCTCCAAAATGCGTTTGATATACGCGTGAACGCATTGATTTTCCGTAGAGGCGAACACAGGCGCCCCTACGGAAAAGGCTTCCACCCGCGAATATAAATCTATTATAGCATGATTTGAAAAATGATCAATTGTTTGCAAAGACCGGCTGATATGGGTTATAATCAAGAAAAAAATCAGGGGTGAAGGGCTTGCCGCATGAATTGCTCCGGATGCTGATGTCAACGGCGTTCATCCTGAATATTATCTTCGGCGTCATCGTGGTTTTTTATGAAAGGCGAAACCCCGCTGTGACATGGGCTTGGCTGATGGTCATCACGCTGATTCCTTACGTGGGCTTTATCATCTACCTGCTGCTGGGGCTGGACAGCCGCAAATACCGGGTGTTCGCCGGCAAAGCCAAAAAAGACGAAGAGATTTATGAGGCGTTTATGGAAATGGACGGCAACCGCGTCCTGCGTGAGCAAGTGGACATCATTCACCAGAAAAATATTCTGCGCGTCAAAGGCGCCGAACATCTCAACGATATGATATATTTGAATTTTTTTTCCGGCAGCGGCGCCTACACAACGAACAATCATCTGACACTGTTCTTTGAAGGCGCCGCGAAATTTGAAGCTCTGCTGGAGGACATCCGGCAGGCGAAGCGGTTTATTCATTTGCAATATTATATTGTCCATGGAGACGAGACAGGCCGGAAGCTGATCGCGGCTTTGGCGGCCAAAGCCGCGGAAGGCGTCGAAGTCCGTTTTTTGATCGACGGAATGGGCTGCATTCTCACGCCCCGCGGTTTTTTCAAGCCATTGCAGGCCGCCGGCGGCTTGCTCGCCGAATTTATGCCGCCGCATTTTATCCGCGTCAATTTTCGGAACCACCGTAAAATTTGCGTCGTGGATGGCCGCGTGGGTTATATCGGCGGTTTGAACATCGGCAACGAGTATTTGGGGCTGACCAAACGGTTCGGCTACTGGCGGGACACGCATGTGAAGGTGACGGGCGACGCGGTCGCGCATCTCGAACTGCGCTTTTTGATGGATTGGAATTTCTGTTCCCGGGAAACCATAAGCCTGGACGGCGGATATTTGCCGCACATCATCAGCAATGGCCGCGGCGCTGGCGTGCAAATCGTCTCAAGCGGCCCGGATACGGCGCAGCACAATATTTTGTACGCCTATATGAAAATGATCAGCGAGGCGGATAAGTCCATTTTCATCCAGACGCCGTACTTCGTGCCGGACGACAGTATATTCGAGGCCCTGCGCATCGCGGCGCTGTCCGGCATAGACGTTCGGATCATGATCCCCGCCCGCCCGGATCACCCCTTTGTGTATTGGGCCAGCCTTTCTTATTTGGGCGAACTCCTGGATGTCGGCGTGACATGCTATCTGTACCGCAAGGGGTTTGTTCACAGCAAACTGATTGTGATTGATTCTTTGGTCGCGTCCGTCGGAACGGCCAACATGGACGTGCGCAGCTTTAAGCTGAACTTTGAGTGCAACGCTTTTATTTACGACGCGAAAATAACAAGAACTTTGGAAGAACAGTACATTCATGACATTGAAGACTGTGTAAGGCTGGAACGCGAAGATTATCTGCGGCGCAGCCACTGGACGAAAATCCGGGAATCTGTGTCCAGGCTGCTCTCGCCGCTGCTTTAATACAAAGGATGGGAAGCCATGCCAAAAAAAGAGAAAGTCGAAACCGCCGCCGTTATTGACATCGGCTCCAATGAGCTGCGCATGAAAATCGCGCAGCGGGTAAAAGGAAAACGAAAAGACTTGGAAAGCCTGACGTATCCGCTCAGCTTGGGCCGCGATACGTTCAACACCGGCAAGATCACCTTTGATAAAATCGATAAGACCTGCCTTATCATCCGGAATTTTCAGACCATCGCGGCCGAATACGGCGCGCCCGCGCTGAAAGCCGTGGCCACGACGGCGGTGCGTGAAGCGGACAATATAGATTATTTTTTGGATCAAGTGAAAATCAAAACTGGGATCAGCATATCGGTGATGGACGATATGGAAGAAAAGCTGTATATTTATAAACTGCTGGCCAGCATGATCAAAGACGGGGAGAAAGACTCCGCCATGATGGTTTTTATCGGATCCAGCAACATCGGCGTCTCGATTCTGGAAGACGGGCGGATTCCTTATTCGCAGAACGTCAAAGTCGGGCCGCTGCGCGTCAGTGAACTGTTTGGCGACATTCAAGAATACTCCACGGAGTTTTATTTGGTGCTGGAAGAGTATTTGAACAGCTTTACAGATATGCTGGAGAACGCTATCCCGAGCCATATTAAAAATTTTTTTGTGTCCGGCGTGGAAATTTCCCTTGTGGCGGAACTGACGCAGGCGGACAAAAAAGGCGCCTTTCATTTTATCCCCAAAGAAAAATTCCTCTCTTTTTACGACGACATCAAGGCCAAGACCGCCGACCGCGCCGCCGCCGATTATCATATTCCTCTCGACAAAGCGGAAATGCTGCTGCCCGCCATGTGCATTTATGACAATCTGCTGCGCTTCACACAGGCGGAGCAGATCACCGTATCCCAAGTTTTGCTGAGCGACGCCATTCTGTATGAGATGCTCTGCCCGGAAGAATTTGCCGGTTTGAACAAAGATTTCAGCAAGAGCGCCATTCTTTCTGCCGTAGCGCTGGCAAAAAAATACAATGCCATGGAAGGCCATTACCAGCGCGTGGAAAAGTTCGCGGTAAAAATATTCGATAAAATGAAAAAAATCCACGGCATGGGCGCAAGGGAAAAACTGCTCCTGCAAATCGCGGCCATCCTCCACGACATCGGCAAGTTTATCAACCTGAGCGATCATTACCGCCATTCTTACGCCATTATCAAAGGCTCAGACATCGTAGAGCTCAACCTGCTCG
>JAITPB010000098.1 GCA_031289625.1 Clostridiales bacterium | reverse complement strand
TTTCCCCTGACGAGCGTTTTTTTTGGAAAATTCACCTCCAAGGGCTATATTTTTTCGAAGGCCGTCGGGCTGGCGATTGCGGGGTATATGACATGGCTTTTGGCGTCAATCAAAATACTGCCGTTTTCCCTCTGGGCCGTTTATCTGGTTCTGGCGGCCTTTTTGGCCGCGAATATTTTTCTCTCCAAAAAGAACAAGGCATACCAGGCGTTTATCACCGACAGTGAATTTCGGAAGCGCGCCGTCGCGCAAGAAGCCCTGTTTATCATCCTGCTGGCTTTCTGGGCTTTTTTGCGCGGGCTGAAACCCGATATTATCGGTGAGGAAAAATTTATGGATTTTGGTTTTCTCAAGTCCATTCTGCGGAGCGAGTATTTTCCGCCGCTGGACATGTGGTACGCCAGGATGCCCATCAATTATTACTACCTGGGTCAATATTACGCGGCGTACCTGACGAAAATCAGCGGCGTGGATTCGGTGATATCTTATAATCTCATGATGGCCACGCTGTTTGCCCTGTCGTTTATGGAAGCGCATTCCATCGGCCAATTTTTATTTCAAATTTACAGGCAGAATTTGCAAAATGCATCCCCCGGTTCCTGGAGGCCCTACCAGCACGCGGAAACGATATGCGGGCTGCTGTCCGGCGCGCTGATATGCCTCGGCGGCAATCTGCATACTTTTATCTACGCGTGGATGGCAAAAGACCCGGAACGAGCCTATTGGTTTCCCGACGCGACCCGATACATCGGCTATAATCCAGTGGTCGAGACAGATGGAACCATCCATGAGTTTCCGCTCTATTCCTTTGTGGTGTCTGACCTGCACGCGCATGTGATCAACATGCTTTTTGTCTTAACGGTCATTGGGGCCGCCATCGCGGTCGCCATGGAAATTATGACGCGTGTCCGGACGCCTGCCGGCGCGGCGCCCAAAATGGTGGAAGCCAAGGATGCCGAGTCTGCGCCTTCATCCACGCTATACGGGACACTGGTTAAGATTTGTCCGAGGCCGGGTTTTTTTCTGATTTTATTTCTCATCGGCTTGTTTCCCGCGACGAATTTCTGGGACTTTCCCATTTATATCGTGGTGACGGGCGCGATCTATCTGTACGCGAATTTAAAGCGGGGTCAGTATTCCCTCAAATCCATCGGGATCACCATACTGCAAGTGCTGCTCACCGCCCTTGTGTCGTATGTGGTTATGCTCCCTTTCCAGATGAACTTTGAGGTGATATCCGCCAAAATCGCCTTCGTCACCATCCGTTCGAGATTCTATCAGTTGTTTGTGCTCTACGGTTATCAGATCATTTTCTTTGCGATGCTTCTGGCTGAGGCCGTCATACTGTCCCGTAAACCAGATGCGAAGGGCACGGTGGGCGTTGGAAAAAAAGCAAAAGGCAATAAAAAAAGCGGCCTGGTTGAATCCGGCGCTTTCTACGTGCCGGCGCAGGACACCGGGAAACACGGTTTGATTGGTTTTTTGGAAAAGCTGAACCCTGCGGACGGCATCGCGCTGATTCTGTTTATCTGCGCGATCGGCTTGATTATTTTGCCGGAACTTATTTATGTAGTGGATATTTATCCGAATAATCCCAGAGCCAATACGATGTTTAAATTATGTTACCAGGCTTTTATCATGCTGGGGCTAAGCGTGGGGTACACATATCCGCGGCTGTATTTAAATAAGGAAAAGAGTATCTCTTTTCCGCATATCGCGGCGCTGTTCCTCTTGTTCTGCGCGTTTATCTATCCCTTTTATTCTATCCGCGGCTGGTACGGCAGTCTGCATTTCTCCGCGTACAAAGGGCTGAACGGAATCCAGTACATGCGGACGCATGAGGAAAAGCTGGACGAAGCTGAAGACGCGCCGATGGTTCGTATCCTGGAGGATGATTATGAAATCATCGAGTATATCCGCCAAAACGTGCGCGGCCAGCCGACAATCGCCGAGGCCAATGATCTGAGCTATACGGCTTATGGCCGCGTCGCGGCGGCCACAGGGCTGCCGGATATATTTAACTGGTATACCCACCAGCAGCTATGGCGGAACTCCCAGACCGATCTTTTTCAGGAGCGCATAGACGATATTTCCGCACTGTACACGTCTGATGATCCGAAGGCCATCCAACAGGTACTCCGAAAATACGACGTTCAGTACATTGTGGTGGGGAAACTGGAGCGGCATAAATTTGAGGGCCGGTTAAACGAAGAAATGCTGCGTTCTTTGGGGACTGTCGTTTTTCAAAAGAATGAGAGTTTATTGATAGAAGTGGCAGGCTAAAACGGGATAACGTAAAAGTGGAATAAAGTGGGTGAAATAAAAGAAAGCAGGATAACATGAAGGGATATGTGAAAACTCAATCGGGCGCTGCCACCGGAATTAAAGCTTGCCTCGCGTATTGCCAAGACGCGAAGGCCTATTGGATCGTTATCGCGCTGTTTGCCGCCTCGCTGTTTGTCATGATCGATTTTTTATCTTATCTGCAGTGGTGGCTGACGCTGCTTGGCCTTGGCCTGATTTTCTTTCCCCTGACGAGCGTTTTTTTTGGAAAATTCACCTCCAAGGGCTATATTTTTTCGAAGGCCGTCGGGCTGGCGATTGCGGGGTATATGACATGGCTTTTGGCGTCAATCAAAATACT
>JAITPB010000059.1 GCA_031289625.1 Clostridiales bacterium | reverse complement strand
TCTGCATCTAAATCATTAACTTTTGGAGTAATTATTAAACGAGATTCACCAGTCCCTATTTTCATGCTTGGCTGGTGACGACTACGCCCGTAATGGGCTGTTAGGGGGATATAGACAATGCCACGGCCAACGACAAAAACCGCACTCATAGCGGCAGCAAACGGGCAGTTTGATAAACTGTGGACACTTATTGACACCTTATCCGATGTTGAACTCCATGCAAATTTCAAATTCGATAGCAGCGCAGGCAAAGAATCACATTGGGGCCGCGATAAGAACATGCGCGATGTGCTTGTCCACCTGTTTGAGTGGCATCAGCTTTTCATCAATTTTGTGGTTGCCAATCAAAATGACGAAAACAAGCCGTTTTTACCTGAACCATATAACTGGAAAACGTATCCTGAAATGAATGTGCATTTCTGGGAAAAGCACAAAAACACGGCGTATGACGATGCGGCGGCTATGCTCCGCGACAGCCACAGTAAAGTTGTCATGTTGATTGAAGGATTTTCAGACGATGAGCTTTTCGAGAAAAAGCATTTTGCGTGGACTGGTACGACAAATCTTGGCAGTTATTGCATTTCGGTGACTTCGAGCCACTATGACTGGGCGATTAAGAAAATCAAACTGCACATTAAAACAAGTCGGGATGGCGCGCGATGAGTAAATACGCTAAACTTTGGGAATACGTTCAGGCTAACGTCAACCCGTCGTTCAAACTATCGTTCGATGAAATCGCTGACATCGCAGGGGTTCCGATTGACCACTCGTTCTTAAAGTACAAAAAAGAGCTAACCGGTTACGGCTATGAAGTCGGCAAAATTTCGATGAAAGAGCAGACGGTTGTGTTTAATCGCAAAAACTAACGGAGGATAAACCATTGGAAAATCTGACAATACGCCTTGAACAGCCAACAGACTATAAAGCGGTGGAGCAGTTGACGTTCGCGGCGTTTGAAAACTTTACTTACAAAGACGGAAGCCGTGACCCCTTTGTTAAGGAACACTATCTCGCGCACGTTATGCGGGGATTCGGTGACGTTTGTGCCGGAACTTGATTTCGTCGGCACGATTGATAACGAAATCGTCGCGAATATTCTGTACACAAAGAGCAAAGTCGTTCGCCCAGACGGAAGCGAACTTCTGTCGCTTACGTTCGGACCTGTGAGCGTCAAGCCGGAATTACACGGGACAGGCTACGGTGCAGCTATTATCCGCCACAGCCTTGCCCGCGCCAAAGAACTGGGCTACGGCGCGGTGATTATCTGCGGTCACGAAAGCTATTATCCCCGCTTCGGATTTAAGCCCGCGAACGAGTATGGCTTGATGATGCCGGACGGCCCCGCGTTTGACGCGTTTATGGCGTTAGAACTTACGCCTGGCTATCTCGGCACGAATGGCGGCAAATGGTATGAGGATAGCGTGTTTGAGATTGACGAAGCCGCATTTGCCGAATGGCATAAGGGATTTGCAGCCGAAAACTGGCAAAATCCGGATGTGCCGCTTAAAGGCACTATAGATGCCTATTTTACTGGCCTCAAGGGATAGGCGAATAATGAATGTCAGCTATTAACGGTATGATGTTCGCAAATGTTTTGTGTAGCATTCTTAATGAAAAAATCCCTGAGTGCATAGTGTTGCTACTTCCTCTAAACTGTGATACAGTTCACGTATTTAGCTTCAAAATGCTGTTGCCCTGGATTTCCATTAATTTACGATACAGTTTTTTCGCCGTGTGCGCATACTAAAATGGATTGATTGATTTTATCATAAAGGGGTGATTTTCATGCGGGGACCGCCGCGCGCGCGTACTGCGGCACGAAGCCAGGTTTATGAAAATTTCGCGGCCGCGCCGGAAAAAAAATACGGCGATTCTTTCGCCAGGGTTCAAGAACAGTTTGACGATCTGCTGGCTTATTTGCAAATTCCCGTTACGGCGGAAAATTTACAGGCCGCTTCCGCTTTGTCCCGCGGTGGCATGGATGTGAACCCGAAAAATTTGGACAGGGCAAAATCTCTCCTGGAACGGTTTCAGCGGATGATGGACAATTTGCACCCATGCATCGTGATCTCTATAATCCAAGACGGTTTAAACCCTCTCGATATGCATATCGATGGGGTTTTGCAATACATCGCCCATTTTGACGGCGAATATGGCGGCGGGCACGGCGATAAAATCGCCGCGCGTATTGTGGGACTGGATAAAAGCCGGGAGATGGAGCCCGCCACCAGAAAAAAAGTCGTTGAACTCTACCAGACGCTCAACGCCATCCAAAAAAGTGAGGCCGCGTTCGGCGCAATCTTCAAGCTGGAGAAACAGCCCACACTCGGCAATCTTTTAGCGGCGGCGCGGGCCGGTCAATACCAAACAGAAAGGATGACAAAACGTGCGGATAGGGACGAACATTCCCGCCTTATACACTTCTCTGACGCTCAAAAGCACGGACAGGCAAGTCGCGTCCGTTATGCGCAAACTCTCCACGGGCGTCAAGATCAACAGCGCGAAAGATGATGCGGCGGGGCTGGCCATTGCCAATAAGCTCAGTATGCAGACCATCGGGCTGAATCGCGCGAGCCAAAACGCCATGGACGGCGTCTCCCTGATTCAAACGACAGACGGCGCGCTGTCCGTCGTAATGAACATGATGCAAAGAATGAGGGAGCTGGCCGTGCAGGCGGCCAACGGCGTGCTAACACCCGAGGATCAGTCCAAAATCCAAACAGAAGCGGATCAGCTGGCGCAAGAAATCAGCGACAATGCGAACAAAACTGAGTTTAACAAAATCAAAGTTCTTAGCGGGGAATCGGATACCGTCGCCAGGAGCATGATGGGCGTGGGTGCGGGAAGGATCTCCGCCGACAGAATCGCTTCGATTTTAGCGCTCTCTGAAAACCTGTCTGCGGGCGAGCTGTTCTATACCATCAGCCGACCGGCGCTGCCTGCGGAAACAACGTTGAATCTCAGTAACCTGTATCTCACAGATACTGCCTTTGCCATTAACAGCGTTTCCGTCGACGTCCGCGCTTCCGACAGCATGGACGACATTCGCCGGAAATTGGCGCAGGCCTGTGATCTGGCCTCTGTGGATCTGATCTATGACGCCAGCGGCATTGCATATCTGGCCACGCAGGGAGCTGGAAAAGAGCAAAGGCTTGTCATTTCTTCCGGCAATAATCCAGCGATAAACACGAACGCATCTGGAACAGACGTCGTGATCGACCCGGGCTCCGTGTATTTGAAGAATCCTGACGGAACGCTGAATGTGGAATTTAACAACGCCAAAAGCGTGACAGCGAAAGGCAATGAGATTACGATCGCCACTTCCAATGGCAGATATGTGCGGTTGGGTGTGAAAGTATTTTTTAGCCTCAGGCCGAGCCCTAACGGTTTTCCGGATCCCGATGATTTTGTCTATGGAGATGGAAAAAGTACGGACGTCCCGCCTTACAGCGCTGGCACTTCCGTGATAAGCGCTCCTATAGACTTATCTGTGGAATTGCGGGGCTACGGCCCTTTATATCTCCAAATAGGGCCTAGTTACAATCAGCACATGCCTGTGCGAATCCCAAGAGTGACGGCGGAGACGCTCGGCTTTCTGGAGTACAAAGGCGGGGGCAGCCGATTTATTTTGGATTATCAGTCTCCGGAAGGCGCGGCCAGGGCGCTGGGGACGATTGACCAGGCACTGGGAGAAGTTAGCTCCATCCGTGCCACATTGGGCGCGTATCAAAACCGGCTGGAACAGACAGTTACCAATGTCGACACGGCGGCGCTCAATACGGAGACAGCCCGCAGCAGAATCCAGGATACCGATATCGCCAAGTCCATGGCGGAGTATACGCAAATGAACGTGAAATATCAAGCCGGCGTCGCCATACTCGCGCAAGCCAATCAGCGTCCGCAGCAACTGCTGTCATTGCTGCAATAGGCGCCTTGGTGGATAAAAATTTTGCCGCGAAGTATGCGGCGCGCGTTTCGGCGGCCGGCCCATTGGAGCTGGTGGTGATCACGTATGAGATGGCGATGGATTTTATGGAAACCGCGCTCACAAACGCGGATAGTTCTGCGCCGGGCGAAGCCGTTTGGATCGAATACCTGGAAAAAGCGCGGGCTGCGATCGCGCTTTTATCTGCCAGCCTTGACCTCCGGCTGGGCATAGGGCGGGATCTCCGCGCACTGTATAATTATGTCAGCCAAAAACTGCAGGAGGGCGTTCAACAGCATTCTTCGGCATCTGTCCGGGAGGCGGTTGAAATTTTCGGGAGGCTTCTCGAAAGCTGGCGATCCATCGAAAAAGAATCCAACGCCAATCAAGGTGAAAATGGACACTGGAGACGGGCCGCCGCGCAAGCAAACACATGTACGGCCCAGTCTGTAGATTATATGGTATAAACCCAAAAGGCTATCGGAGATTCTCCAATAGCCTTTTGGGTTTTTATCGATAAATAATTCTGTTTACCGCGCATGGGAGATTTTTCGCTGGCTGCTGTGTGATGATTCGTCCCAAGTTGGTTACATCTACACGGTATAGGCGACGCCTTGTTTGTTTAATTCGGCAATCACGTGATCCCGATATTTCGGATCGAGCTGCACGCTTTCCATTGCTT
>JAITPB010000055.1 GCA_031289625.1 Clostridiales bacterium | reverse complement strand
TAATTCAATAGAGCGAACCCGCCCCTGTTGTAGCGATTGCTGTGATGGAGGCGGGTTTACGGTTATATCGGAGAGTCCTAACACCTACTCAGTTGTTTGAATCCATTTCATGAAATCCTTCTCCAACATAAATTGTGAATTGGTTAAATCTGAATCGTATTCCGTTTTGCTTACGCCCATAGGTTGGTTTTCCTTGAATCGCGGCACGTCTTCTGCTCTGTAAATATGCAGATTTTTATTGAGGTATGCGACATCAAACTTGATATTGCTCAATTCTGATTCGTCAAAGTTTCTGACAAAATCTTCGATATACATTAACGTATTAAAATTGCCCATCGCAATCCCTCGAACCTCTTTTATAAGTTCCAATAATGAAAGCCCTTGGTCATCTTCGCGGAGCAATATGGATATAACGCAAATATCGTATAAATCAGAGAGTAATTGCTCGTGTCTAAAATGATGAACACGCAACTCATTGGTCGTGGTTTTTACTTCGAGCTTTTTTTGAGCAGAAATCGAAAAATCAAACTTCATTTTCTCTTTTTTTTGCCAGTAATCACTGATGTTCGGCCCCTGCTCGTAGAAATATTTAATCGCATATAGCTCGCCAAAGAATCCTTGCAATTCCATTTGATTTGCTCTATGTACATTTGCAAAGAGGTTAGTAAGCGCAGTAAATAATTCGGACAGCCGTTTTGCCGACTGCTCATCTGCGCCCTTTATGAAAGCCAATGTCAAACGAATAAAAGCAACAATCTCATTTTCATCTTGGCTAAGACAGGTTAAGACGTTCATGATTTTCTCGCTATGTTCACCGTCAGCAATAATATCGCAAGTAGCGTAAAACCAAAAAATCAATTTCTTTGTTTTTTGTATTACTTGTCTGCGTTGAGCGTTGCACGACACAACGGCAAATACGGGGTTATTATTGGAGTCTTTCCCATAGTAAATTTCTGCACCGTCCAAATTAATTTTTACCAATCCATATTTGCTGCCACTCGGAATATGCATCGCTTTGATTAAATTATAAATCTCATCTGCTTTTTCCATTAAGGGAAACCTCCTATATTTGCCCGACTATCTTATCCATTTGTTCCGCATATTCAAGCGGAATATATAGGGCAAGAGCCGGTGCATAAAAGTCCATTTCTGGTTTATTTCTTGCTTTTACCATATGAATTTGCAACTGCATCACGTGACCGCGATCTGGCAGAATCATAGCTCCATCGCCCGGATAATATGTTGTACTGGCGCGGTTCGGATTATGACCTTGGAATAATTGGTTAATCTGTCCGTCTGTCCTAAGCGTTCTTTGCTCACCAATCTTCTCCCTAATCCACATCACATCAATTTCTGGCGCGATTTGTGCTTTTTTCAAAACCTCAGATATTTTTCTGAACATATTTACGTCAACATGGCTGGATGTGGGAAAATCAAGCAAATATAGCAGATTGTCGCAGAGGTCAAAGTAATTCAGCCCTTTTATCATTTTATGCTGGTTAACGCCGTTATAATTGCGCGACTCTAAACGATCCACATAGGTATCTCTAAGAGCATTTATTTTATTGATGTTGAGAGTAACAGCATCGCTATTAGAGAGCAGGTAGTCCTGCTTTGACCATTCGGAAAAATTAAGGCGCTCAGTTCGAGCAACATTTTTTCGAGTCAAATTCAGCCTCTTGCTTGCCAAGATGAATATTCGCGGAATTTCTTTAAATGATAATCCTTTTGCTTGAGCTCGCTCAATTGAATCCCACAAATCATCCTCGTGTTCATAAATCGTCGAAAAATCTTCTTTTATGGTTTGCGTAGTATATACGCGACAGACATCAAGATATTTCTTCTTATATCCAAACCAGCGTGCCCTCTGTTCGGTATTGTCTACGTTTGCTTTACCCTTTGCGCGGCGCATAATGTACGTAACGGCAAGCCCTTTAATGGTAATGCCGCGTTCAACCATATTTCCGCCTACAAAGATATTGTAGGGGTAATACTTCGCATTATTGCTCGCATCCTCATCGCTATTACAGAGGTGAGGTGGAGCACATTTTTTAATGCACTCAATAACATATGGGTATAACTCATTGTATTCGGGCATTTTTACGCTATCAAATATGAAATGGTCATAACTCTTTTTAAGTAGATTATTGAGCGGCTCAAAAGACATATCATCAATGCCGTTTGCGATTTCTTTGGCTTTTTGTTGCCAATCGTCAACCACAGCCGTAACCTTATCAATAACTCTTTTGTGGTCGAATTTCTTTTGGCTCGGATGAATAAGCATAGAGTGGTTCTTACCATCCCCGCGATATTTACGCAAAGCTCCACCGATAAAAAAGGCGGCAAGGGAGTCATAAAACGAGTCTGGGACTCCGTCTTCGTCCAGTAGGTTCGGCTCATCTTCTGAAATTATGCGAATGAGAGTATCTTGATTTTCGCCATGAAATTCGTGTAATCCGCAATACTCATCGCCTGGGTAGACCAAGTTGCCAAAATCGGGAGAAAGTTTATCCCAAGTTTCAATAAGGATATTTGCTTGTGGAGTAGCCGTAATCGAAACCAAGCAATGATGTTTTAATTTTTCCTTGAGTTTTATAACCGCCTCATATGTCGAACTCATCTGTTCAGTATTTATTCGGGTGTTTAAGGTGGCTTGGTCGCCCTCGTCGTCAATAATCAGAGTTGGAATATCCCGAAGCGCAGCATCGTTAAAAATTTCCGCAATCATATTGATATGATTGTGACGTTTAAGACCAATAATAATGACTTTTCTGCCTTCGGCAAGAAAATTCCTTATCCTTTGGGCGTTGAGTAGTGATTTGTTTTGTCTTGTGTTTAGGATTACCAATTTTTCTGTCAACGCACTTTGATAATAACCTTCAATGCGCTGTACATTTTGGTCAAGCAAATTGTTCTTGGTGCCTCCGAGAATAATATTGACCCCATATCCATTATCAAAAGATAGTGCCGTCAATGCAATGAAATTTGAAGTTTTTCCGCTCTGAACTTTTCCGATAACAATCCCCGTTTTGGCATTGGGTATAGGGTCATTTGGATTCGGGCATTGACTGAGAATATCGGCGGCATTGCCGAATATAGTATCCACGGCATCTTGAGGAATATCATCGTTCAGCAGTTGAACGGCGATATTTTCCTTAAAATAGCCAGCACAGTCAATGCACCAAGGAGCGTTTTGCCCCTCTATAATATTCATTGATAACCCTTGACTCATCTTGCATCTCCTCCATTTACAACCTGTTCTAAAATAGAGTTCATTTTTCGCCGTATGTCGCTCGCCGCAATTCTTCCGTCAATTGAAACAAGCAAAGCATCAATTTCCGCTAGAACCATTGCGATGACTAATTTCGTCATTATAGCGAGGAAATCCTTATTTTCATTGAACGGCTTAAAAAAAGCGTGTTTGAGATTGATTGATATGGAGTAATCTGTATTATTCTTCTTGGATACATTAACCCAAGACCCAAGAGCATTAGATGAGTCAAAGTGAATCTCAAACTGATACTCTTTTTCCTTGTAGTGAAAGGGCATAATGTAACTTTCGGGGCCTACTACCCTAACTGCGGAGTCGTCAGAAGAAACAATATCCTCAGCAGGCGTTGTGGGAGGTTCGTTTATGGCTTCTTCTTGAGGTATAGGTTCATTTTCATTAGTAGGCACAAATGGCACATCTACAGGGGTCGCGCTTGCTCCATATATAACTCCAGCTCGCTCCAAATCGTTGACGGCCTGATTCATCACTACGTTAGTTTCGGCTTGTTGCCTGACGCGGATAGTTCCCGCTTTTTGGCGATATTCACGGATTAGTGGTTGCAATGCCTCTATTAAACTCTCCTCAAGACCGCTATTATGCCAATCGAAATCGTCCTTTGCTTGCGTTACAGGCCAGTTATCCATATGTATCTCGCCGAAAAGACGCTGATACTCAAAAGAGTTTTGGTCTCCGAAAAGCTCTTTTGGGCGGTAATTTCTATCTGAGCCACCCACAATTACGCGCCCTCTACGCATTAATGTAAATCCAGCATCATGTAAACTGGCGGGGATTCTCAGCGCAACAAATCCACGACAGCGCAAATCTTCTCTATTGTGACGAATGATGAATGAAATATCCTTTTTCCACACGCGCGTTTCGCCATTTTCAAGAGATTCCTCAAAAATAGTCGGTTCTTTATAGAAAAGCTCGGTATCGCCGTAGGTAATAGAGATTTCACCGTTTCTAATATCTTGTCTATAAATACTGCTCAGCAGTTCTTTGACTTTGCTGATAGTGCGAGAACCCGTAATTTTCTTGTTTAGGTTTTCAATCTTGATAATAGTGTAGTGTTCCTCGGCAGATGACTCGAAGATATCCAAATCAATCTCGGTATCCTTGAAAATGGCTAATCTATCAACGTCTACGGTCGCACTATAACCAAACTCCGACCCTAATTGAGTTGAGTAGACACTCCACTTAGAACCGAACCAGCAAGCCGCAGTTTTTAGCCCCATACCAAATTCATTACGCCCGCTTGTGTTAATCGGCACTTTGTCTAACTGGATTGCTCGCTCAAAATCCTCAAGTTCCATACCAAAAGCATTATCCGTAATCGTTAGGAAGTCATCACCGCCATCTCGTGATTCGTAAACGACACTGATTTTCAGTTTTCCAAAATTGGGTGTAGCTCTTAACTGCTCTCTGTGGTCAAAGTAGCTTTGGGTAGAGTTATCCACGAACTCAGCAATAGCCGTCCACGGCTGATAACTCAGTCGCTTATAAGTTGCATAGACACCTGATGTTGGTCTGATGTCAATCTTATTGTTCTTCATCGGTGTCCCAACCTTTCTGTGCGAAACTGAATAATTTTGAGGATAACTTTTTTAATATTTTTACGTTTACAGAGTTGCCGAGTTGCTGATAGATTTGATTCTCGCTCCCCGTAAACTTATATGCGCCGTGAAAACTTTGGAGATTAGCAGCTTCATGCGGTGTAATCCGTCTGAATCGCTCTTTTTCTTTATCCCAAATAATAGGTGTATTCACCATTGCAACAAGAGAGGGGTAGAATGTCGGACGTTTGGCGCGAATACCAGATTGCCGTATCTGTATAATAGTGTCGCGAATATCGGTAACGTCCGTCCCACAATTCCACTCAAATTTTTGGTAGAGCTTTATCCTATTAAGCATATCGTAACGAATAATCCAATCATCTATGAAATCTTTATTGGATTCATAGAGCCTACGGTTATTATCTACAAAGCGTTGTTTCCACTTTGGCATTTCATCATAACCAATTTTCCGTTTATACCATGAAAATCTCTGATAGCCCACCCCAAAACTATTTATCCATATTGGGAATCCGATAATTTTTATATTGGTTGCGATGCGAAATTCTTCCCATGCAAAAATCATTTTGACTTGTTCATCGCTTATAGCATAATGCTCTGGCGCACTTGGCTCTAATATTGACATTGCATCACCCATTTTGCAGTTATCTTTACCCTTAATACCTTCCAACTCTAAATCAGATGAATGAATATATCCATTTGTTAAAATCTCGATATTGCGAATATCCTTTCGCATACCGAGAATATATACCCGCTCACGAATTTGCGGAATACCAAAATTGTGTGGGGACAAAATCACAGGTTCTTCCGTGATATAGAAGTTTCTTTTCATTAACTCTATTTTGATGATGTCCCAATTCTCGGTTTTATCAGCAAGATTACGAACATTTTCTAAAATCAAAAATTTTGCCTCGGGATGTGCATCAAGTATATCCATAATCACATAAAAGAGATTACCGCGATGCTCATCGCTAAATCCCTTTTGTGCGCCCGCTTTGCTGAACGGTTGACAAGGAAATCCCGCACAAAGCACATCAAATTGCGGGATGCTTTCGGGGTCTATTTTTCGAATATCGTTCCGCACATCTACGTTTTTGAAATTTAATTTATATGTATCAACACAAGCTTGATTGATTTCCGAAGCCATAACGCACTCGCCTCCGAGATAGCGCATGGCTTGATGAAATCCACCAATGCCTGCAAACAAATCTATGAACTTGAATTTGTAAGGTTTCATAAATCATTATCCATTCTATTAATCTTTCGCCCCACCTGAGCGTAGCCAAGTATCAATTTCAGACAGCTTGAATCTCCATGCCTTACCCACTCTGACCGCAGGGAGCTTTCTTTGAGCAATCCAAGCAAAAACGGTTTGTCGGTTGATATTCAAATGCTCTGCAACAGCTTTTGTGTCAACCCATTTTTCAGAATCCGCTTTATCCATAGCACCCACTCCTCCTATCTTAAAACCCTGTAAATAGTATAACACAGAATCGGACAAATTGCAACCGTTTTTGATAAAATCGGACGGATTTCAATACAGCCATAGCGCCAAAAACTCCAACACTACCTTGCCATCCGCTCCCTCTGCCGCATCGAAAATCATATTGAAATCAGGTTTGCCGCTCTGCTCCCACTTGTGAACTGCATAAGCAATTGTTTCAAACGCTGCCCTGTTTATCGGGAAGGTAAGTGGCGGCGGTTCAGGCAGTTTCGGCGCATTCTCTCCCTCAATCCAGCCCTGCCGCTCCAGTTCATCCTTAATCTTGTGGACAAGTTGCTTGAACCGCTTGTTAACCGCATCAATAGAGCCGATTTGCGAATGAGCGGCGATGATTGTTTTCGGTAACGGCTCGTCATCCGCAAAGCCCTTGCCGATACGCCGTAAGCCCAAATAATGCAGAAACAGATTCAAATCACGATAGCCAAGATCGTCAAGTACGGTGGCGATTGCCTCAATAAACAGCTTTCTCAGCACAATGTATTCGGGATTGCCATAAGGGTCGCCGATGCGCTCGGAAAGCGGAACGTATCCCTCATCCTCGTCAAGCTCTGTTGCATCCAAGCTTGCGGAATAGCGGAACATTTCACCGTATTGCAGGAACGCACGAATCTTCTTTTCTTCGTAACCCTTTTGTCGCTTGATTTCCGCCAAGCGTTTGCCGTGACTCAACTCTGGATTGTAGTAATAAATCGCCGTGATTTCCCGCAGGGTGTCAAAGGCACTTTCGTTTATGGAAACTGCACCGCAGTATTGCCGTATGTAGTCCATCACAGCTTCTGTTACATACAATTCCGTGAACTGCTCCAGCGTTGTGCCAAACTCAGGGTCATAGTCGGGTAGCTTCAAAAACATTGCCGCAACTATGGTTTGCTTGATGTCCTGAAAATGCTGTAGCTGTCCGTAATGTTCGCAAAAATTCTCCGTGCGAATATTGAGCGCGGCTTCATAGAGGTGGAGAAAATGGGCGAGATACTGCTCATCGCCTGTGCGCTTGTACTCCACAATATAATCGTTAAGCACTCGCTTCGGCGGCGCTTTCGGCAACCGATACATAAACAACTGCTCAAACGGAATGAACCAACGCATTTTGCCCCACCTCCTCGCCAGTTAATTTTATCACAATACTTGTCCGATAATCAGGACAGTTCGATACCCGCCGCCTCATAAATAGATACCTGCTCCATCTCCTTTGGATAGAGCGTATTGGCATAAACGGCATCCGCCAATGCCCTGTCCCGCCGCTCCTGTGCAACCTTTTTCGCTGCCTTAGCCTGTTCCTTCGAGAGTCTTTCCCGCTTTAGCTGTATGCGAATCACCTTCAATCGGTTTTCGCAAACAGCCTTGATGGGGTGGTCGGCGGCAAGTTCTTTCGCCGCACGTCCCTTTGCCGCAGCCACCGCCTGACAGGCGCGTTTTAATGGGTCTTTCGGGTCGGTAAAGGTACAATATTTTTGCGCGTGAGCATTGGTTTTGAGGAAATACCGCCCGCAGTTTTGACAGATTTGCGGATAATGCCCGTTGTGTAGCCCCTCGAAAAAATCCGCAATCAGAAAATCCAAAAATCGCGTAAAAGTCATTCGCTTGCCAACGGTGTAATTTTTGCTGTGCGGCTTTTTAGGCACGGCGACATACTCCACCTCCGGCGAAAATGTGCTTTGATATAGCTGATTCCAACGCCCAAACGGCACTTGTTTCATGCATTCCATCGCGAGCTGTATTAAATGGTTTTCATCCCGCCTCGGAATATATGGCAACCGCTCCACAAAGCCCCTAGCAAAATCCAAGGCGGCGTTCATGTCAAGACCGAGCTTGTTGTAAAAATCGAGGGTAGAAATGAAATCCCGCAAATGCGTTTCTTTTTCGGCAAGCCGTTTGATTTCATTATGGTTTGGTTGATTGCCAGACAACCCAAAGCTATCGCTATTGAGCGTGTGCTGTGCTTTTTCCCGCAGATAAGCGTTAATAAGCTGAACGCTTTCCGTGCCAAACAAGGCATCGCACCGCGATTTTTCGGCATCCAAATCCAAATATTTGAACGGGCGTGCTTTGGCGATGACTTTCAAAATATATTGGATATTGTCATGCAACTTGGCCGCCTCCGCTTCGTCTAAGTAGCCAAGCAGGAGGTCGTCCTCCACGTTCCACATCGGCTGATGGGTAGAGAGCAGGCGGTTCGCAATCAGCCACCCGGCGGCAGGGTTGCTGTGTTCGCCGTTCGGGGCTTCCCGCCAATATTCGTTCAGCGAGTTGCAGAAGAAAAATCCAACCGGGAACACCCTGCCGCCGATCGCAACCTTTTTGCCACGAAAATCCGCCGTAAAGCAGCCGATGTTTTGCTTGGGATGTGAAGTCATATTGAAACCGCTCCTTTCTAAGTTGTGTTTTCTATAATGATTATACCATAAAACAAAGAAAAACACAATAAAATAACTATGCATTTCTGTGTTGTGTTTTTAATAATTAATGTGTTGTGCGTCTTTCTGATCTTCACCTTTTTCGCCCATTATATATATGAGGGCAGAGAGAAGCCCGCTGAAAAGAAGATTGGCTCCTCTTTTTCAGCGGGTAATTTTACGCAAAGCACCCATCGTCCAAAATCTTGTGTATTACGGTTATCGCTTGACTGTACGGTAAATTCTCAAACAGCAATGTGTCGGTAATCTGATTATAATCCGCTTTATAATAATCCTCGCTCACAATTTTGCGAAGCAGCTCCGGCAAATCCACACCATCCTGTGCCGAAAGGCAAGTGACATGCGCCCTGCGAATTGTGCGAACCTCAGCGACCAATTGCCGGAACGAATTGTCAAAAGTGATTTTCGGATACAGTTTGTACAGGTCATAAATATGTCGCGAGTGCATTTGCACCCGCCCGTCTAAGTAATAGTCGGCAAGTGCGAAAACCTTGTCAATAAAGGTTCTTTCTATTGACTGAACCTTAACCCTGAACGGTTGCAGTTCATACTTTTCAATATCATCCACCGCATCTCGAGCAAGCAAAAAATCATAGACAAGACTCGCCGCGTCCATCGTTTGCGTGGGAAATGACTTGATGAAAACCGAGGTTTCCACAATCAAATGCGGATTCAAAAATGAGGAATCGGAGGCAGAGCGGTAATCAATCACATAGCGGTTGAAGTCGCGGCGGCTACGAATTTGGTCGGCATTTTCGAGCGTGAAGCCCGATTCGTCTATGATGGAAATGATGTCGGCTTTCAAGTGCTTGCGCTGCCCTTCGGTGAGTTTGGCAACTTCGGTTTCCACGCTCAGGTCAATATCCTCCGAAAAACGGCTGATAAGCTTGTGGCATTTGGAGAGCGAGGTACCGCCCTTGAAAATCACGCCCGGTTGCTTTGCGGCGATTTTTTGCAGGAACATCGTGACGAAATAATCCTTTTCCACAATGCCTGTGTCGTTCAAACCAAGGTGTTCAGCGGTATCCGCCAGCACCTGCGCGAATAGCTCCTTGTCATCATGTAAGTTCATAGGCCGCCCCGCTTTCCATCATGTTTTTCATCGCTCTGGCGGGGAAAAAGCCTGCGTATTGTGTGACAGAATCCCTTGTCACGCCGGAGGCTTTGATATATTTGCTGAGCATATACCGCTCTGTTTCATCAAGGGTTTTTGGCGTGATAACATTCATCAGGTCAAGAAATTGCAATGTGTTTGCGTTGTCCCTCGTCACGGTTGTGCGGCTGCGGCGGGCGCGGACTCGCTGATTACCCACTTGAATATCTCGAACCCGCGTGGTTTCATTGTTGGTCACAAGCTCAAGCAAGTTAGGAACCTGCGTGGTCAGCCCCGCCAAATTAAGCAGAGAAATCCCGGCGACATAGCCGTAAACTTCCTTGCCGTCCGACAAAAACCGTCGCTGAACCACCTTACGCGGGTCAAGGCTCGCCTCGCCATAGGACATTTTGCGGGGAAAATAGTAGATGCCTGTGTCAAAGCGTTTTAACTCGCCGCTGTCCACAAGCTTTTTTAATTCCTTAAAAATCCACGGACGGGAGTAGCCATTGAATTGAATCTGCTCCACATAGATAGGCTCGCCCATGCCATATTGTGCTTTTAGATATTCGATGAATGTCATTTTATCATCACCCCGCGTGCTTAGTATTTCCGAACTCAACTATATTATACTCGATTCTACGGTATTTGTCAATAGAAATATTTTTACGTGGTTTTGGTTTGCACATTTGCATTTGTCATCATCAACCGCTAAAATAATATCATCAAATTTACGAGGAGGCGCACCATTATGACCAATTTAGCACCGCACTACACAAACAAGGAAACTGGGATTTCCTACACCTTGATTGGCGAATACTACCTTCCCGACTTCGCATTGGAGATTGAAGCCGCAGAGGACGAACCCACATGTGAGATTTTCGGGTGGGGCTTGCAGCGGCAGTCTTATCTTAAAAATCACCGCAAGGGGCTGTATTCGCAGTTTCTCATCTCGGGGAAACTGAACGCTCATCTGCACGAGATTGACGAGGCGGCGCATAACCGCATGGAGTTAATCTCCCGCCAGATGGCGGCGGCAGAGGGCGTGACCGAGCAGTTGAAGGCTGAAAATCAGATGCTTTGGGTGCAGAAAATGAATAGCATCCACAACCGTGTCAGCGAAATAATCCGGGAAGAGTTGATTTACAGCTAACCGCAAAATTACATAGCGCAAGAAAAATCCACAGGCCGCTTTTTGAAAGGAAAGGCGGTCTTTTTTTGCGCTCATTTTTATCGAGAGAGGAGTATCAGCAGACGGACGAATTAGTGGACAGCGGTCTGTCCACGGGATTAGCGAGCAACGGGCTAACGCCCCTATGACCCTGCCAAGGGAGAAAGGATAACTTTATGACAAACACGAAATTCAAGCCAATCAAAATCAACCTTACGGAAGAGGAATACGCGACCGTTAAGACCCACGCCCGAAAATGCGGTCTTACCGTTACGGATTTATGCCGTTCGCTTTTGAACCGCTATCACCCAAAACCGATGCCCGATACGGCGTACCGCGAAACGCTCACGCAGTTATATTCGCTGTATCAGACGGTGCAAACAGATGAAGCAGCGGCGGGACTGTTGCGGGAAATCATCCTCGGATTTGAGAAAAGGGCATTGCTGCCGGAAAGGAGCGCATATGGCAGTCACAAGCCTGTGGGCAATTAAAGGGCGGATTGACCACCTCATAAATTATGTGGAAAACCCTGAAAAGACCCGCGCCGACACTGCAGAGAATAAGGATTTGCAAGCCCTGTGGGATATTGTCGGCTACACTACCCGCCCGGACAAAACCGAGCAAAAGCTGTTTGTGGACGGTATCAACTGTCTGCCGGAACTGGCGGTGACGGAAATGATTCTCGTCAAAAAGCAGTTTCACAAGGAGGACGGGCGGCTTGCCTACCACGGTTATCTCAGCTTTAAGCCGGGGGAGGTCACGCCTACACAATGCCATGAAATCGGGGATGGCGTTAGCGAGGGAGATGTGGGGCGCAAAATATCAGGTGATTGTGTCCACGCATTTGGATAAAAATCATTTGCATTGCCATTTCGCCGTAAATTCGGTGTCGTTTGTTGACGGGCTGAAATACGACCGCACCAACGCCGAGTATGCCCGTATGAGGAGTGTTGCCGATAGATTGTGTCGGGAGCGGGGCTTGTCGGTAATCGAGAACCCGCAGAAAACCAAAACGCCGCGAATGATTTATCTTGCTGAGAAAAACGGCGAACCCACCCGCTATAACCTCTACCGCCAGGCGATAGACAAGGCGGTCGCCTGTGCAATGACGCGCAGTCAGCTTCCGATTGTCTTGCAGAAAATGGGCTATGAAATCAAGATGACGGGCAAGTATTGGTCAATCAAAATGGCGGGCGATGCCCGAACCACGCGGCTTTATCGTTTGGGAGAGGCGTATACCAATGCCAGTATCACCAATCGCATTTACGAGGGCGGCTTGTTGAAACAGCGTGTGCCGCTGGACTTGCCGCCGAAGCCGACAGTGCGGCACGCTCAACTTCGCGGCACGTTTCAGACGGTGAAAAAGCTCACGGGCTTTCGCGCACTGTATTTTCACTATCTGTATCTGCTTGGCAAACTCCCGGTCAAGCAAGAGAAGCCCCGCCCGCCGGTTCACGCGATTTTCTATGAGGATATTCGGAAAATGCACATTTATTCGGCGCAGATAAAGCTGATTGTCCGCAATAAAATCGACACGCTCCCGCAGTTACAGTCGTTCACGGATAAAACGCAGTCGCAGATGGACGAGTTAATCAGTCAGCGCACAAAAATTCAAAACAAGCTGCGCCGAGCAAAAGACCCGGAGGTCAAAGCGGATTTACTCAAACAGAAAACCGAGTTGACCGCTCAAATTTCAGCTTGCCGCAAGGATTTGAAACTGTGCGATGGAATCCGCGAAAACACCGAGCGGATGAAAGAAAAAATACGGCTCTACCGTGAAACACAACAGCCGCCGCAAAAACAGCAAAACAAAACAAGAGAAAGAGGGTATCGAGATGCCAGATAACAAACAAAACCTGTCCACCGATGAATTGGTGGATATTTTACTACCCGATGACAGCGCGGTCAAAGCCGCGCCCCGGAAATTTCAAGCTAAAAATCGAGAGGAGCAACCCACTATGCAAGAACACGTTCAACACTTGCCGCTTAATAAATTAGCGGCATTTGAAAACCACCCATTCCAAGTAAAGCAGGACGAGGAATTTCAGAAACTTGTTGACAGTATCCGCGAAAACGGTGTTTTGATTCCCGCCATCGCCCGACCAAAAGGTGACGGCTACGAGCTAATCGCCGGACACCGCCGTAAATTCGCTTGCCAGATTTTAGGCGTTGAAACAATGCCAGTGCTTGTGCGGGATTTAACGCCGGAGCAGGCGGTTATCGCAATGGTAGAGTGTACCCCGCAACACTAAATGTCAAGCAAATACAAGGGTTTTAGCGGGTCAAACATCGAATTTGACGCATATTTGACGCATTGCGTGTAAAAACACGGTGAAAAACGGCGTTACAATATGCAACGTGGAGTAACATAAAATGAAACGAGCGGGACGGCGTTTTAACCGTCCCGCTCGTTTATGCGTTAG
>JAITPB010000019.1 GCA_031289625.1 Clostridiales bacterium | reverse complement strand
GCCAATTGCAGCTGCAAATCTTTATATTCTATTTGCAGTTTTTTCAGGCGCGTCTCCGTGGCCGCGTCCGAGTATTGATACTGAAAGAGACGGTACAGAGACACTGTAAGAACCAGAACAATGGCCAGTACGGCGGCCAGACCCACACGGAAACAGAAAAGCGGCAGTTTGATTTTTTTGCGGCGCGCGCCGCGGCCATCAAATGCGACATAAACGCATTTCTTTTTTTCCACACCCTCATCACCTTTACGGTTTTATCTCTGTATTTTTTCTATATTGTAACATAAGCCGAGCTTTATTTCAACATGAAGCGCCTGGGTTTTCGCAAAATTGTATCATGCCAAGCCTTCCTTGCCGCGCTATTTTGTGCTATGATGTCTGCATTGTATATCGGATCGTAAACGCAAAGCGGCCATAATCAATGGTTGGTAAAACAAACGGAGGCTTTCATGGGATTTGAGGTTGTGTCTGATTTCGCGCCGACAGGCGATCAACCGGAGGCCATTGACACGCTGGCCAAAGGTTTTCTGGAAGGGAAAAAATTTCAAACGCTTTTAGGCGTGACCGGTTCCGGCAAAACTTTTACCATGGCGCATATCATCCAGCGTCTGCAAAAACCGGCGCTCATCATGGCGCACAACAAAACGCTGGCCGCGCAGTTGTACAGCGAATTCAAAGAATTTTTTCCCCATAACGCGGTAGAATATTTTGTCAGCTACTATGACTATTACCAGCCGGAGGCTTACGTGCCCTCTTCCGATACGTACATCGAAAAAGATTCCGCGATCAACGACGAAATAGACAAACTGCGCCATTCCGCGACAGCCGCCCTTTTCGAGCGGCAGGATGTTATCATTATCGCCAGCGTTTCCTGTATTTATGGGCTGGGCGATCCGATTGATTACAATGAAATGGTGCTCTCCTTGCGGCCAGGCATGACGCGTGACAGAGACGACGTCCTGCGCAAGCTGGTGGACATTCAGTACAACCGGAATGATATGAATTTTACGCGCGGGACGTTTCGGGTGAGGGGCGATGTGGTGGAAATTTTTCCCGCCAATTCTTCCGAGACGGCGCTGCGGGTGGAATTTTTCGGCGACGAGGTGGAACGGATTACGGAGATTCATTCCCTGACGGGGGAGATGCTGGGCCTCCGCAATCATATCACTGTTTTCCCTGCTTCTCATTACGTCACCAGCCGCGAAAAAATGGAGAAAGCCGTACTCTCCATTGAACAGGAACTGGCGGAACGTCTGGAGACGCTCCAGTCGGAGGGCAAGCTGCTGGAAGCGCAGCGCATTGCGGAAAGAACGCGGTACGACGTCGAATTGATGCGGGAAATGGGCTTTTGCTCCGGCATCGAAAACTATTCGCGGCATTTGTCTGGCCGCGCGCCCGGCAGTACCCCCTTTACATTGATCGATTATTTTTCCCGCGATTTTCTGATCATCGTAGATGAATCCCATGTAAGCGTGCCGCAGGTCAGGGGCATGTATGAAGGCGACCGTTCCCGCAAAACCACGCTGGTGGAATACGGCTTCCGTTTGCCGTCCGCACTGGACAACCGTCCGCTGAAGTTCGCCGAATTTGAATCTAAAATTCATCAGATGCTGTTTGTGTCCGCTACGCCTTCCGTTTACGAAAAAGAGCATTCCGAACAAACCGCGGAGCAGATCATCCGCCCCACGGGCCTGCTCGACCCGGACATTATGGTCAGGCCGGTACACGGGCAGATAGACGATCTTGTGGGCGAAATCAACCAAACAGCGGAAAAGCGTCAAAAAGTTTTGGTCACGACCCTGACCAAAAAAATGGCGGAAGATTTGACGGATTATTTAAAAGAAAGCGGCATCCGGGTCCGTTATCTCCATTCGGACATTGATACGCTGGAGCGGCTGGAAATCATCCGGGATCTGCGGACAGACGTCTTCGATGTACTGGTGGGCATCAACTTGCTGCGCGAGGGGCTGGATATCCCGGAAGTTTCGCTGGTAGTGATTCTGGACGCGGACAAAGAAGGCTTCCTGCGATCGGAGACTTCTTTGATCCAAACCGTTGGGCGCGCCGCCCGCCATGTGGATGGCCACGTGATCATGTACGCGGACGGTTTGACCGAATCCATGCGCCGCGCCATTTCCGAAACCTACCGCAGACGGAGCATTCAGCAGATTTATAATGAAGAAAACGGCGTGACCCCGCGATCCATTGTCAAAAAAGTCCGGGAACTCATCCGCGCCACGGAAGCGCCGGATGAAAAGCAAAAAGCGGGCCTCGAAAAAGATCCGGAGTCCATGAGCCGGGAAGAGCTGCGCGATAGGGTGAAAAAATTTGAAAAAGAGATGAAACAGGCCGCGGCTGATCTGCAGTTTGAGCGGGCGGCCACCCTGCGGGATGAAATCATCAAACTCAAAAAACACATGCTGTAGCACCCAATAGGAGTTGTTATGTCAAAAGATAAAATCATCATCAAAGGCGCGCGGGCAAACAATTTAAAAAACATTGACCTGGAAATACCGCGAAATGAATTTGTCGTGTTTACAGGACTGAGCGGTTCTGGCAAATCGTCTCTGGCGTTTGACACGATTTACGCCGAGGGGCAGCGCCGCTACGTAGAATCGCTCTCATCTTACGCCAGGCAATTTTTGGGACAGATGGAAAAGCCGGATGTGGATTTTATCGAAGGGCTGTCTCCCGCCATTTCCATCGACCAAAAAACCACAAACCACAACCCGCGCTCCACGGTAGGCACCGTGACGGAGATCTATGATTATTTGAGGCTGCTGTTCGCGCGGGTGGGCACGCCGCACTGCCCGCAATGCGGCAAGGAAATCAAAAAGCAGACGGTGGATCAGATTGCCGATCAGATCATGACGCTGCCGGAACGCGCCAAACTGCAGATTATGGCGCCGGTGGTGCGGGCGCGCAAAGGCGAACACGTAAAACTCTTAGAGGACGCCCGAAAGAGCGGGTATGTGCGCGTCCGGGCGGACGGCGTTACATATGAGCTGACGGAAGAAATCAAGCTGGATAAAAATAAAAAGCATACCATTGACATCGTTATCGACCGGCTGATTGTAAAAGAGGGGATACAGAAACGCCTTGCGGAGTCCATTGAGGCGGCCATGGCCCTGGCTGGCGGCGTCATGACCGTGGATGTGAACGAAAAGGAAACCCTTACGTTCAGTCAAAATTTTTCCTGCCCGGACTGCGGCGTCAGCCTCGAAGAAATTGAGCCCCGCCTGTTTTCGTTTAACAACCCTGCGGGCGCCTGCCCGGATTGCATGGGGCTCGGGGCGCAAATGATTTTTGATCCGGACTTGATCATCCCCAACCCAAGCCTGTCGCTGTCGCAGGGCGCCGTCCGCGTCAGCGGCTGGAATTCTATCAGCGCCGAACACAGCATGAGCCATTCCGTGTTTAAAGCGCTGGCGGAGGAATATCACTTCAGCATGGACGCGCCTTTTGAAGATCTGCCCGACAGTGTAAAAGATCTGCTGCTCAAAGGCGCCGGAGGCAAAAATATTGAGGTGGAATATGTTTCGCTCGGCGAGATCAAAACATATAATTACCTGTTTGAAGGCATACTGGAAAACTTGAAGCGCCGTTACCGCGAGACGACGTCTGAGTACATGAAGCTGGAATATGAAGATTTTATGACCAACATAAGCTGCCCCTCCTGTCAGGGGCAGCGGCTGAAACCGGAAGTTTTGGCCGTGACCCTCGGCGGAAAAAATATTTCAGACGTGGCGGCATTGACTGTACGCAAGTTGCAGCGGTTTTTTCAGGATCTCCAGTTGAATGGCAGCCAGAAGATGATCGCGGAGCAGATCTTGAAAGAGATTCACGCGCGGGCCGGTTTTTTGGCGGACGTGGGGCTGGAATACCTGACGCTGTCGCGCGCGGCCAGCACGCTTTCCGGCGGCGAAGCGCAGCGCATACGCCTGGCGACGCAAATCGGCTCCGGGCTTGTGGGCGTCGTGTATATTTTGGATGAGCCGTCCATCGGCCTGCACCAGCGGGACAATAACAGACTGCTGAAAACGCTCAAACATCTCAAAGACATCGGCAACACGCTGATCGTCGTGGAGCATGACAGCGACACAATGCTCGCGTCCGATTATATCGTGGACATCGGGCCGGAGGCGGGGACGCACGGCGGCGAGGTGGTTTTCGCGGGGCATGTGCGCGACATTGTACATTGCGAGCGATCGATTACGGGCCAATATTTGAGCGGCCGGAAAAAAATTGAGACGCCGGAGACCAGGCGCGCCCCCGGAAATGATCTGCTCGTCATTCAGGGGGCGTCGGAAAATAATTTAAAAGACATTGACGTGAGCATTCCGCTGGGGCTGTTTACCTGTGTCACCGGGGTTTCCGGGTCGGGTAAAAGCACATTGATCAATGAGATTGTTTATAAACGGCTGGCGCGCGATCTTAACCGCGCGAAAACGCGCCCAGGCCGGCACCGCGCCATGCTGGGCCTGGAAAAGCTCGACAAGGTGATTGACATCGATCAGTCGCCCATTGGCCGGACGCCGCGTTCCAATCCCGCCACGTATACCGGGCTGTTTGATTTGATCCGCGACCTGTTTTCCCAAACCGCCGAGTCCAAAATCCGCGGCTATTCCAAAGGGCGCTTCAGCTTTAACGTAAAGGGCGGGCGGTGCGAAGCGTGCTCCGGCGACGGCATCATCAAAATCGAAATGCATTTTTTGCCGGACATCTACGTACCTTGTGAAGTCTGCCACGGCAAACGCTACAACCGGGAAACGCTGGAAGTCAAGTACAAGGGAAAGTCCATCTCGGACGTGTTGGACATGACGAACGAAGAGGCGCTGATTTTTTTTGAAAACCTGCCGCGGCTGCGTGGCAAACTGCAAACGCTCAATGATGTGGGCTTGTCGTATGTAAAGCTGGGTCAGCCGTCCACAACGCTCTCCGGCGGGGAGGCGCAGCGCGTCAAGCTGGCGGCGGAATTGAGCCGCCGCAGCACGGGCCGGACACTGTATGTACTGGATGAGCCGACCACGGGTCTGCACGCGGCGGACGTGCATAAATTGATCGGCATTTTGATGCGTTTGGCGGAAGGCGGCAATACCGTCGTCGTTATAGAACACAATCTGGACGTGATTAAAACCGCCGACTACATCATTGACCTGGGGCCGGAAGGCGGCGACAACGGCGGCCAGGTCGTTGCCGCCGGAACGCCGGAAGACGTGGCGCAAAATCCAGACTCCTATACGGGGCGGTATTTACAAAAAATTTTGGGATCGGGATCGGAATCAGAATCAGAATCAAAGTCCTAAAGCGGCGGCGGACATCACGGGGACGGGAAGGGGTTTTGGGCGCATGATATTATCCGGACTGGAAATTCAAAAGAGGATGGGCAAAGATATCATCATCGATCCGTTTGACAAAAGAGCTTTAAACCCCAACAGCTATAACCTGAAATTACACAACGAGCTTTTGATTTATGACGAGGGCGTTTTGGACATGAAGCGGCTCAACCGCGTGAAGACCATACGCATCCCGGACGGCGGCCTGGAACTTTCGCCGGGCAGAATCTATCTGGGCCGCACGCTGGAATATACGGAGACGGACAATTTGGTGCCGATGCTGGAAGGCCGTTCGTCAGTCGGGCGGCTGGGCCTTTTCATTCATGTGACGGCGGGGTTCGGCGACGTGGGGTTTAAAGGCTATTGGACACTGGAAATCCACTGCATTCAGCCCATACGAATTTATCCGTTCGTGGAAATCTGCCAGATTTATTATCATTCCATCGAGGGGCCTTTTGTCCGGTACGCTTCGGGAAAATATCAAAACAACCGCGGCATACAGCCCAGTCTGCTGTATCGGGATTTTGAGCCGGGACGGAATGAAATGGATTGAGAATCAAAAATAAATCAAGGAAGTGGGGCTGACGGATGCAATCTTGTACGCGCTGCGGCGCCAGAATCAAACGAGGCGCCGCGTTTTGCCCGCGCTGCGGGCGTAAAGTCAGGAACCATCTGCCCGGCGCCGTCATTTCATTTTTTTTCGCTTTGGCGTTGTTTATTTTGCTCTGTGCGGGTATATTTTTACATATCATACAGCTCTCCACAACCCCGCAGGTCATTGCCAAAGCAGCGGAGGAGACAGACCTGGCCGCGCTGGCGGACGACATCGGGCTGACCAAAATCATCACGGACGCGATCAATGGGAACCGTTCTGAGTGGCTTCATGTGGAGCCGGATCTGATTGACGATTTGTTCCGGGAACCTGCTGTCAAAGAATTCGTAGCGGAAAAATCGCTCCTGTATCTCAACGCGTTTGTGGCGGGTGAGGATACATATGGGCTGACTTCCGAGGACATTATCCGGCTGCTGCAAAAAAATCCCGAAGGTTTTGAGCGAATATTGGGCTTTCCGCTAATGGAAGGAACGTATGGGCTACTGCAATACGCGCTCGACGCCAGCGAGGCGTTTGAACATACGTCCATTCAGGCGATTCTTTCCCGCACGGGGATCGATCCGTTTGCGCTGCGCACGCTTTTGTCGGATTATCCTCTGATGGCGGCGCTGCCCCTCGGCGCGGCGCTTCTGCTCCTGCTGATCTTGATCAGCAGGAGGCTGTCACTTTTATGGGCGGCGCTGGCCTTTGCGATCCCGGGCGCTTTTTATATGTTCGTGGGGCAGCCGTCTGATTACGTTATCAACCGCGTGAGCGGCGCGACGGGGTTGCGGCCCGCGCTGATTGAGACCTTGTTCGCCCAGCCGAGGGACGCCGCTTTTCTCTATGGCTGCGCCCTTCTCGCTGCCGCTTTGATTTGCGTCGTCGCGTTTTTGATCCTGCGCCGTTTGGCCCAAAAAAAATAATGATTGTGAGGGAACTCTATGAAAAAAACATGGCTCTGCTGTTTCTTAACGACGCTCTTTTGCCTCACTTTTGCCTGTCAAGCCCTATCCGCGGCAGCCGAAAAACTACCGCTGACCGGACAGCTCATCGGCATCGACGCCGGTCATCAGCGCAAAGGAAACGCCGCGCTTGAACCTGTCGCGCCGGGTTCCAAAGAAAAAAAGCCTAAAGTGTCTTCTGGGACGCGCGGCTCTTTTACGGGCGTACCGGAATATCAGGTCAACCTGGATGTGGCGCTGCTGCTGCGGGATAAATTGGAGGCGCTGGGCGCGGAAGCGCTGATGGTTCGCGTGGACAACGACGTGAACATTTCCAATGCGGAGCGCGCGGTCATGATGAACGAGGCGAAAGTGGATTTGATCGTCCGCATCCACGCGGATGGAAGCAGTTCTTCGTCGGTGAATGGAGCCAGTATGCTGGTTCCTTCCCCAAAATCCACGCCGGATATTGCCGCGGAAAGCCGCGCGGCCGGGGAAATCATTTTGAAAAATTTTATTGAGGCGACCGGCGCGAAAGACAGGGGCATCGACCCGCGCTCCGATATGACCGGGTTCAATTGGTCGAAGGTACCCGTCTGCCTGATCGAAATGGGCTTTATGACCAACAAGCGCGAAGATCAATTGCTGACCAGCCAGGAGTATCAGGAAAAATGCGCACAGGGGCTGGCCGATGGCGTTGCCGCCTGGGTTAAAAGCAAAGCAGACAGCAATCCATAAACGCGGGAACAGATTGATTTGCCTGTAGGGGTGATTGATAATCGCCCCTACGGAAAGGGTTTCCGTTCCCGCGTATAACGAAGGAGATGTACTTATGCGTAACGCAAAAAAGCTGGCGGCATTTTTGATTTCCGCTGTGGCCGTCATTTTATTACTCATGAGCAATACATTTGCCTGGAATAATTTTGCAAAAACGACAAGCCATTTTACCGGCTACGGCGATTCAACGAATGATGATTCAATAAACAAAAGCGGTACGCTGCACCACGATTCCGATGGCGCAAACATGGATGTTTATTTGGAAAACTGGGGTAATGAATCTATATATGTACGTTTACGGTTGACCGAATACATGGAGCTCGGGGAGGGCGCTGGGCAATACAATGCAGACGGGGAAGACGACGGCAGCAGAAGCCCATCCGAGGCAAATAAAGCGGCTTCATTGATAGAGGGCGCGTCAGTCTATGATGTGAAATCCTGGACAGTCTGTATCCCGGAGGAGGAAGAGCTATCGCTTTTCGAAATGGAGGCGGCGTTTCCTGAAACAGCCGCGGCGGATCCCGCGTTTGACAATCATGCGGCGTTACGCTATTATTGGACATGGAAAATGGGCGGATGGAAATATTATGCGCCCGCATCAGAATCAGACAGGCGGATCATTGTGCGGGATCCAACCGTATATTCAGCGGACAGCCCAGGCGTATCGGAAACGCTGGACGCTTTGGTGCTATCCATGCGGCAGTGGGAAGAACTGGGCAGACCCATTGGGCCATATTGGATCATAGATGCGGATGGCTGGGCGTACTGGGCCGCGCCGCTGGAGCGGCAAACCGCAACGGGCCTGTTACTTTCCGCGGTAGAGCGGACGGATCAGGAAATAACGGCAGACTATTATTACGGCGTCCATATTTGGGCGCAAACCGCTTCGAAAGACGGCGGCACGAATTATAATGATTTCGGCAATCCGGAGAATGGCGGGTGGACGGACAGCGGCCACGCGCTGGTGGATAGGATCGCGGGCGTTGAGAGCGCGGAGCTTGCCGAGGACGGCGATGTTTCCGCGGCAGGGCTGTTTACATCATCCCCCCCAAAAGCGATCTATGTCGTGCCTGGTTTCATGGCGTCCCGCCTTTACAGCCAGAAATTCTTTGGGATGGAAATCTGGGCCGGCTTAGGATACTTGACAGATATTGGATTAGATGCGCTGGGGTTGAAGCCGGAAATGGCCAATAACCCAAACGGAACAGGGATGTCAGCGAATGCGGATCGATCGCGGGATAAGAACGGAACGCTGGCGGCTCATCTGACGCAGATCGAAAGCATTAAAGCCGCTTTAAAGGCCAACCACCTGCAAAATACATATAATGTGGAGTTTTTCGCTTACAATTGGCTGGGAGACTTGAACGAAACCGCCAAACAATTGGAAGCGGACATCAATGCGAAAAGGTACAGCAAAGTCATACTGATTTGCCACAGCAACGGCGGGCTGCTGGCTTCCACATACATTGCCCGAAGCGCGGCGAATAAGAATAAAGTTGAAAAAGCCGTCCTTTTGGCTTCACCTCTGTGGGGTACATATACCGCCTTGGAACCTATCGAAACCGGCGCGGCGACGCTGTTTGACTCGACGCTTACCATGGGCCTCCTGCAAGTCGGATACGATGCCTTTATCAAACCCATTTCGAGGCATTGGGTGAAATCTTGGGCGCAAAATTCCCCCAACACTTATCAGTTACAGGCCGGTAACGAATATCTGGCCCGCTTTCCCCTCGTTTATCACAGCGCTTCGGGAACGCAATACATAACTTCGCCTGCGGAGTATTACAGTCTGTTGCAAAAAAGTCCGAATGTGAATCCATCGCTTGCTGCGGGCAGCGCCAGGAGCTTGCGGTATCTGCGCGAGACCGTCTTTCAAGGGGATGTTTTGAAACTGTGGGAGGGCGTAAACGTGACTTTAGCGGGCTGCGAATACGGGCACCTCACGCCAGTCAGCGCGGTTTACCATCAGTCCGGCAGTAAAGCCATTTTCGACGGAGTGATTTACACCAAAGAGGGCGACGGCTTCATATTCGGGCCCAGCATGAAAGGCGACGGGCGCTTTCCCTTTGTCAATATCCCCAGCGCTACGCACATCAAAATTTTGTATGACCCAAGAGCCTTGGCTATCGTCAACAACGTTATCCTGAACAAACCGGTCGGCAGTTACCCCACTGCGAATTCCGTAGTGAGATCGTCGTCAGACCTGCCGTCTGTCGGTATGTCAGATATGCTTCGCATTGAATTGAAGAGCGGGGATCCCCTGCAGCCCACTTTTGGGAACAGCGGCGTTAAAGTAAAAGTATATAACAGCGTCGGAAAAGTGATCGCCCAATCCAACAGCGCGGCGCAGAAGGGCTTCGCTGACAATAATTTTGTTTATTCCTCCTGGGAAACGGACGAAAACAAAACCAACATCCTATGTTATATTCCCAAGAGCGGCTATAAATTGGAAGTCTTGACTGGCAGGACACCCCGCTCCGCCAGTAACATCACGGTGTATGTCGAAACGCTGGATCCCTCCGGGGAGATCGTCTCCCACACCGGCTACAAAGCGGCTGGGGCCAATTCGAGCGGTTCTGTCTTGACGCTGGACGGAACCAGGACGAACGCCGCGGTTCCAACCGCACAGAGCGGCGTTAAGCTGACGCGGCTCTCCTCGTAAACATTTCGCGATGGACAATTTTGTTTTTCGCGTTTGCACTATTTTTGATGGAGGCAGTATGATGAACGAATTGAGAGACTTTGAAGAACTCAGCCTGGACGAATCTATGATTGTCAATGGCGGCAGCCTCTTCATTCTCACCAGCCTCGCCACGGTCAAACTATTCGTTGATAACGTTTTTGATTTGATAGGCGGGGTTCCTCTTGTCGGACTCGTTACAGAGCCGGTTCGATTTTTGGTTGACGCTGTGTTTAATGTGATCTTCAATGTTGGATCTATCTTTGTTCCTATTCCCAATACAAATCCAACGGTACAATCGTAATAGGGCAGCAGACGGATTTCTATATTGATGCAGGAAAAAAAGGGGGTCATGAACGAATTGAACGGCTTTGAAGACCTTAGCCTGGATGAGGCTATGCAGGTCAATGGCGGCAGTTACGTTTTAATGAGCGTTGTTGGCACAATTCAAATCATTTTCGATAACATCATGCATGCGGTTGGCCAAATTCCTCTTGTGGGCGCTCTCATTGCAACGCCGATCCAAGGCATAGGCGATCTTGTGTTTAATGTGATCAACAGGGTTACGTTTACCGCAGTCTCGGGCTTTACGTCTCTGTTCCCAAGCACGGCTACTTTTCCGCTGTAAGCGGTTCGTTTTATCGCAAAATCATCGCGCGTTGCGTGCGGTGATTTTTTTGTTTACTATGTGCCAGAACAGTGCATTGACATTCATCCTGAATTGGAATAAAATTCTAGGCGGATGATGATTTTTGATTTTACTTTACACGATCAAGCGCTGGTACGTCACTGCGCAAAAATTTATGAGGAGGCAGGAATTGTGTTTAAAAATAAATATAGGGAACCCCGCGCGGGTTACATCACGGTAATTGCATTGTTATTTTTCAAGTTGAGAGGGGTTGCCGTGCTGCCGCTTCAGCAGTTTAAAGAGTCTGATGCGCCGCTTCAGGCGCTGCTGTACGATCTCATACCAACCTTAGTGGCCATCATAATTGATTTTCTTCTCTTCCGGCTTATCTATAGAAAGAGCGTCAACGCGATTGGACTCTACCGCAAAAAGTCTGTTTTTAATTACATAGCCGGTTCCGGGGTTGGTATCCTTTTCATATCACTCGTGTTCTTTATCCTCCTCGCGGCGTCGGCGGTTGCCATAAACGCTACCTATTTCGGCGCTATCGCAACGGTCGGTTTCTATGTATCATTGATCAGCATGGTTTTTGCGACCTTTGGCGAGGAGCTGCTCTTTCGCGGAGTGATGATGACCGCCTTTAAGACAACGCGAAATAAATGGATCATCTTGTTCGTGCCGGCATTCCTTTTCGGCATCGTACACGCGACGAATCCGGGCGCTACTCCATTGGCGATCATTAATATTTTCATTGCGGGTCTCTTCCTTTCTTACGCTTTCATGAAAACCGGTAATCTGCTCTTCACGAGCGGCATCCATTTTACATGGAACTTCTTTCAGTCGATCGTCTACGGTTCGCCGGTCAGCGGCATATCTATGAAGGGCGCGCTGCTCGACATAACTTCCAAAGACGAGAGCGCCTTATTCAACGGCGGCGCCTTCGGCTTCGAAGCGGGGCTGCTCTGCCCGGCCGTCTTCCTCTTCGGCGGCGCGGCGATTTACCTGCTCTACCGAAATACGAAAAGCCAATACTGGGACGCCGAAGCAGCGCTTTAGGGACTTCGCGGCAAAGGGCTGAAGCGGATCTAAACTAAATCTTTTGCTTTAAATGTATAAATCTATCGAGATCTCTCCATAATAGATCCTGTAGAGCAAATCCGGTTTCACAAATCATTTCAACAGCATGGATTTGAACCCGTTTCGCTGGGGGCGAACGCAACGCCGTCTCCGGCGAAACCCCATCTCTATAGTTACTTATCCGTCTTATCGGCGGACTGAAGGGAGGTCATTGGTTTGGACGACAATAAAAGCAAAAGCTCACAGAGCAGCACGGCGAAAAAGTCTGACAGAACAGATTTTTCTGACGAGATTAATCTTGACAAGCAGAACAAGAGCAACAGCAGCAGCAGCAAGTAAGCAAACCTTACAAAAAAATCCCTTCTTATTTTCCAGAAGGGATTTTTTGCGTTTACGCCGCGTTCAGCGCTAAGATGATTTTGTGATTTTCCTCAGCGGAGATCAGGCTCCGGCGGCCATTTTTGAGATACCGGTTCAAGTCGTAATATTTCTCGCCGTTTAAGATGATTTCACCCGTTAAACCTTGGGTGTTCAGATCATATTGAAAGCTGCTGGCTGAAACGAACCACGTGCCGTCTTTTTTCAGGACGGGGAAAGGGGACTTCATCAACTGCAGGGCGTATTCGCCGCCGCCGTCCAGGACGCTGAGAAAATGTCCGTCAGAGACAGCTTGCCGGTAGGCGTCCAGCAGCGAAGAATTTTCCGTGAGGAGAAAATTGTCCGCCGGTACGTCACCCGCCCCGCTCGCCACTTCATTAATGTCCATATAATTCACCAATTTCACGCGGGGATAGTCTTGGGCGATTTTCTGATAGAGCCGCGCGATCTCCCGCGCGGCGGCTTCATTGCGGTACGCGTGGTCTTGGCTGGTGTAATGGCTGACAGCCAGTTGTGAAATCATAATCGGTTTGGTTTTTTGATACGTGTAGTAAAAATAATCCAGTGTATTTAAAGGATCGAACTCATAAGCGCCGTCCCGCAGCCTGTCATAGATGTGCAGACTGACCCAGTCCACCCACGAATCGCCCGGATAAAAGCGGCCGCTGTCCAACGCCTCCTGCGCGTCCACACCCCAGACAAACGCCGCGTTCGGCACTTTTTCGCGGAACACGGCGCGCGCGTAGCGAGAAAAATCCGTCTACTCCCGCGCGTCCTGCGTGAATTGGCCCGTGTTCGGATAAAACTCCACAAAAACGGGCGTGTTATACGTAAACGCGCTGAATGACGACGCCAGCGCCTCAATCACTTCATAGTCATAGGGCAGATAGGCGTTGGGGGGCTTGATCACAATGAGGGGCGTTTTCATATCCGCGATACAGCTCAAAAGCCACGCGTCGGGAAACGCGGCGCCTGCTTTCAGGTTGTACAGGGAAACAGCGTGTTTTTTTTCCGCCCGTTCATCAAATTTTTTCATGTCATAAGCAATTTGCCTGTTCGATAAAACATAAGCGCCTGCATAACAGCCTTGCTCCGGCTCGTATAAGCCAAGGGGGACTTCGTTAAGCTCATAATACAGGCTGTACGTTTCCGTCTCACGCATGGCGGATGCTGGCCGTGCATCCGGCGCGGTTCCCACGGGGGGAATTTCTGATTTGCCGCAGGCGGAAAACAGCGCGGCCGACACAATCATAGATGCAATGATTGCGCTTCGCCTTTTATTTGGCGTTCGCCTTGCCCAGATAAACATTCAGAGCCTCCAGATAATGCAGTGGAAATCCATTTCCGCTTTCCACCCGGTATTCTTTTTGAAAGTCATCGCGCGGGATGGATTTGCGCCCGCCGACGCGCACCGCGTTCCAGCGGCGTTCTAAATCCGCGAATGGCAGAAAATAAAATGCGTCATCCGCGGTGAAGTTCACCAGCAGAAAGCTGACGCCGCCTTGTTTTTCAAATGCGGCCATAAAATCCATCTGATGACTATGTATGTTTTGCATGGGCAAAGAGGTGCGATCCGTTTGCTTGGCGTCAAAGCAGAGTGCGGTTCCCTGCGCGACGCCGATATAATCCACCGTGCTTTTTTCTCCAAAATAAGCTTTGCTGATAATACGATCGCTGTTATCCACCTGCACGGGTGTGATGGGTGTGGGAATTTTCTGGATCACGGCTAAGCCCCTCTGACGATACCGATCGTTCGTCAGGTTCAGCATTTCCTCCAAAAGGCTGCCGCGAAGCCCGCGGGTATTCCAATATCCCATTTTCCAAAGTTCTCCAATTCTATTCTTTCCTAATTCTTTCCTATTTTTTTTTAATTTAAACCATTTGAACCATTTGAACCATTCACCAAAGCAATTCGCGCGTTGCGCTTGAGGATTTCCAGGCCGCGCCAGCCAGCCGCCGTGGGCTGCAGGGTCCGTGCGAATTCTTCCGGCGTCATTTGCAAAATCCAATCCAACGATACGCGGAGGCTCTCCGGGCGGAAGCTCTCCGAACAGGATCCGGCATTAAACGGGCAGACCTGCTGGCAGACGTCGCAGCCATAGAGATGATCGCTCATCGAGCCTATTTCTGTTTCTGTCAGAGGCCCTTTTTTTTGCGTGAGATACGACACACATTTTTCAAAAAAAATGCCATAGCCTTCCGGTGAAATCGCATGGCCGGGGCAGGCGTCCACACACCGGCGGCATGATCCGCAAAGACGATCGAGCGGATGATCATCCGGATAAACGTCCGGACGATCGTCCGGACGATCGTCCGGACAATCGCTCGGGCAATCGCCCGCGTCCAGCAGCATACAGCCGATATGAAAAAAAGAGCCTTTGGAGGGTGAAATGACGGCGCAGTTCTTCCCCCAAAAGCCCAAACCGGCTTGAACAGCCCATTCCTTTTCCAGCAAAGCGCCGCTGTCCACAAAGATTTTCGCGTGAAAATCCAAACGCGCGCGCA
>JAITPB010000011.1 GCA_031289625.1 Clostridiales bacterium | reverse complement strand
CAGAAAATCAAAGCAAAGACAATCGACCATAAGTACATATTTGATGAGACAGCATAGTCTATTACCGCAAAATAGACATATCTACTGATTACATGCTAAAGATCGTGGAATTATTTTTTTAATTATTACGCTGCTCTTTTTTTGTATGCGCTTTTTACATGCCAAAAGTTTTCACTGTCCAGTCATTTTCAACACCTCACATCTGTATAGATTATAGTATACGAACTGCTAAAACTCAATTGGGTTTTTGCCTTTTCAAAAGAATATCGGAATCGGAAATCGAAAGAAAGTGTTCTTGGCGAAATAAAGACGCTAATATTGTGTTGACCAAATATTGACACGAGTATATAATGAACGCACTATATACGAAAGCGAGTGAGCGTAGTGAAAAAAGAGATTTATTTTGCCGGTGCCTGCTTTTGGGGCATTGAAAAATACTTCTATTGATTCAGGACATGACGGTGACGCAAACCGGATATGCCAATGATTCTATTGAAAACTCTTGGCGGTGCATACCTGGGACACATCTTTGACGACGGGCCGGAAGAAACGGGCGGCTTACGCTATTGCATCAACAGCGCTGCGCTGGAGTTTATTCCAAAGGGAGATATGGAGCGGCTTGGATACGGCAAATATATTAAGCTGCTTGGATAGAGGTGAACGACCATGACGACTGAATCAAAACTTGATTACATCATGAAATCGCTGGGTATTTTGGGGACGGACGCCGCCGCATATTTGAGCATTGACGCGACCACCGTCAGCAAATGGCGCAACAATCAGAGAAGGATACCGCTAAAAAATGGTCAAGCGCGGAGGCTTTCCGAATATATTCTGCTCAAAGAAAAGGAGCAGGACTCTCAAATTGTTTTTAACATCTTGAAAATGTTAAAAAGCGATATTAACCCCGAAAGCGCCGAACAGCAGATTGAAACGCTAAGCCACTGGCTGACCGAAAAAAACATAAAATTCAGCGATGGGGAGAATGCGCCGCTAACGTCTTTTTCGCCTAAGAACGGATACAACGCGTGTGTCAGCATATTCTTAGGCGAGACGGGAATAGACGAAGCTCTCGAATATTATTTTGAATACGCGCTTAGACTTTCGCCGGGCAAAACCATTTTCTTGGTTGACAATTCGGGTATCAACTGGTCAAGCGGTGACGAGCTTACGGAAAAACAGCTTCGCATTAACGCGTGTATGCGTTTTTTCCGCGCCGTTTCCCAATACGGGCATCGGCTTATAATCATCGATTGCGCCACAGACATATATCGGCCGTACCGCGCTATATTCAGATGGATGGAACTATATCTTTTGGACGGCGTTGAGGTATGGAACTGTCCGCCCGTAAAGGATGATTCTTACTACTACACCGATTTCGTCGTGGAAAACGAAATCGCTTTGCAGTGTATTTCTATTTCTAATCCGAACACTAGGCCAAACACAAGCGGGAAACCGCATGGGATGCTTTTCACAAACAAAGAGACAGTGGACTTTTTCTCAAATACCGTGCAAGGCATTATGAAAAAGGCGAAACGGCTTATCGAATCGGTTCCGTCAAAGGACGTTTTGACATTCTCCGAAATTACGCGAAAGAGCCTGAAACCGAATCGAAATGTCTATGTCCTCAACCCTTCGATTACCTTACAATTGATTGATATTGATTTATTACGGGAAATTTTATCGGTTAACGACGTTCGGAAAGACAAAATCGAGGAATGTATAACTGCAGCGAAAAGAATACGCCGAATGCAAACGACAAACCAGTATTCTTACGTATGCAATCTCGACGTTTTGGAAAGCTTCACTACGGTTGAATATGTAGACGACAGCAATCTGGCGGAGATATGTGAGGCGCCGATTATACTGTCAAAGGAATTCCAACAGAAGGTTGTGGAATCCGTTATTAATTCGGACGCTTACAAAAGCAACCGTATTATTTTTACGTCGTTTAACTATCTAAGCTCCGTACCGGACAACCTCAGCATTGTGGTTCAGGAGGACAGCTTTCTCGCCGCCTGGAATGTCAAGAAGCATCAAAAAAGGCTCTATTGCTTGAGCTTGGATGTAATCTCCGGGTTTTACCGATATGTGGACGACCTGAAAACGGTTATCCCAAAAGTGTGCTTCGGCAAAGAGTGGAAAGACACACAGCTTAGACGGATACGAGATACGCTGTAAAACCACTATTTTTCTTTCTTGATAAAGGGCAAACAAAAGGTCATTGCAACGTCAATGATCTTTTGTTTGCCCATAATATTGGCGTAATATTGCCACTTATTATTTTTAGATTGATATTGACATTCGATTGGCTATCTGATATAATGAATTCATAGTATTTTAGTATGTATTATATGATATTCTGTTATTGTTGCAATGATTATCGAATGGAGAATTTGTATGTGTGGGATTTTTGGATTTGTAAACTACGGTGATTCTCTGTCCGGTGTACAAACAAAAGCGCTCTATACAACTCTTGCAAAATCTTGCATCGTCAGGGGCGCACATGCGGCGGGAATCGCGTATGTGCGCAGTGGAACATTGCATATGCAAAAAGAGGCGTCGGATTTGCTGAGCGCCGATTTTGATTTTCCGCATAATACGATGACGCTGGCGGCGCACTGTAGATTGTCCCTCAAAAAGGATTATATAAATAACAAAAATAACCATCCTTTTGAGGGACGCACGTTAGACGGCGCTAAATACGCAATTGAACACAACGGCATACTTGCCGGATTGCGTGAGTTGCGAAAGTTGCACGGCATTGAAAAACCGGACATAGGCACCGACAGTTATTTTATCGCTCAACTGCTTGACACAAAACCGACGCTGACGACGGAAACGCTGAAAGAGGTTTGCGAAGCGCTGCGAGGAAGTTTTTCCTTTGTAATCTTGGACGAAAAAAACGACCTCTACATATGCCGCGGCGACGTTCCGATTTATTTGGTGCATTTTAAGCGGCGGCGTCTGTATCTTTACGCGTCAACGCGGGACATATTTGAGAGCGCGGCTGCGGAGACAGACTTATGGTACGAGTATAAGTCGTCAAATTTGGAGGTGGCCGCGTCAACGGTGAACATCGTGCCGCTTTGCAAGGGAGATATTTTGAGGTTATCGCCGAAAGGCGAAACGGCATGGGCAAGCTTCTCGTTCCACGAAGCTTCTGCTATACACCACAATTGGTATATGCATGAAATCACCGAAACCGAGGCGCTGAAGGCTCAATTAGAAAATCTGAACAATGAATAGCTGATTTTCCGGCTGTTTGAGGGGGTGTGTGAATGATTCGGCTGAACGATATTAATAAAACATATGAAACGGCAAACGGTCCGCTCCGCGCGGTGAATTCCGTCACTGTGAATATTAGCGCCGGTGAGATTTTCGGTTTTATCGGCTTTTCGGGAGCCGGGAAATCAACCCTGCTCCGCTGCATAAACTTGCTGGAAAAACCAGACAGCGGGCAGGTTTTCGTAGACGGCGAGGATTTTACAAGGCTGCAAAAGAAGGAACTCCTGAAGCGCAGACAAAAGATTGGGATGATTTTTCAGCATTTCAACCTGATACAAAACGCGACCGTATACCAAAACGTCGCCTTTCCGCTCGAAATCGCCGGGCTTGACAAGAAATTACGCAGAGAGCGGATTTTACATAGTCTGGAGACCGTCGATCTCCTTGAAAAAGAAACAGCCTATCCCGTCAAGCTGTCAGGCGGTCAGAAACAGCGGGTGGCGATTGCGCGGGCGATCGTCACGAATCCAAAGATTTTGCTGTGTGATGAGCCGACGTCAGCCCTTGATCCACAAACGACGCAGAGTATTTTGCATTATTTAAAGCGGATCAACCAAGAATTTGGCATTACGATCGTGCTGGTAACGCACGAGATGGAAGCGGCGCGGAAAATATGTAATCGGGTTTCCGTTATGGATGGAGGGAAAGTAGTTGAAACGCTGAATATGTCAGAGTCTATTCCGGAACCGCAGTCCGAATTGGCGAAATTTCTGTTTGTCAACGGAGGCGGAATCTGATGGGAATCATCTTGGAGCTTATGCCTCAAATTGTAAAAGCGTTCGGCGAGACATTTTATATGCTGATCGTTACGCTTAGCATCGCGGCGCTGTTGGGAATTCCGCTTGGAACCTACCTCTATCTCATCAGGCCCGGTTCCATGCTGCAAAAACCAAAAATATATCTCGTTTTAGACATGCTTGTAAATATTGTACGTTCTTTTCCTTTTTTAGTGCTTTTGGTGGCGGTTATTCCTTTCACCCGCTTCGTCGTAGGAACGTCGCTGGGAACTACGGCCGTTATCGTTCCGCTTAGCATCAGCGCTACCCCTGATTTTGCCCGGCTGATCGAACAGGTTTTGCTGGATGTGAACCGCGGAGTAATTGAGATGGCGGAGGCGTCCGGCGCGAACGTGTTTCAAATTATATGGAAGGTGCTGTATCGGGAAGCTCGAAGCGGTATGGTAAGCTCGGCGACGATGCTTTGCGTAAGCTTTATCTCCTATTCAACAGTCGCCGGCCTCGTGGGAGGAGGTGGAATCGGTGATTTTGCCATACGTTACGGTTACTACAGATACCAGCCGAAAGTTATGATATTCACGGTCGTACTCATCATTGCGCTGGTACAGGTGATTCAGACAATCGGGAGAAGCGTCTCTCACAGGCTCGACAAACGTATTTAACAATAAAATTATTTTGGAGGTTTTATCATGAAAAAGCACAGCATTTTTAAGATTTTGGCAATCGCTCTGACCCTTGCGCTCACTCTTATGGCGCTTTCCGCTTGTGGAAAGAAAGCAGACGGCGCAGACGACAAAGTAATCAAGTTTGCGTCTTGCAACCTGAAAGCGTATGAGGACACAACCAAGATACTGGCGCAAGAGGTGGAAAAACTCGGCTACACGCTGGAATATGCTTTCCTTGCTGACAACACGCAAATCAACGAAGCGGTCGAAAGCGGCGAGTATTTTGCCAACTACCACCAGCATACTCCCTATATGAACGAATTCAACGAGACGCATAAGGCGCATTTGGCCGCCGCGTTCAAGGTTTTCACCGACCGTGCCGGATTGTTCTCAACCAAATACGACAGCCTTGACGAACTGCCGGAGGGAGCGAAAATTGTCGTTCCGAACGACGCGGGCAATAACTTCCGCGCGTTTATCATTTTGGCTGACGCCGGGCTGATAACGCTGAAGGATGGCGTTGATCCTATTGATGTAACTCAAAACAGCATTATAGAAAATCCAAAAAATTTCAAATTTATCGAGGTTGACTATACGATGCTGGCGAGGACATTGGAAGAGGCGGACGCGGGTTTCCTTTACGCAACCGTTGCCGCTGAAATAAACTTGGATTTCAACACGGATGTACTGGCGCAGGAGCGCGAAGAATTCCAGGCGGCAGACATTATCGCCGTCCGCGAGGAGAATATCGGTTCTGAAAAGGCGAAGATTTTAGAACAGGCATATAAGACGGATGCCGTGAAGCAGGCGTTGAAGGAGTCTTATGCCGGCAGAGAGATTCTTCTCCCGGCGTGGTAAAAGAAAGACTGGAGGACGAGCGAAATGGGCGCGGTATACGCTGTTAGAGTTGGTCAAATTTGGCAAACTGTACGGTACAAAGTCGTGGCTCGTGGCGAAACTGGAGTATTTTAACCCGGCAGACAGCGTAAAGGATCGTATCGCGCTGGCGATGGTCGAGAACGCGGAGAAGCGTGGTCTGTTGAAATAATCCATATAAAAAGTGAGGGATACTATGAGCAACTGCGCCAAGGATTTAGAGCAAGTGAAGGAATATATAAAGGAACACGAAATTGATTCCGTGGAAATCGGATTTGCCGATATTAACGGCGCAATCATCGGAAAGCGTCTGCCCGCTCGCTTTTTGATAAAGTGTTTAACGGCGGGTACCGGCGTTTGCCGCGCACCGCTGACTTGGGATATTCAATCGGAATATTTTTCTACATCAAAGTTTGCGGGATTTGAATACGGCGCTTCGGACATGATTTTGAAACCGGATTATTCTACCCTACGAGAAATTCCGTGGCGGAAAGGCACAGCATTTGTCTTGGCTGATTTGGAGATTGACACAGGCGAGCGTATCCAAGTCGCGCCCCGGCAGGTACTGAAAAACGTACTCGAAAGACTGGGGAAAATGGGTTATACCGCGAAGGTTGGCTCCGAGATTGAGTTCTATCTTTTGGATGGCGATAAAACCCCCCTCTTTGGCGGCAAGGAGACTTATTCCATTGGAAAAGCCGGACAGTTCAGCAACATAGTGGATCAGTTGCAACGAAATTTAGAAGCCTTTGGCATTCCCCTGGAAGCAATCCATACGGAATATGGCCCCGGCCAAATGGAGCTGATTTTAGAGTATTCCGACGCGCTGGCCAGCGCCGATAATACTGTGATTGCACGAAACGCCATCAAAGAGATTGCGCGAAAAAACGGCTTGTACGCCTCGTTTATGGCACGGCTTTGGGATACGGAATCGGGCAGCGGGTATCATCTGCACCAGAGTTTGTGGACTGGGGACGGCAAAAATGCCTTTGCGGAGGATAAAACCGTTTTAGACAAATATATGGCGGGGCTTCTCGCGGGAACGAATGAATTTATGGCGCTGGTCTGTCCTACTGTAAATTCCTATAAGCGGCTGACGGATATGTCCTTCGCCCCCACCAAGGTCGGCGTCGGTTTTGACAACAGAACAGTCTCAACCCGGCTCGTAGGCAGAGGAAATTCTACCCGCGTCGAGCAGCGTACAGGCGCGGCGGACGCAAATGCGTACTTCCTGATTGCGGCGAATATCGCGGCGGGCCTGTATGGATTGGAGAACCAACTGCCCGCCCCCACGCTCATTGAGGGAAACGGTTATCACAACGCGTCGCTTCCCGATATGCCCCGCACACTTGCCGCCGCTGCGGAGCTGTTCGACAAAAGCGAAAAAGCGGTTGAGTATTTCGGCAAGGAATTCGTCGAGATATTCAGCGAGTTGATTCACTTTGACATCGGTGTACACAATACCACGGTGAGCGAGTGGGAACGGGATCGTTATTTGGAAAACTCGTAATAGGAGGTTATTATGGCGACATCCAGAGAAATTGTAGCTGACGCGTTTGCCCACAAAAAATCAGAGCGTATCCCGGCGGGCGTTTGTCTTGGCGGAAGCTGGCCGTTTTTTATCGAAGGCGTTACGCTGGAGGAACTGTTAGAACAGCCGCCAACTGTGGCGGCGGCATTTTATCGCGTCATGGAGCGGGTTGACGCAGACTTTGTTACGGTCGGTGCCGGCGCAACGGCGCTGTTAATCGAGGCTTTAGGCGGCGAAATCAAATTCATAAGCAACGGTGCGCCGGAAATTTCCTCGCTTCTTATCGCTTCCGAAACAGATATTGACGCGCTTAACATTAGTAAGGCGTTAAAGTCTGAACGGATGGCATGGCTGCGTGAGGTCGCCCGCGAGACGGTACGGCTGAATCAAGGACGACGGAGCATCTTCGTGAGTGGACGGGCGCCGTTTACGTTGGCAGGGCAGCTTTTGGGATTGGAAACACTGTCAAAATCTCTCTACAAGAACAAAGCCTTGGTGGAGAAGCTGCTTGCCTTTACAACCGATTTATCCGTTGCGTACTATGAATTCATGCTCGAGGTCGATGGCATTGACGGCATCTTTATCGCTGACCCAAGCGCTTCCGGTGATGTGGTATCAAGCAGACACTTCGAAGCGGCGGTGATTCCGCACATTACCGAGGTACTGCGCCGCCTTGCACCGCATGGCAAATTATCGTTGCTTCACATTTGCGGCGACATTACCGACAGACTGCACCTGCTGGAGCAGACGGGCATTCAGATGGTTTCGGTAGACAGCAAGGTGAATTTGGCGGAGGCAAAACGAATACTGAACGGGAAAGTCGGGCTTTCGGGGAACGCAAATCCTGTTTTTGTCATAGAAGAATTGACCGCCGCTGAGGTATATGCAGAGGCAAGAAAATGCATAGACGCCGCCGCGTTTAACGGAGGGTTCATGCTATTGCCGGGGTGCGATCTGTCCGCGAAAGCCTCGGAGGAAAATGTCCGCGCATTCGTTCGCGCGGCGCACGAATGGAGGTGTTGAATATGGCAAAAACAAAACAAGAATTGTATGACGAATTATCGGCGGCAGTCATTGATATGGATGAGGAGTTGTCCGCCGCGCTATCGGCCGAGGCCGTCGAGGCGGGCCTTGACGCCTTTGAGACCATCGACCAGGGTCTTGCTAAAGGCATGGAACAGGCGGGACAGCTTTTTGACGAGGGTGAATATTTTGTGCCGGAGCTTCTGATGTGCGCCGACGCTCTGAACGCGGGGGTTGATATACTAGAGCCGCACATTAAAACAGAGGAACGGGCGCAAGCACATAAAATCGTCATCGGCGTGATTCAGGGCGATACCCATGACATCGGCAAGAACCTGGTAAAGCTTATGCTTTCATCCTCCGGCTTCGACGTGATTGATTTGGGCAGAGACGTTCCGCCTGACGTTTTTGTGGAGCGGGCTATCGCCCAAGGCGCGAAAATCATTATGATTTCTTCTCTTATGACCACCACAATGGACGGCATGACAGAGGTCGTGCGGCTGCTCACGCAAAAAGGCGTTCGTGACGAAATAAAAGTCGCCGTGGGCGGAGGACCCGTATCGCAAGGGTTCGCAAATAAAATCGGCGCGGACGGGTATTCATACAACGCGAATCAGGCTGTAAAGCTGGCAAACGAATTAGTGGGGAGGTAACGTGTATGACTGATATTTCTCCAAAAGAACGATTAGACCGTGCGCTTTTGGGAAAACCGACCGACCGCGCGCCTGTGGTATGCCCTGGCGGCATGATGAACGCCGCCATTGTGGATGTGATGAACAAAACCGGTCACACCTTGCCGGAAGCTCACCATGACGCGGATAAAATGAGCGATCTGGCGTTCGACGTTTACGAAAACACCGGATTTGAGAATTTCGGTATCCCCTTTTGCATGACTGTGGAGGCCGAAGCGTTAGGCAGCGCAGTGGACTTCGGTTCTTTGGAATGCGAGCCGAAAATACAGAAGGAGATATTTCCGAGCGTTCACGATGCTGTATATCTTCCGATTGGCGCGATAGAGAAAACCTTGCGGGCGGGTTCGGTCATTCAGGCAATTCATATGCTGTCGGCAAAACATCTCGACGTTCCCGTAATCGGCAGTCTAACCGGCCCGATCAGCGCCGCCGCGTCTTTGATTGATCCAATGACCTTTTTGAAGCAACTGCGGCGGGAGAAAGAAACGTCGCATAAAGTAATTGATTATGTTGTGAATCAGCTTATAAGCTACGCAAAGCTTATGGCGGATAATGGCGCGGCGGTCATTTCCATCGCCGACCCAACGGCTACCGGCGAAATACTCGGTCCTAAATTTTTTGATGAGTATGCCGTTTGTTATTTGAATAAAATCACGGACGCGATTCATGAAATCGGTGTCCCTGTCATCATACATATCTGCGGCGATGTCAGAATGGTGAAACCGCAACTACAAAAACTGCACGGCGACGTTTTAAGCGTGGATGCGTTCGTGGAACTAAAACAGCTAAAGACTGAGCTTGGCGAAATGCGCACGATGGGCAATTTAAGCACTTATCTGTTGGAATTCGGCAAGGCGGATGAAATATTCAATCAGGCAAAGCATCTCACAACAAAAGGCATTGACGTGTTGGCGCCTGCTTGCGGGCTTTCAACATCAACGCCGTCTGAAAATATTGCGGCGTTTACCACAGCCGTAAAGGAGGGTTAGCGGTTTGTGCCGCCAACGCAGGCGGCAGAATGGAGTTTGATATGAATAGAGCCAAATATTGCGTGACGGAAGCGCATACGGAAGCTGAATTCGCGTGGAACGCGCTCGCGCCATTTTCCGACTTGGCGCACCACGAACAGGGGCTGAATTTTTTCAAACGCCTGCGAAATGAACCGCAGCAATTACATGCGGAGCTGGCGCTGCGGACTGAAGTGCTCACAAGGGAAATAAACGGGAAACTGCCCTGTATCGTTTCCATCGCCGATCCTTACGCAAGCGAGCGTACCATTTCGGAGGACGATATGAAGCTCTTCTCACTGCCGTACCTATTCCAAATGCTCCGAGGTCTCCGCTTGGTCGAGGGCGGCGCGGTACATGTTTGCCCGTATTGCTCTGAACGCCTGGAACGGCACGGCTTCGCGCATATGGAACTGATTAGGTTGCCATCAGCCGCACAATATGAAAAAGTTTTGTCTGATTATGCAAAAGCTGAGCATGGTGTACTCTTGGGCGGGCAATGCATCCATACCAACGAAACAGACTGCGTGTTTGTCTTGCGAACATCGGCGGACGGCGCATGAGTGATGCGGAACGGCTTTTTGAGAGCTTGGCGCGGGCGATTATCGACGCGGACGAAACCGCCGCCGTGCAGCTCTCCGAAACCATACTGGCAAAAGGCTTTGACAGCGCAAAAGCGATAGAACGTGGAATCAGCGTTGGCATGGAAAAGGTAGGTGATTTTTTTGAAAAAAGTGAATATTTTATCCCGGATTTATTGGACTGCGCCGCCGTCGCGGAGCGAGCGACGGCGATTCTCAGAAAAGGATTGGCGAAAGAGCCTGTTTCAAGAGGGAAAATCGTCATGGGGACGATTTTTGGCGACACACACGACATAGGTAAAAACATTGTCGCGCTGTTCATGGAGGCCGCCGGATATAAAGTTTTGGATTTGGGCAAAGACGTATCTGCCCGAAGATTCATCGACGCTGCAGTGCAATGGAAAGCAGATGTTCTTGCCATATCGACGCTGATGACTACGACGCGCGGGAATATCCAAAATGTCATTGAGCAGTTAAGGTTGGATGGAAAACGCGAGAGTTTTTTGATACTGATTGGCGGGCGGGCCGTGACACGCGAATTCGCTCAAACAATCGGTGCGGACGGCTATGCCGAAAACGCTGCCGAAACAATAAGGTTACTTGATAAATTTTAAAGGGAAGGGTTTTTGAGGAACTGGAGAAACTTACTTGACAAGGCTCAACGAATCTTGACGCGTTAAAATCTCTGTAACCGCAGTACGAAGGGCGCATGAAGTGTATCTATATAGATATAATTTTGCCGAGTTTGATACAATTTTACAGTCGCCTTGCCGCTTGATTTCAAAAGGATGCAAAGCTCCAAAAAGGGTGCAAAAGAAAAAGAGCCTTGCAAGCAGCGTAGTTCACGCGCCCAAACCACCGGCGGTATCGCTTTTTGTCAAATGCTCTCTCTCTATTTATGGCGTGACATCGATCACTTTACCCCCGATTCCAATGCGCCGCACTTTTTCCATCTCAACGATATTGCCTCTGAAATACAGTGTAGACACCTCTTCAAAACGGCTGAAGGAGACCTGATTTAATTCGATCCTCGTTCCATCCACATACTCCGCGTACGCCAAATCTGTATGATCGTTGCTGAATCTCTCCGACTCAACATCGTCTGGAAAATGCACCGTTATCCCGAATGGGGACAGTGAAAGCCGGTCTATCTGGACCGGATGGCTGTTGACAGTGATTTCCCAATCTACAGGAAATTCGGCGGCGACGGTTTGGGGGACGTCAAAGGACAATTGCCATCCGCCCTCTATTACCTTGCCCCGTTCCCAAGCGTCAATCGTGACCGATAAGTCTTTCAACTGCTCTAAGTTGGTGATCCCTTCGTAAATTATTTCTTTATACTGGTTGTATGGAGCGGCGTCCTGCTGGTAAACCCTATTTTCAATATTTGTAAAATTGAGATGCAAATTGCCCTCGTCAATCACTTCGTTGTCCGCGTTCACAAAAGTGATGCCGGCTAAGTCGTTTTCCTCATTGGACAATGTCTTTGTCTGAATATGCAGACAGCCATCGACAAAACCGATATTGGAAATGGAAGCCCAGTTGATATTGTCAAATGTGATGTCACGCTCGCCAAACCGCAGCAGCGCAGATTTTTGGGCCAATACCTCACCCTCTTTGCTTTGAAAGGCGCTGCCGTTTACAAAAACATCTTCCTGCGGCATGGTCTGAGGCGCATACTCTGTCAAAAGCGCATACGCGTTGATGTTGTTTTCCGCCAGGCCTGTACGGAATTGGCTGCCAACGATCAAACGGCTTATGTTAAGCGCAACCCTGCCCGTGTGGTTCTCGCCGTTTGATGTGAACAGCAAAGTGGCTGTTTTTGTTCCCTTGTTATAATCCACGACGCCCATGCCGCCCATATGCCCTTGGTCTATCGTCCAATCGTCCAATGCTATCGCTCCGCTGAGCCTGTCGCCTGTTGTGTCGCTAAGCGTGGCAAAAACACGCAGGACGTCCTCATCGTTGACAGCGGAAACGAGTTTGAGCACAATGCCGTCATATGTGCTTTCCGTGATCCCGGCTGCTGCCAGCGGTTTCATATAGGGTTCGACGTATGGCGCGTTCTCGCCAAAAACGATTTTGTATATCCGGCTCAGGTCGAGAACCCCACCGTACACAAGCGTGGAAAACAGCGTGACGCACGCCGCCGCGCAAGCTAGGGCGAATTTTCCGGCTGTCAATCTTTTCTGCTTTCTTTTTGCCTTTTCCACAAACCGATTCTTAATGTTTCGCGCGTGTTCCTCCGAAAATGGAACGGTATAGCGCATGAAACTATCGACGTTCTCTTCGTTGAACGCATTGATAAAATCATCGTTTTTCATCTAAAAGCCTCCTCTTGCCGAATCAACTTTTTTAGCTTCATTTTGCCTTGATACAGCCTGTTTTCAATTTCCTTCGTGTTCAAGAACATTTTCTCAGAGATGACCTTGATTTTTTCATTGAAAAAATACCTTCTGATCATGATTTCCCGATCAGGCTCTTTGAGGGCGCTGACCGCTTCGAGGACTTTTTCGGCGTTTTCCTTTTGAATGAGGGATTGCAGTATGTCCTCGCCGGCTGAAGCAACCTGCTCAGGCAGTTCAATGATACGGCCTCGCGACAGCTTCCGATACCGGTCAATCGCCATATTTTTCCCTACACGCACTAAAAAAGATTTCAGGCTGCCTTTTTTCTCGTTGTACATTTTGGGATTCTCCAGTAATTTCAGATATACGTCGCTGATGCAGTCCTCAATGTCCTCTGGTGTGCCCACTTTTTCCAATATGTTCCCCATGACAAGCCACAGCAGCTTATTGTACTGCTCCATCATGGTATCAAACGCGGCCATGTCTTTTTTGCGTATCCTCTTAGCGATTTCTTCGTCGGTCAATCCTCACGCCCCCTTTCGGATTGTGTTCAATCTTCATACATACATAACGCTTGGGCTTGGGAAAACACTTGGGTCGATGAAAATAAAATTGAACGCATAAAAAAAGCGCCTCAAACAAGAGAGCGCTTTCCACATCTAAAAAGGCATAATACCAGAGTCGATATATGCCTATATGTATTTATCTTACTCTTTATGCTTGGCCCAGCATCCGTTCCAATTACTTCCATGCGGCGCCAGCTCTTGGTTCATTCTGTCCCAAATGACATTTAGTTTTTCTTCCCTTATGTTTCCAAATTTATGATGGTGAAAATCACAAGGGCATATTTCACCATAAGGGCTCACATAAAGATAACTTGTGCCCCCAGGACAGCCCATACTCATATAACTTGACATGTACGCATAAACCAGTACGCCCGGATAATTCTCATCTTCATTGTAGGTGCGCACATGTTCGATCATTTGATCTATCCAGGTTTGCGAACCCCATAGATCATCCCGGTTACAAAACCTGCCCACAGGCATAGCGTCAAAAATCAGCACCTCATGCACGCCTTGACGGCGCCCTAGTTCAATAATGCGATCCAGCTCGCCGCCTTCAAAGCCTTCTTGATCTATACAGCAAGAAATACCGACCGTCAGATCCACTTTTTTTGCGGCGGCAATACCTTCAAGCGCTTTGTCGAATAAGCCTTCGGTACCGCGTTTGTGATCGTGCGTTTCCGCATCGCTGGCGTCGATACTCACATAGACCCCGCCCGCGCCTGCGGCGGCTAAATCCGCGGCCGACTCGGCTAAAAACCAGCCGTTGGTAAACATAAAGACATAACTTCTGCGTTTATCAATAGTGGCGACGACCTCACGCCATTCCGGGTGCATTAATGGCTCGCCGCCTAAAATATTAATAGTAGACACACCCAAGTCTTGCGACTGGCGGATAAAATCCTTTAATTCGTCCAACGATAACGGGTTCTTGCTGGGGTCGTTTATACTGTTAAAGAAACTGCAATGTTCACACCGAGCATTGCAGACATCGGTTAAAGCGATGCTGGAGAGGCTTGGCAGCAGCCTGTTTTGAATAGAGCGGAACATTAAGTTGACCTGTGAGTTAGCGTAAGCCGGACTGTATAATGGCGGCTGCGAAGCAGTATAAACCGGAAACCCATCCGCAGTATAGCGAATAATTTTATGATGGCCGCAATATCGGTCGTACCCTATTTCAATCAGCGTTTTCGAATAATTTTCAGCACGCTTCATATCCCCTAAGGAATCGAGCAGATTTCTTTTTAGATTTCTTTTTGCCATTATTCTTTTTGCCATTATTAAATTCTCCCCTATTAAATAAATTTCCTCATATTACTAAATATTATGTCTATTATTTTACACAATTATATAATTATTGTAAACTATTATTATTTAGAAAAATTCTCTAAATTTCGACATATAATACGATTTATCAACAATACTCTTCCTTAATTAATAAAATTGAACGCACAAAAAAAGCGCCTCAAACAAGAGAGCGCTTTCCATATTTAAATTATCCGAGCTTTCTTTATCTGCGGCGGCTGTTAGAAATTAAAACAAGGCGCAGCAGGTTGAGCAGACCCGACAAGGCCGCGGCCACATAGGTCATCGCCGCCGCGCTTAAGACTTTTTTCGCGGAGCCGATTTCGTCCTCTGTCAGAAAATGGTACTCTCGCAGCAATTCAATGGCCCGGCCAGACGCGTTGAACTCCACCGGAAGCGTCACCAATTGAAACGCGACCACAAGCGCGAACAGGACAATGCCGATTTGAATCATAGCAAAACCTAAACTGCCGCTGCCTGCCGACAGCAGCAAGCCGAGAAAAATCAGCGGCGTCGCCATTTTAGAACCCAGGTTAGCCGCCGGCACAATGCTGTCGCGAATGCTGAGAGGCGCGTAACCAATATTGTGCTGAACCGCGTGCCCCGTCTCGTGCGCGGCGATCCCCACCGCGGCGATAGACGCGCTGGTATAGACGCCTTCCGAGAGCCGCAGAACTTTGTTTTTCGGATCGTAATGATCACTCAGTTGCCCTGGCGTCTGCTCCACTTGGACGTCGTGAATCCCTGACGCCAGCAAAAGCTGCCTGGCCACGTCGGCGCCCGTATGCCCTTTCCGATTGAAAACAGAACTGTATTTCCGGTAGGCGCTGCTCACTTTGTGCTGCGCGTAGATCGCCAAAATCATGGCGGGTATTAACAGAATGATGGTGCCATCCCAAAAAAACATCGCGTAATCCCCCTCGTCTAACGAATCCGATTTCATTTATATCTTTTTATATACGCAAAAAAAATCTTTTCAGTCTTCTTAATAATTTTTCCTGCCTGGCGGATTTTATGCGGCTGCATTTTTAAAATTAAATCAAAAATTAAATCAAAAATAAAATCAAAATAAAATCAAAATAAAATCGTTGCGGTTTTAGAAGGCAAGCGTTATACTCGTGTGGCGTTGAAATAATAGGATCAAAAATCTTCAATCAGGAGGGAGTTGCCTATGCGGAGCAAAAAAAATACGAGTAAAACGGAACAGATCAGGATGCTGCAAAAGCGTCAGCTCGAAAAGGACATTCTGCTCTCCAGCATTTTAAACGAAGCGCAGCTTTACATGACGTATGATACCAACCAAACCGGCTTCTCCAAGGAAAAAGCGGAAGAACTCCTGGATGAAAAAGGTGAGAATGTCATCAGCTACGGCAAGCGGCAGTCGATAATCGTCAGGTTTCTGCTTTCCTTTACCAGTCCGTTCAGTATCGTGCTGCTGCTGGTCGCGGCTGTCTCTTATCTCGCCGATATTTTTTTTTCCACAGGCGGCGACAAATCCTGGGCCACCGTGGTCATTATCCTCTCGCTGGTCGGTATATCGGGCGTCGTGCAGTTTGTACAGGAAACCAAATCAGATAGCGCCGCCAAAAAATTAAAAGCCATGGTGTCTTCCAACGCGGCGGTGCTGCGCGAAGGCGCTGTCAATGAAATCCCCATGCCCGAGATCGTCCCCGGCGATATTGTCACGCTTTCGGCGGGAGACATGCTTCCGGCGGATTTACGCATACTGTCGGCGAAAGACCTCTTCATTGGCCAGGCGGCTCTAACGGGCGAGTCGGAGCCGATTGAGAAATTCGCCGAGATCAAAGAACCGCCCAAATCTGTGATTGAAGCGCCCAACATCGGCTTCATGGGTACCAACGTCATCAGCGGTTCGGCGCGGGCCATTGTCATTGGCACAGGCAATCAGACGTATTTGGGTTTAATCGCGCAGGATTTGACCGGGCGGCGCGCGACCTCCAGCTTTGAAAAAGGCGTGGGCGACGTCAGCAATTTGCTTCTGCGGCTCATGCTCGTGATGGCGCCGGTTATCTTCGTCATCAACGGCGTGACCAAAAACGATTGGGTGAACGGCCTGCTGTTCGCTCTGTCCGTGGCGGTCGGCATCACGCCGGAACTTCTTCCCATGATTATGACCAGTACGCTGGCGAAAGGCGCCCTGTACATGGCCAATCGCAAGACCATTGTCAAGAACCTGAGTTCTATTCAGAGCTTTGGCGCTATGGATGTGCTGTGCACCGATAAAACAGGAACCCTTACGCAGGACAAAATCATTCTGGAAAAATATTTGGACATTCACGGCCACGACGATATGCGCGTTTTGCGCAACGCTTATCTCAACAGTTATTTCCAAACTGGCATGAAAAATTTGATGGATTTAGCCATTATTGCCAGAGCCAAAAAAGAAGGCTACAAAGAATGGGACAATGAATACACCAAGCTGGACGAAATCCCTTTTGATTTTAACCGGCGGCGCATGTCCGTCGTCATAGAAGATTCAAAAGGCAAGCGCAAGCTTCTGACCAAAGGCGCCATTGAGGAAATGCTGAATATCTGCGGCTTTGCGCTGCAAAACGGAAATGCGGTTCCCATTACGCCGGAACTGCGCCATGAAATCCTAAAGATTTCGGACGGCTTAAACGAGCAAGGCTTGAGGGCCATCGCCGTGGCGCAGAAGAATCATGTCAGCGACGTCGGCGTGTTCAGCGTGAATGACGAAAAAGACATGGTGCTCAACGGCTTTGTGGCGTTTCTGGATCCGCCCAAGGAATCTACGAAAGAAGCGATTCAAGCGCTGGACAGCCACGGCGTCAGGGTTATCGTCCTAACGGGAGACAACGGGAAAGTGGCTGTGTCCGTCTGCAAACAAGTCGGGCTGGACGTCACGGACGTCATGTCCGGCGAAGACATAGACAAGCAGACGGATGAGGAGCTCAAAAAACGCATCGCGAAAGTCAATCTCTTTGCGAAGCTCTCGCCTTCGCAGAAATCCCGGGTGGTGCGTCTGCTGCAGGAAGACGGGCACACCGTGGGGTATATGGGCGACGGCATCAACGACGCGCCGGCCCTGCATCAGTCCGACGTCGGCATATCCGTGGACTCTGGCGTAGACATCGCGAAAGAAAGCGCGGACATTATTTTACTGGAAAAAAGTTTGATGGTTCTAGAGGAAGGGGTGCTGGAAGGCCGCCGGACTTTTGGAAACATTGTCAAATATATCAAGATGGCGGCCAGCGGCAATTTCGGCAATATGTTCAGCGTGCTGGCGGCCAGTATTTTTTTGCCGTTTCTGCCAATGCTGCCCATACAGATTCTGGCGCAGAACCTGCTGTATGATTTTTCGCAGATCGCCATCCCGCTGGATCGGATGGACAACGAATATTTGCGCCAGCCGCAGAAATGGAACGCAAAGGGCATTGCTAAATTTATGTATTTCATCGGGCCGATTTCTTCGCTCTTTGATATCGCCACGTTTATCATTTTGTTTTTTGTGTTTCAGTACAACAGCGATGAAACCGCCCACTTTTTTCAGACGGGCTGGTTTATCGTCGGCCTGCTGACACAGACGCTCATCGTGCATTTGATTCGGACGACCAAGATCCCGTTTGTGGAAAGCCGGGCGTCTCTGCCTCTGCTTCTTTCGACGGTGGTCGTCTCCATCGTAGGCATTGTCCTGCCGTACACATTCATCGGCGATTCTTTGGAAATGGCGCATATGCCGTTGGTGTATCTGCCGTGGGTGCTGGGCATACTACTGGCGTATGTTCTGACCATGCAAGCGGCTAAGGCGATCTACATGAAAAAATTTGGAGAATGGATCTAAAATAAAAGCCCCGGCCCCACGCGACGATACGAGGCCGGGGCTTTTATTTTCTTTGATTTTCCGGCAATTGCTTGACATATTTTTATTCCGGCTATAAAATTTGAAGCGCCGCTGATACGATACTTGGCGGCACAGTATTTCAGCGCAAAGGCGGAGGGGAACCATGAAAATTTTGGGAACAGGCGCCGGCCTGCCCGCAAGACGCGTATACAACAGCGAATTGGCCGCTTTTCTGGATACAAGCGACGAATGGATCGTCAGCCATACGGGCATTCAAACCCGGTATGTCTGTGTAGAAGAAAGCCTGACGGATCTGGCGGAGGCCGCTGGGCGGCAGGCGCTGCGCAACGCCGGATGGACTGCGAAGGATATGGATTTGCTGATAGCCGCGACCATCAGCGGGGATTATATTACGCCTTCTTTGGCCTGCCGCGTGGCGGAAAGGCTGGGCGCCGTCTGCCCGGCTTTTGATGTGAACGCCGCCTGCTCCGGGTTTATCTACGCGCTGGAAGCGGCGGACGCGTTCATGGCCGCTGGCAAGGCGGAAAACATTTTGATACTCGCGTGTGAAGAAATGTCCAAGCACGTCGATTGGACTGACCGATCCATCTGTCCGCTGTTTGGGGACGGCGCTGGTGCCGTTGCGGTCAGCTGCGGCGGCGCGCTGCGCTATATGCATCTGACGGCTGCGGGAAACACTGCGCCATTGAAAATGCGAGCGCCCCGAGGCAACAGCCCCTTTCAGCCGGACGTCCCGCAGGAAGATAAATTTATTCGTATGTCGGGGCAGGAAGTTTTTAAATTTGCCGTGCAGTCCATTGAGAAAGAAGTTGGGCTGGCGCTGGCCGCGCTCAGTCTCGCGCCGGAAGATGTCCATTTGTATCTTCTGCACCAGGCCAATCTCCGGATTATTGAAAGCGCCCGGCAAAAACTCAAGCTGTCGGCGGACAAATTCCCGACGAACATCGAACGGCACGGCAACATGTCTTCGGCGGCGATACCTATTTTGCTCAACGAAATGCTAGAGGCTGGAAAGGTCGCCGAAGGGGATATTCTTCTGATGTCCGCTTTTGGCGCGGGCATGACCACAGGAACCTGCGTATGGTACTGGGAATCATAGCGCGGTTATATTTGTGAGCGGTTCATATAAAGCAAGATCGATGCAAGATCAAGATGGGAGGAAGCCATGAGCCACAATAAAATGCTGCAGGGCATTACGGAAATTTTACGGGAGTACAAAAGCGCTGACGATCTGGAAGTCACAGAAGAAACGACGTTTGAAAGCCTCTCATTGGATTCGCTGGATACCGTGGAGCTCGTGATGATGGTGGAAGAAAAATTCAGTGTGACCATCGAAATGGCGAAAGGAATAAAAGCGGTCGCCGATTTGATGTCTGCGATTGAAAAGGCGGAATAACAATGATACGGACCTCCCTGTGTGAATTGCTGGGTATCGCCTATCCGATGTTTCAAGGCGCTATGGCCTGGATATCGGACGCGACGCTGGCCGCCGCCGTGTCTGAAGCGGGCGGGCTCGGCATTATCGCGGCGGGAAACGCCGCGGCGGAGTTCGTGCGCGAGCAGATTCGGATCGCGCGCGCGAAAACAAATAAGCCTTTTGGCGTCAACGTCATGATGATGAGCCCTTACGCGGAGGAAATCGCGCGCGTAACGGCAGCGGAAAAAGTGCCTGTCGTCACCACAGGGGCAGGCAATCCCGCGGGTTACATGCAGGCTTGGCTGGAAAACGGCGTCAAAGTAATACCGGTTGTGCCTTCTACCGGCATCGCCAAACGGATGGAACGGGTCGGCGCGGCCGCCGTCATCGCGGAAGGCGGCGAAAGCGGCGGACACGTAGGCGATTTGACCACCATGACGCTGGTTCCGCAGGTTTGCGGCGCTGTCCGGATACCCGTGCTGGCGGCGGGCGGCATCGCCGATGGCCGGGGCATCGCGGCGGCGTTTATGCTCGGCGCTGTAGGCGTGCAGGTTGGCACGCGCTTTTTGACGGCAAAAGAATGCGGCGTACACCAAAATTATAAAAATAAAGTGCTGAAAGCCAAAGACATTGACACAATGCTCACGGGCAAGCGCCTGGGTCATCCCGTGCGTTCCCTCAAGACGCCTTTTTCGCGGACACTGTTTGAAAAAGAATACGACAGTTCCATAACGAACGAGGCGCTGGAAAAATATGCGGAAGGCGCTTTGAGGCTGGCCGCCGTAGAAGGCGACGAGCAAAACGGCTGTTTTTTGGCTGGCCAGGCGGCGGGGCTGGTGACGCGCGAGCAGACCGCGCGGGAAATTCTGGCGGAAATGTTCGAAGAAGCGGAGCGGGTTCTGCAAACCGCTCGCGATAGCATCCAATACGATCCAATCGGATCCAATTCATAAGATAGGGACGATGCGTATGGGAAAGACGGCCTTTGTGTTCGCCGGGCAGGACTCTCAGACGCCCGGCATGGGCAAGGATTTGTACGATCACTTTGAAAGTGCGCGCCGGATTTTTGACATAGCTGGAGACGGCATCAAGCGGTTGTGTTTTGAAGGGCCGGCGGAAGAGCTGAACAAAACCATACACGCGCAGCCTTGCCTGTTTACCATGGAGATGGCTTGCGCGGCCGTGCTGACGGAACAGGGAATCGAAGCGGATGGCGCGGCGGGGTTTTCCCTGGGCGAGATACCGGCGATTGCCTTCGCAGGGCTGATGAGCCTGGAACAGGCGCTGCGCTTTGTCCGTTTTCGCGCGGAAGCTATGCAAGTCTGCGCTGAACGCGAAAGAGGCGGGATGTTTGCGATCCTGCGGCTTTCCGTCGAAGCGGTGAATGATCTTTGCAGCCGCCTGCCTCAGGTTTATCCCGCCAATTATAATTGTCCAGGGCAGACAGTCGCCGCCTGTGCGGAAAGTTCTTATGACAGTCTGCAAAAAGAAACCGCTGCGCGGGGTGGCAAGGCGATAAGGCTGGCAGTCAGCGGCGCGTTTCACAGCCCGCTGATGGACGAAGCCAGCTGGAGAATTGCGGAATATCTGCGCGGCGAAATTTTTGAGATCGCGCGGATGCCCCTGTACGCCAATACGACAGGCGGCATGTATGAAAATCCAAAATATTTGCTGGCGCGGCAGGTACACAGTCCGGTGCTGTGGCAGAAAACCATTGAGAATATGATTGCGGACGGGTTCGATTCTTTTATCGAAATCGGCCCCGGCTCAACGCTGACGGGGCTGATCCGGAAGATCGATCCAAACGTCAGCGTGAGTGGATATTCGGATGTTTGGAGAGTTGTGTATGCTGACTGACAGGACGGCGGTTGTCACCGGCGCGTCCCGGGGCATTGGCCGGGCCATCGCGCTTCATTTGGCGCGGGAAGGCGCGGACGCCGCTTTGATATATTTTGCCGCGGCGAAGCAGGTGTCACCTGAACAGCTATCACCTGAACAGGTGGCCGCGGAGAAAGTGATTGCGGAGGTCACGTCCTATGGCCGCAGGGCGAAAGCGTATTTGTGCGACGTGGCGGACTTTGCTTGGGCGCGGGATACCTGCGGCCAAATCATGGAAGATTTTGGCCGCGTGGATATTTTAATCAACAACGCCGGCATCGTCCGCGACAGCCTGATTCTGAAAATGAGCGAGGCAGACTATGACGCGGTGCTGGACACAAATCTAAAAGGCGCGTTTAATTTTTCCAGACATTTGTCGCGGGCCCTCCTAAAATCCCCTGCGGGCCGGATCATCAATATCTCCTCGGTCAGCGGCCTGACGGGCAATCCCGGCCAGGCCAATTATTCGGCTTCCAAAGCCGGGCTCATCGGGCTGACCAAAACCCTCGCAAAAGAATTGGCGTCCCGGCGCGTCACGGTAAACGCCATCGCGCCGGGGCTGATTGCAACCGATATGACGGCCAATTTGGAAAAATCAGATCAAAACGCGGCGGAGGCGCTAAAGGCGGGCATCCCTTTGAAAAGAATCGGACAGCCGGAAGAGGTCGCCGCGCTGGCGGCTTTTTTGGCGTCTGACGCCGCCGCCTACATTACGGGAGAAGTGATCCGCGTGGATGGAGGCATGTGCATATGAGAGTGGTGGTGACGGGCTTGGGTTGCGTCACGCCTGTGGGCAATGACACGGCGTCTCTGTGGGACAGCCTGATCCATGGCCGGCACGGGTTCGCGCCGATCACGAAGTTCGACGCGAGTGTCCTGAAGACGCGGATCGCCGCGGAAGTAAAAGGTTTTGAGCCGGAAAAATATTTGAATAAAAGTGATCTGCGCAAAACGGATTTATACGCGCAGTATGCCCTCGCCGCAGCCAGCCAGGCGATGGAAGACAGCGGGCTGGGCAAGGCGGAGGCAGCGCCGGACCGGCTGGGCGTCTATATCGGCTCCGGCATCGGCGGCATGGCTACGTTCATGAAGCAAACGGAAGTTCTTCTCACCAAGGGCCCCACCAAAATTTCCCCGCATTTTATCCCCATGATGATCGGCAACATCGCATCCGCACTCATCGCCATCCGCTATAACGCGCAGGGGCCGAACCTGCCTGTGGTCTCCGCTTGCGCCACCGCCACGCATTCCATTGGAGAGGCTTTCCGGACGATTCAGCACGGGCACGCGGACGTGATTATCGCGGGCGGCGCGGAGGCGGCGATCAACCCGCTCTGCCTGGGCGGCTTTATCAATTGCCTGGCGCTTTCCCCTTCAAACGATGTAGACGCCTGTTCCCTTCCCTTTGACCGGCGGCGGGAAGGCTTTGCGTTGGGCGAGGGCGCAGGCGCTCTCGTACTGGAAGAGTATGAGCACGCCGTCCGGCGCGGGGCGCGGATTTACTGCGAGGTGGCCGGGTATGCGAATACCTGTGACGCGTATCATGTGACCGCGCCGCATCCTGACGCGGTAGCGGCATCGAGGCCGATTGCGCTGGCCCTGCGGGAGGCTGGACTGGTTCCGGATGAACTTCTGTACATCAACGCGCATGGCACGGGAACGCCGCTCAACGACAAAACGGAGACAGTCGCCATCAAAATGGCGCTGGGGGACGCGGCGTATCAGGCAGTCATCAGCTCTACCAAGTCCATGACAGGCCATATGTTGGGCGCGGCGGGCGCTGTGGAGGCAATTGCCGCCATCAAAACTTTGGAAACCGGCGTCATTCCCCCGACCATTGGATTGCTGGAACCCGACCCGGACTGCGATTTGGATTACGCCGCGAATACCGCGCGGGAACGTCCCGTCAATAAAGCCATGTCTTTGTCCATGGGCTTTGGCGGGCACAATGCCGGCGTTTTGTTTACGCGCTGTGAGGCGAAATTATGATAGACACGAACACGGTGGCGGCGCTGGCGGAGATCATGCGCCAATTTGGTTTGACGCGTCTCGAAGCGCGTGACGGCGAAATTATTCTGGAAAAAACGCCGGGAACCATCGTCCCTGTAACAACGGCCGCTAATCCGTTTGCTTCCGCCGCGACTGCTTCGGAACCTTTACAATATTTTCCCGAGGCGCGGTCAGGCTCTCCGGTGGATTTTAACCGTCTGACAGAAGTCCGGTCGCCCATCGTGGGTGTGTTTTACATTGCGCCTTCGCCGGACAGCCCGGCGTTTGTGACCGTTGGCGGTCAGGTCAAAAAAGGGGATATCCTTTGCATCATTGAAGCGATGAAACTGATGAATGAAATCGCGGCGGAACAGGACGGGGAAATTGTGGACATTTGCCTGAATAACGGCGACATCGCCGAGTTCGGCCAGGTTCTGTTTAAAATGGCCGGGGACGGAGTGATAACGAGATGAATCGGGAAGACGTACAGAACATATTGCCCCATCGCGGGCACATGCTTTTGATTGATGGGGCGGAACTGCGCGATGGGGTTTCCGTGGGGCGCTATACGGTTCGCGGAGACGAGTTTTTCCTGCAAGGGCATTTTCCTGGCAATCCGGTGGTTCCCGGCGTAATTCTGTGTGAAATGATGGGGCAGTCCGCCTGCCTTTTAATCAAGGGCATTTCCCTCCAGGAAAAATGGACTCCATATCTTACAGGCCTCAAGCGTGTCAAATTCAAGCAAAAAGTGAAGCCCGGCGACACAATTGAGTTTCAAACGGAATTGGTTCAGCAAAAGGACTCGTTTTATTTTATCAAGGGCAATGGATTCGTCGGAAAGGAACTCTGCGTGAGCGGTGAACTGTCTTTTGCGGCCGTAAAAGAGGAATGACATGTTTTCCAAAATTCTGATTGCCAACCGCGGCGAGATCGCTGTACGGATCATACGGGCCTGCAAGGAAATGGGCGTGGAGTCAGTCGCGGTCTTTTCCGAAGCGGATCGGGAAGCCCTGCATGTGAGCCTCGCAGATGAAAGCTACTGTGTGGGCGGCGCTTTGCCCAAGGACAGTTATCTTCATATAAACAACATCATCACCACCGCCCTGTTATCCAAAGCGGAAGCCATCCATCCCGGCTATGGCTTTCTGTCGGAAAACGCCCGCTTCGCCGCGCTGTGCGAAGAACACGGGATCGCTTTCATCGGGCCAGACGCGCGGGTTATCTCCGCCATGGGTGATAAAGACGCAGCGCGGAAAACGATGCGGGACGCGGGCGTGACTGTGATCCCTGGATCGGAATTGCTGGCGGACGCGGAGCAGGCAAAGGCAGAGGCGGAAAAAATCGGATTTCCTGTGCTGATTAAAGCCAGGGCGGGTGGTGGCGGCAAAGGCATCCGGCTGGTTACAGAGCCGGAGAACCTCGAACGCCAGTTTCAGGCGGCCTCTCGGGAAGCGGTGCAATCCTTCGGCGACGGCGGCCTTTATCTGGAAAAATATTTAAAGCCGGTCAAACACATTGAAACGCAGATATTGGCGGATCAAAACGGGCGCATGGTCTGCCTGGGCGAGCGGGACTGCTCTGTGCAACGCAAAAAACAGAAACTGCTGGAAGAAAGCCCTGCGGTGTTTCTGTCGGACGCCCAGCGCCAGCGCATGATAGAAGCTTCTTTTAAAGCCGCCGCCGCCGTGCGTTACTGCGGCGCGGGAACCGTAGAGTATCTCGTGGATCAGAGCGGAAATTTTTATTTTATGGAAATGAACACGCGCTTGCAAGTCGAGCATCCTGTGACAGAAATGCGATCCGGCGTGGATTTAGTAAAATGGCAGATACGGATCGCTTCGGGTATGCCGCTGGATTTCACGCAAGAAGACGTCGTCTTATCCGGCCATGCGATGGAATGCCGCATCAACGCGGAAAACCCGCATCAGGATTTCAGGCCCTCCAGCGGCAAAATTCATATGTTGCACGTGCCGGGGGGGCCGTGGGTGCGGTTTGACACGGCGATTTATCATGGTTACACCATACCGCACTTTTATGACTCTATGATCGGCAAGCTCATCGTCAGCGCCAAAACCCGCGACGAGGCCGTCCGAAAAATGAAAGCGGCATTATGTGAACTGACCATTGAAGGTGTTGAGCATACGGCGGAATATCAAATGGAAATATTGGAACGCAAGGAATTTAAAGACGGCGTCTATACGGCCGATTTGCTGGAGCGGTGATGTATGAAATTCAAAAAACCCAAAAATCCCTTGGAAGGGCTTACCCGGTGGGTCAGCGGCCCCGTTCCGCAGGAAATGCCGGAAGAATTGACGGTAGACTGCCCAAGGTGCGGCAAGACCCTCCCGACTGGGGATTTGCTGGATCAGATGAATGTCTGCCCCAACTGCGGCCATCATTTTAAAATCAGCGCCCGGCAGCGGCTGAACTGGATTTGCGACAAGGGGACGTTTCAAGAGACAGACAAGGAGCTAGTCTCCGTGAATGTGCTGGACTTTCCCGGCTATGATCGAAAATTGGAAAACGCCGGCCTGGAAAGTTCCGAAGTGGACGGCGTGGTTACGGGGTTTGGTCGGATCTGCGGCGCGGAAACGGGGATTTTTGTGATGGAACCCTATTTTATGATGGGCAGTATGGGTTCCGTGGTGGGTGAAAAAATCACGCGTCTGTTTGAATCCGCGCAGGATAAAGCTCTGCCTGTGACGGGTTTTACCGTTTCGGGCGGCGCGCGGATGCAAGAGGGGATTCTGTCGCTCATGCAAATGGCCAAAACGAGCGGCGCCGTCAAGCGGCACAGCGACGCGGGCTTCTTATATGTCTGCGTTTTAACGGATCCCACCACGGGCGGCGTGACGGCCAGTTTCGCGATGGAGGCGGATATTATTCTGGCGGAGCCTTTCGCGCTGATCGGTTTCGCGGGGCCGCGGGTGATCGAGCAGACCATCCACAAAAAGCTGCCGGAAAACTTTCAGCGGGCGGAGTTTTTGCTGGAAAAGGGTTTTCTGGACGATATCGTGGAGCGAAAAAGGCAAAAGAATATGCTGGCGCGGATTTTGAAACTGCACACTGCGAAAGGCCGGTGAAAAAATATGATCGCCTATGATAAAGTTGCGCTGGCCCGGAGCAAAGGGCGGCTGACTTCTCTGGACTTTGTCGCTAAAATACTCGACGGTTTTCTGGAAATGCACGGCGATCGAAGGTTTTGCGACGACAAAGCGGTGACGGCGGGGATCGCCTGGCTGGAAAAGCGCGCCGTTACGGTGATTGGTATCGAAAAAGGGCATAACGTAAAGGAACGCGCCCTGCGCAACAGCGGAGCCGCCGGCCCGGAAGGCTACCGAAAGGCATTGCGGCAAATGAAGCTGGCGGAAAAATTTCACCGGCCCGTCATTTGTTTGATTGACACGCCCGGCGCGTTTTGCGGAGTTGGCGCGGAGGAACGGGGCCAGGGGCAAGCCATCGCGGAAAATCTGATGGAAATGATGACGCTGAAGACGCCCATCGTCTCCGTGTTCATCGGGGAGGGCGGCAGCGGCGGCGCGCTGGCTCTGGCTGTG
>JAITPB010000009.1 GCA_031289625.1 Clostridiales bacterium | reverse complement strand
AAAACAGGTATATGAATATGAACGACAGAGGCATCCTCTACGCTGGAAGGTTTATGGACGATAACGCCCGGCGCGGCGATACCATGGAAAACGTCCTCGCAAATATTCCACGCGTCATTGTAATAAACTTGCTGCATTTCAACTTGCGCAAAAAGCATGATGATTTTCACCAGCCCGTTGATCTGACATACCGGAAGCCTGCGAAAGACGAGACAATTGAACGCGCCAGCAGCAAAATATCTATCCACAATATTGAACTCAAGAAATTCGTAAGGCATGCGCTTCCACATTTGGAAAATAAGCCGTATCGTAAAGACACTCCGGTGTTGCATTACTGGCTGTGGGCTTTGTGTAAGGCTGAAAATGAGAATAAGTCTTTAGGCGAGGTAATCAAGATGAGTGACGCGTTAAGTGAGTTTGCGGAGAAAGATACAGGCTTTAAGCAATATGCCGGCCGATATGAGCAAATCAGCTCAGATTTGCAAGTCCGCAGGGTGTACGCCATGTGGACAGAGGGAATGAGCGCGATTGATCAGGCAAAAGCGGAAGGCATTGAGGAAGGCCGCGAGGAAGGCATTGAAAAAGGCCGCGAGGAAGGCATTGAAAAAGGCATTGAGAAAGGCCGCGAGGAAGGCATTGAGAAAGGCATAAACATAAAAGGCGTTCGCGATGCGGTCAATAGTATTATCAGATGGCATTGCTCCGTTACAGAAGCGATGGAGGTTGTGGAATTGGATTCCGAATACCGCGGAGATGTGATGGCCGAATTAGAAAAACGAGGCGTTGCGTTTACATCCTAGACAGTAAGGGAGAGAGACATGGCCAAAAAAGCAGCGGTGCTGATGGGCAGCGCCAGCGACTTTCCCGTCATGGAGCGCGCCGTGGCGGAACTTAAAAAATTGGGCGTGACCGTGGAATGTCATATCATGAGCGCACACCGCACGCCGGAACTTGTGACAGAGTTTGCCCGGCGCGCATCGGATGAAGGCTTCGGCGTGATCATCGCGGGGGCGGGTAAGGCCGCGCATTTGGCCGGATTCTGCGCAGCGCACACCATCCTTCCGGTCATCGGCGTGCCGCTGAAAAGCGACGCGCTGGACGGCCTGGACGCGCTTTTATCTACCGCGCAGATGCCGCCTGGCATACCTGTGGCCGCCGTCTCCATTGACGGTGCGCTCAACGCGGCCATCTTGGCGGCGCAGATTTTGGCGGCCGGCGATCCGGAGATTGCGCGCGCTTTGGAATTATCACGGACACGGATGAAACAGAGCGTTTTGGATAACGACGCGGCTCTGCAGACAAAGTATTAAAAATATTCATTCTATATATTTTTACGGGAGGATGAGATATTGTCCAAAAGACGGGATCTGCTTTACGAAGGAAAGGCCAAAAAAGTCTACGCGGCGGAGGACCCCGCGCTGTGCGTCGTGGAGTACAAAGACGACGCCACAGCGCTTGACGGCGCCAAAAAAGGATCGATTCCCGGCAAAGGCGCGATCAACAACCGCCTCACAAATCATTTCATGACGCTGCTGGAAAAATCGGGCGTGGCGACGCATTATGCACAGGAACTGAACGACAGGGAAACCTTGGTGAAAAAAGTGGAGATTGTGCCGCTGGAAGTGATCGCGCGAAACATCGCGGCCGGAAGCTTGGCAAAGCGCCTCGGCCTAACCGAAGGCTTCCAGATGTCCCGGCCCGTCCTGGAATTCTGTTATAAAAGTGACGCGCTGGGCGATCCCATGGTCAACGAATACCATATCGCGGCGATGGGCTGGGCGTCGCCGGAGGAAGTCTCGTTTATCGCGCGATCCGCGCTGCGGATCAACGAAATACTGACCGGATACCTGAAAGGCTTCGGCGTAGAATTGGTCGATTTTAAATTGGAATTTGGCCGCCTGCCCGGCGGTTCCCTTCTGCTGGCGGATGAAATTTCGCCGGACACCTGCCGCTTTTGGGACAGCAAGACAGGCGAAAAGCTGGATAAGGATCGATTCCGCCGCGATATGGGCGGCGTGGAAGGCGCTTATCAGGAAATCTACAGGAGAATTTTTGAACGTGTTGAAGGATAAGCCACGAGAAGCGTGCGGCGTCTTTGGCATATACGGGGATGAAAACAGCGATGTTGCCGCGGACGCCTATTACGCGCTGTACGCCTTGCAGCACCGGGGCCAGGAAAGCTGCGGCATAGCCGTCTGCCATGACGGCCTCATTACGGGCTATCGCGATTTGGGTCTGGTGCGGGATGTATTGACCCCGGATCAATTCAAAAAAATTGCCGGGGAAGGCGATCGGCCCCGCATGGCGCTGGGGCACTGCCGCTACGGCACCACCGGCGGCGCCAGCCGGGCCAACGCCCAGCCGCTGGTCGTCCAGCATGGCAAAGGCGGCATGGCGCTTGCACATAACGGCAACATCACCAACGCGTCCGAACTGCGGGAGGAGCTGGAACTGCGCGGCGCGATTTTTCATACGACTGCGGATACCGAAGCCATTGCCTACGTCATCACCGGCGCGCGTTTGGAAACGGATTCCATAGAGGCCGCCGTCAGCCTCGCCATGGATCGGCTGAAAGGCGCGTTCTCTATTGGCCTCATGAGTCCGCGTAAACTCATCGGCGCGCGCGATCCAAACGGCTTCCGCCCGCTCTGTCTGGGCAAGCGCGGCAGTGCTTGGGCGATCGCCAGTGAAAGTTGCGCGCTGGATATTATCGGCGCGGAATTTATCCGGGATATCCGGCCCGGCGAAGTCGTCACCATCGGCGAGAACGGCCTCGTCAGCGATACGTCCCATTGCCGGGAGACGGCTTCCCTTTGCGTCTTTGAGTTTATTTATTTCGCCCGTCCAGACTCTTGCCTGGACGGTTCCAGCGTATACCAGGCCCGTCTGCGCGCCGGCACTTTTCTCGCGCTGGAGTATCCCGCACAGGCGGACGTGGTGATTGGCGTGCCGGATTCCGGGCTGGACGCCGCGCTGGGCTACGCGAGGCAGAGCGGCATTCCCTACAGCGTCGGCTTTATCAAGAACAAATATATTGGCCGCACATTTATTCAGCCTGGCCAAAACAGCCGCGACCACGACGTCAAAATCAAACTGAACGTCTTAAAATCCGCCATCGCCGGCAAACGCGTCATTGTCGTGGAAGACAGCGTTGTGCGCGGAACCACCACCGCGGCGACCATGCGGCTGTTGAGGGACGCGGGCGCGCGTGAAATACATCTGCGCGTCGCATCGCCGCCGTTTCGGTATCCCTGCTGGTTTGGCACGGATGTGGACAGCGAGGAGCATTTGCTGGCCTACAATCGAAGCGT
>JAITPB010000018.1 GCA_031289625.1 Clostridiales bacterium | reverse complement strand
CGTTCTAATCTGTCCCAGTCTACAGGAGCGTTTTGTAGATCACTGATATTAATGCGCGTGATAGGTACACTCTGACCAAGCAAAGTATTTTCCGCGTTGGCAGTCCAGTGAGCAGTTGTGGAGATCCACAAACGAAAGGAGAACGCTGATTGCTGCCCATCAAGTGACCGAAATTTTCGGCCAGACGTTGACAGGAATGTATCCACATCAGGTTTATCAATCGCCGTGTTTTCGTTGTAACATTTGCATTGGATTGCCCAAAAGCCGCCATCAAATGTTTCAGCTACGAGATCGATGCCTGTGTCTGTGCCGCCGAGTTCCTCACGGGCAAAAAAATCCTCCCACAGCCAGACGCTTTTAAACGTAGGCGTATATTTGGGATCGGTCATCAAATAAGCCCGCATCAGACGCTCGAAACGAGTCCCTTTGTCACGCTCGGAAAACGCTATAACACGATATTTAGCCAATATATCGTTAAAAGTCATACTCGCACCTCACTCGTAGATATCTTTCCACTGTCAACAGCTATCTTTCCACTGTTAACAGGTTAAGATACCTGCGTATAGAGATCCGTAAAAAAAATAATCGGCGCTTGAGCGCTGATTATTTGCAAGGTTATCAAGGTTATGAACTTAAAACAAAGGGGGTGCATACGCACCCCTCATCAATGGATCACATCGCGCCGCTGTGAATATGTAAAAGGCGCCGCCCGACCGCCGCTCTCAGCTGACGCGCGAGTCTGCTCACGGCCTCTTTACAGATTTGCGCTTCTTCCAGCGTATTATCGCCTGAGAAACTGAACCGCACAGCGGACTCAATCCGTTCCGGGCTTAGGCCAAGGGGCTGTAAGCCAAGCGGCTTTAAGCCGTTGTGACTGTCGTGCCGGGAACGGCAGGCTGCGCCTGTGGAGACAAAAATATTCTCGCCCGCTAGCGCGTGTACCAGCGTTTCTCCTTTGACGCCCAAAAAACTCATATTTAATATATAGGGAGACGTCCTGCGGCTGTCCAGCCTTCCGTTTACCGCTACGCCGTCCATCTCATCCGCCAGCGCGGATAAAATGGTTTTCATTTCGGTCACGCGGGCGAAGGCCGCCGGGCTGTTTTTCAGGCACTCGCCCGCCGCCTCGATCATACCCAAAATTCCAGGCGTGTTTTCTGTACCGGGACGCAAATTCCGCTGCTGCCCGCCGCCAAACAGCAGCGGCTTCAGCTTGGTTCCTTTTTTGACGCGGAGTGCGCCGACGCCTTTGGGGCCGTGTATTTTATGGCCGCTCATGGAATACAGATCAATGTCCCCTAAGTCCAGCGGACACTTGCAAAAACTCTGCACGCCATCCGTATGAATCAGCACGCGGGGATTTACTTTTTTGACCCGCCGGGCAATATCCAAAATGTCCAGCACGCTTCCCGTTTCATTATTGACATGTATGAGGCTTACCAAAATGGTGTCGCCGCGCAGCGCTCCCAAAACGTCCTCTGCCGTGAGAAAGCCTTGCTCGTTCACAGGCAGCCGGGTCACGTCAAAATTTTCCTGTTCCAGCGTTTTCATGGCCTGTTCCACGGACGGATGTTCCGCCGTACTGGTAATGATATGGCGGCCTTCCCGCCCGTAAGCTCTCGCCGCACCCAGCACCGCTAAGTTGTTGGCTTCCGTTCCGCCGGAAGTATATACCATTTCTTCTGGACGGACGATCAGCATTTCCGCCAGTTTTTCTGTTGCCAGTTGAATTTCCCGTTCCGCCCGGGCGCCCATGCGGTGCACAGACGAAGGGTTGCCGTATTCGTTCGTCATCACGTCCAGGATTTTCGCGGCCACGGCGCTGGAAACAGCGGTAGTCGCGGCGTTGTCAAAATAAATGCTCATCTGCCGCACGCGCTTCTGACGGCGCGGAGAACATTCTGTTTATTGTACGGCTTCCGTACAAAATCATCAGCGCCGAACTCCGTGGCCATCATGGCTTTTTCCGAATGAATGGCGTCTATGCACAGGATAATCTTCACATGCAGGTTGATATTTTTGATTTCTTTGACTACGTCGTTGAGATTCATGCCGCCGATGGACGCTTCCAGCAAAATGACGTCGGGCTTCACTTCTTCGAGCATAATGACGCTGCCCTGGGCGCTGCCCGCCTCGCCAGCCACCTCTATATCGTCCGCGTCCGCGAGGGTTCGGATGAGCATGTTTCGCGCCACCACTGAATCATCCACCACAAAAACCTTAATTTTATCCATTGCCGTCTACCCCCAATTCGTCAAATTCGTACATAATGGCTGTCAATACCGCCAGTCCCGCTGTTTCCGTCCGTAAAATCCGTTTGCCGAGAGAAACAGTGGCAATGTCCGTAGCTTGAAGCAGCGCGGCTTCCCGGGGAGAAAAACCGCCCTCTGGCCCAACAAATACCCCGATGGATTTGGGGCGGACTGCCGCTTTTCCCGCGCGGAGAAAAGTTTTCAGATCCAGCTTTTTTTCATTTTCATAAGCCGCTAGCGCCAGCGCCAGGCGCGTGCTGTCCGCCAGCGCGTCCTGCAATCCCAGAACCGGCGCGACCCGCGGAATGATCCCCCGCATGGATTGCTTCGCCGCCGCCTCTGTGATTTTTTCATAGCGCCGGTGTTTTCCCTCCGACCATACCGTTGCGGTATAATCTGTCATCACAGGAATGATTTCCCAGACACCCATCTCCACGCATTTTTGAATCACGATTTCCATTTTGCCGCTCAGGGCTTGATATAGCGTAATCCGCGTCTCAGGCTCCGTATCCGCCGGCGCTGTCTGCAGTATGGACAAAACCACTCGGCCATCCCGCGCGGAGATCTCGCTGATCCGGCAATGGTAATCCGTTCCCGCGCCGTCGCAGACAATCACGCTTTCGCCGGGCCGCGCCCGCAGACTGTGAATTAAATGCGTCGCGTTCTCCCCTGTTATGAGAACGCTTTTATCGCCAATGCTGTCTGCGCGTGCGAAATATTTAGGCATAGCGCGTCACCAGGCAAAACCAATCCTCTTGGGCCAGTGTATCAACTGGCATCAGACCCTTTTCCGTTAGTGCGGCGGCGACGTCGTCCAGCCGCTCACGGATCACGCCAGAGGCAATAAATACACCGCCCTTGCGTAGGCATGAGGGAACAAAGTCCGCCAAACCAATGACAGTGTCCGCCACAATGTTGGCCGCGGCAATATCATAACGGCCCGCATGATCGGGCCGTTGTCCAGGCGGTTGCCTGAGCCATTGCCCAGGCCATTCGCGGATTTGGCGGCGCAAAGGTTCGTCCGACAGGATGTCGCCGGAGGTCACGCGGTAACGATCCGCCGCAATTTGGTTCAGGCGCGCGTTGGCATAGGCAATGTCCACGGCGTCTGGTTCTAGATCGCACGCGAACGCGCCAGCCGCGCCAAGCAGAAGGGACAATAT
>JAITPB010000013.1 GCA_031289625.1 Clostridiales bacterium | reverse complement strand
GGATTGATGATCAACGCGCCGTCTTATACGAAAGCAGATGATGAAATCGGATTTGTCACACGGGTTTATCCAGGCGTAAAGGAAAACGGCGCGATTTTTTCCCATGCCAACCCCTGGGTCTGGAGCGCGGAAGCGGCCATCGGCGAGGGCGACAGGGCGATGCGCTTTTACGACGCCCTGCTGCCGTACCATCAAAACGGCATCGCTGAAATCAGACGCGCGGAGCCGTACTCGTATTGTCAGTTTATTATGGGCAAAGATCACACCGCGTTCGGGCGGGCCAATCATCCGTTTATGACAGGCAGCGCCGGCTGGGCCTATTACGCTGTGACGCATTATTTGCTGGGCGTGCGGCCAGAGTTTGATCATCTGGAGATCGATCCGTGTATACCGCATGATTGGGAAGCTTTTGAAATCACCAGGCAGTGGCGCGGCGCCGTCTATCATATCCGCGTGGAAAATCCGGAGCATGTTTGCAAAGGCGTCGCCAAGATGTACCTGGATGGAAAGGAAACCAGCGGCATTCCAGTCTGCCCGGTTGGGACGGCGCATGAGGTGAGAGTTGTCATGGGGGCAAAGAACGAATGTTAATGATAAAGGAGAGATCTCATGCCATCTGAAGACATACAAACCATGATTTTCCGCCTCCCGCTGCTCTTGCTCGCTCTGCCCATTCATGAATTTGCCCACGGCTTCGCCGCCTATAAGCTGGGAGATTATACCGCCAAGCAGGACGGACGGCTTTCTTTCAATCCCCTGCGCCACTTGGATCTCATCGGAACCATTTTAATTTTGCGGTTTGGCTTTGGGTGGGCCAAACCGGTTATGGTCAATCCCGCCTATTTGAAAAATCCCAAAAGAGATATGGCCATTATCTCTTTCAGCGGCCCGCTCTCGAATTTCATACTGGCTTTTGTTTCCTGGATGATTCTGTATCCCATATGGGTTCATCTGTCCAATTCTGGCGCGGACACGTCAATGGTCAATTATTTTGACCGCTTCGCGGCGATCAACATTGGGCTCGGCGTGTTTAACATGCTGCCGCTGCCGCCTTTGGACGGCTCGAAAGTGTTCTCCGCCATCCTGCCGGACAAATGGTACAACGCGGTGATGCGCGTCAACACCAACTATATGATGCTGGTTGTTATGATTTTGGCTGCCACCGGCGCGCTGTCCTACGTCATATTCCCGCTCATCGAAGCCGTCACAGGCGCGTATCTGACATTGGTGACCAAAATATATTTCTTTCTCTAGCGCTTTGACAAGCAATTTGGAAAAAGAATGTTTGATATAGGCAATTTATGGTATACTAAATAAGATTGTTATTAATTTAATTTCAGGAGGATTTCAATTGGTCAAGGTTGGTATTAATGGTTTTGGGCGTATCGGCCGCCTGGTGCTGCGGGCGTCGCTGTCCAGAAATGACGTGCAGGTGGTGGCAGTCAACGATCCTTTTATTGGATTGGACTACATGGTTTACATGATGAAGTATGATTCAGTGCATGGCCGTTACAAAGGCGACATTGGGACAAAAGACGGCAAATTGATCATCAATGGCAAACCCATTTCCACTTATGCATTTAAAGAAGCGGCGGAAATTCCCTGGGGACAGGACGGCGCGGATTATGTTATGGATTCCACCGGCGTTTTTACCACAGTGGACAAAGCGTCCGCGCATTTAAAAGGCGGCGCGAAAAAAGTGGTGATCAGCGCGCCTTCCAAAGACGCGAGAATGTTCGTTATGGGCGTCAACCATACGGAGTACACCAAAGATTTGATTGTGGTTTCCAACGCGTCTTGCACCACCAACTGCCTTGCGCCGCTGGCCAAGGTCATCGACGACAACTTCGGCATTGCGGAAGGTTTGATGACCACCGTGCATTCCACGACAGCTACGCAGAAAACGGTAGACGGCCCTTCTAACAAAGATTGGAGAGGCGGCCGCGCCGCAGCGGCGAACATCATTCCCTCTTCCACCGGCGCCGCCAAGGCGGTAGGCGCGGTTCTTCCGCGTCTGAAGGGCAAGTTGACCGGCATGTCGTTCCGCGTGCCCACCATTAACGTGTCGGTGATCGACTTGACCTGCCGTTTGGAAAAAGGCGCGTCATACGATGCCATTAAAGCCGCTGTGAAAGCCGCGTCTGAAAACGAGATGAAGGGCGTCTTGGGATACACGGAAGAAGACGTGGTTTCCACTGATTTCATCGGCGAATCGTGTACATGCGTGTTTGACGCAAAGGCAGGCATCGCGTTAAACGACAATTTTGTGAAGCTGGTCGCCTGGTATGACAACGAATGGGGTTATTCCTGCAAAATTGTTGACTTAATCGCGCACATGGCGAAAGTGGACGCTCAGTAAGCAAAAAGAGCCGCTCCTTGCAGGGGGGCGGCTCTTTCTTCAGAAACGAGGGATGATCATGCAAATACGCGCCTCCGCCGAAGACTATCTGGAGAGGATTCTGCTCTTGTGGCAAAAAAACGGCACCGTACGTTCAATTGATATTGCCAATGAAATGGGGTTTTCCAAACCGAGTGTCAGCGTCGCCATGAAAAAGCTGCGGGAAGGCGGTTTGATCCGGATGGACGCGGACGGTTTTATCGCGCTGACAGAAGAAGGGGCTCAGGCCGCCGGGCAAGTCTATGAACGCCACTCCACACTTTTTGAATGGCTAGTGAACATCGGCGTCAGCGAAAAAAACGCAGCGGCGGATGCGTGCCGCATGGAACATATTCTTTGCGCCGAAACCTTCGAGATGATTAAACGCCAAGTGAAAACACTGGAAGAAAAAAAGGATCGGTAGCCTCATCAGGCCAGCATATTGGCGGACCATCCATTCGTTTGAAAAAAACGGCGTATGTATTCTTCCCACAGCAAGTCCACTGATTTGTCCAGGGAGAAATTTTTGGGGCTGGCGGCGGCGATAAAACAGAGTTTATTTTCTGTAAATGCCAAATTCAGAAACAGTGCGGCGGCGTTTTCGTGGATGGCGCGCGCCGCTTCGTCCGGCAGGGAAAAAATAATCTTCAATAATTGCGGCTTCTGGCTGCCCTTGAGCATATCAAAGGCGTAGCGCTTCAATTCACTCCATAAACAATAGACGCGCCCCAATTTTTCCCATTCTTCTTCACTGTAGCAGGATTGATTCAGAACGCCGGAAATTTCAAACTGCGTGAACAAACGGATTTCCATGCCGCGTACATAAAACGCGTCGAACGTATCGCCTTTGAGCAGCGCATGCATCACGCTTTTGATGGTTTCCTCAGTCATTTCAAACGTCAGCACTTTGAATCTCTCCCTTATAAAAAAAATCCTGAAAGAGCCGCACAGAACTCCGTTTCAGGATTAATGTTTATGATCTGATAAATGATTGTATGACATGATGACCTGTAGGGGAGTCGGACCCCTGTTACAGCCGTGAGAGGGCCGTGTCTTAACCACTTGACCAACAGGCCGAATGTATACATTATAGCATCCGGCTGGCAGTTTGGCAAGCGCTCATAAAAAAATTAAAACGAAAAAGAGGGATTTTTTTCTGACTTGAATAATTTTCCAAATCTGCTATACTGCGCTTATAAGTCGCATTTGTCAAATTTTTTTATAAAAGGAGGATGTCGTATATGAAACGACCCAAAAAATCGTCAGCCGGCAGATCCATTGCCAGCTTACTAGTTGCCCTTCTGCTGATGTTTCCGTCTCTGTCCGTTTCCGCGGCGACAACAAACGACGTGAACGTAACTGCTGAAGCCGCTGTAACTTCAACCTGGCAAAGCGGGGGAAACACAAAGACAAACGTCACCGTCACGCTCAGAAACGCCAACACATACAAGGTAACAGACTGGAGGGTTACAATTCCCTTTGCCAACGGTGTGGGAATCGACCAAATGTCAGACGCCGATTATACCCTGTCAGAAGGCAATATTCTCGCGGCGGCCAAGTCGTACAGCAGAATTATCGAATCCGGCAGTACCCGATCGTTCAACTTTATCGCCGAGACCAGCGGCGCCTTCAATCCGGAGGTATCCCTTATAGAGGTTGAGACGGAAGCCGTTCCCGTAACGATACCGGCGTCAAACGACTCCGGCGTCGTCGCCGAACTCAAGTTAGAATCATCATGGGGGAGTGACGCGGATATCATTACACAGTTTTATGTTTATATACATAATAACAACAGCTATCCGGTTACAAACTGGGAAATGGTCATACCGTTTCCCAACGGCATCGGCATTAGTGCAGCCTGGGATTGTGTCTCTGCCGTGTCCAACGGAAATATTAACATAAGCCAGGCAGACAATAACAAGACGATTCCCGCCGGGGAAACCATCAGCTTTGGCCTCATGGTTATATCTTCGGCGGTGTTTAGTCCGAAAATATCGACATTTTCGGTCGGCAGTTCGGGCCCGGTGACGCCCACCCCGGTCAATACGCCAACAAGCACGCCCGTTCCAACCAATGCGCCGACAAGCACGCCTGTTCCAACCAATGCGCCGACGCCAACAAGCACGTCCGTTCCAACCAATACGCCTGCGCCAACAAGCGCGCCTGTTCCAACCAATACGCCTACGCCGACTCAAAACGATCAGGATCTTATCATAAGAATCGAAGTTGCTTCCAAATGGAAAACTGGCAACGAATACTTTACCCAAATCAAAGTTTATATTACAAACCCGAACGGCTATCCGGTGACTGACTGGGGCGTAACAATACCATTCCCCGACATCCTTAGAATCAGTTCGGGATGGGACTGCGTTTATTCTTTGTCCGGAGAGAACATCGTCGCGATACCCGCAAGTTATAATAAAACAGTACCCGCCGGCGGTTCCGTCAGTTTTGGGCTTATCGTGGTATCTTCAACAGAGTTTGAACCCGAACAGCCCATAACCCCAACTGTATCACCCAGCCCGATAGTGACGCCCACGCCAACAGCGACACCTGACGCCTCGCCTACGCCAACAGCGACACCTGACGCCTCGCCTACGCCAACAGCAACACCTGACGCCTCGCCTACGCCAACAGCAACACCTGACGTCTCGCCTACGCCAACAGCGACACCTGACGCCTCGCCCACGCCAACAGCGACACCTGACGCCTCGCCTACGCCAACAGCGACACCTGACGCCTCGCCTACGCCAACAGCGACACCCAGCGCTTCGCCTACCCTA
>JAITPB010000048.1 GCA_031289625.1 Clostridiales bacterium | reverse complement strand
CGCGCATTCCAAAATCGGCAGGCCGATGTTGATTGCGTTCCGGTAAAAAATCCGCGCGAACGTCTTGGCGACGACGCAGGAAATGCCCGAGGCTTTCAACGCCAGCGGCGCGTGTTCCCGCGAGGAGCCGCAGCCGAAATTTTTCAGGCCCGTGACAATATCGCCGGGCTCGGCCTGACGCGCAAAATCCGCGTCGATATCTTCCATGCAATGCGCCGCCAAATCTTTTGGATCGGATGAATTGAGATAGCGGGCCGGAATAATCACGTCCGTATTCACATTGTCGCCGTATTTAAAACTTTTTCCTTTTACTCGCATTTTTACGCCGCCTTTTTTATACAGAGTCAGGGGCGGTGATCTTCCCGGTCAGCGCGGAGGCGGCGGCCACTGCGGGGCCGCACAGGTATACCTCCGATTCGGGATGCCCCATGCGCCCCACAAAATTACGGTTTGTGGTGGACAGCGCGCGCTCGCCTTTCGCCAAAATCCCCATGTGGCCGCCCAGGCATGGGCCGCAGGTGGGCGTGCTGAACGCCGCGCCCGCTTCCACAAAAATTTCCACCAGGCCCTCGCGCACGGCTTGCAGGTAGATTGCCTGTGTGCCTGGCAAAATGATAACGCGCAGCCGGGGGTGAATTTTTTTCCCTTTGAGAATGGCGGCGGCGGCGCGCAGGTCTGTCATTCTGCCGTTGGTGCAAGAGCCGATCACCACTTGATCGATAGGCACGTCTCCCACTTCGTCAACGGCCCGCGTGTTTTCCGGCAGGTGGGGAAAGGCGACCGCAGGCCGCAGCGCCGATAAATCAATTTCATAAACAGCCGCGTATTCCGCGTCCTCATCCGCGCTGTAAACGGTATAATCCCGCCGCACGCGCTCTTTTACATAATCCAGCGCGGCGCTGTCCGCCGGGAAGATCCCGTTTTTGCCGCCGGCTTCTATCGCCATGTTGGCGATGGTAAAACGATCGTCTATGTTCAAATGTTCCAGCCCGTCCCCCGCGAACTCCATCGACTGGTACAGCGCGCCGTCCACGCCGATTTGTCCGATGATGTGCAGAATGACGTCCTTGCCGCCAACCCACGGGCCGGGCCGGCCTTTTAAGAGGAATTGCGCGGCGGCCGGCGTTTTAAACCAGAGGCGGCCTGTGGCCATCGCACAGGCCATATCCGTACTGCCCACGCCGGTGGCGAAAGCGCCCAGCGCGCCGTATGTGCAGGTATGACTGTCCGCGCCCACAATGACGTCTCCCGGCGCGGCCAATCCTTTCTCCGGGATCAGGCAATGCTCTATGCCCATTTGCCCCACTTCGAAATAATTCTCCAATGCCTGCTCCGCCGCAAACGTCCGCAGCAACTTACAATTTTCCGCGGACTTGATGTCTTTGTTCGGCGTGAAATGATCGGGGACAATCGCCACTTTGCGCCTGTCAAACACTTTATCCGCGCCCAGCTTCGCAAATTCCCCCACCGCCACCGGCGCGGTGATGTCGTTGCCCAAAACCAGATCCACTGCGGCTTCAATAAACTGCCCCGGCTTAACCTGATCGAGGCCCGCGTGCGCCGCCAGAATTTTCTGCGTCATGGTCATTCCCATCGTTTTATTCTCCCCAATGAAATTGCTCTATAAAATTGTTCGATGAAATTGTTCAATAGAAATTGCTCTATAAAATTGCTCAATGAAATTGTTCCGCGCCATTTTCGATGTCCCGAAGCAGTTTAAGCTCCACGCTGTCTACCAAAGCGATCCAGCTTGCCTCGACAATGTCTGCCGATACGCCCACCGTCGTCCAGCTCTCGTTTCCATCCGTGGATTCGATCAGCACCCGGACGCGGGAGGCGGTGCCGGACTTTTCGTCCATGACTCTTACTTTATAATCCGTCAAACGCATGTCCGCTATCCGCGGATAAAACACTTCCAGCGCTTTGCGCAGGGCTTTGTCCAAGGCGTTTACCGGTCCGTCGCCTTCCGCCGCGGTGATTTCCACCTGGCCGTCCACAATAATTTTAATGATGGCCGCGGCGCTCTGGCCCTCCGCGTAGGGCTGCTCACCGAGAATTTTGAGATTGACCAGTTCAAACAAAGGCTTGTAGCGGCCCAATTGTTTTCGGATGATAATGTCCAGCGCGCCTTCCGCCGCCTCAAACTGATACCCTTCATGCTCCAGTTCCTTCACGCGGCGGATGATCGCTTCCGTTTCCGGCGAATTTTTGATGAGGACGGGATTGATTTTCTGAATTTTCGCCAGGACAGCGCCCCGGCCCGCCATTTCGCTGGTCAAAATCTTACGGGCGTTGCCCACGCGGTGCGGATCAATATGCTCAAAGCTGAGGGAGGATTTCAGCACGGCGTCGATATGCATACCGCCTTTGTGCGCGAACGCCGAACGGCCCACATAGGGCGCGCTCCCGTTCAGCCTGACATTGGCCACTTCGCTGATCAGCCTGGCGGTCCGCGTCAGAAGCGGCAGTCTGTCGGGAGGGATGCAGGGCATGGATTTCTTGATTTGCAAGTTGGGAATGACAGTGGACAGGGCGGCGTTGCCGCACCGCTCGCCAAAGCCGGTGAACGTGCCCTGTACCTGCGACGCGCCGGCTTCCACCGCCATGACGGAGTTGGCCGCCGCCATGCCGCAGTCATTATGACAGTGAATGCCGATCGGAATGTCAAAAGCCGCCGTTATTTTTTGGGTGATCTCGTAGATCTCCAGGGGAAACGCGCCGCCGTTGGTGTCGCACAGCGCGAGGCAGTCCGCGCCGGCTTCCGCAGCGGCGGCCAAGCATGAAAGAGCGTAGTCTGGGTTCGCTTTGTATCCGTCAAAAAAGTGCTCAGCGTCAAAAATGACCTCTTTGTGATTGCGTTTGAAAAAAGCCGCCGTATCCCGGATCATCTTCAAGTTTTCCCCCAGGGAGGCCTGCAAAATCTCCGTCACATGAAAATCCCAGCACTTTCCAAAGAACGTCACCACATCCGTATCGGCGGCCAGCAGGGCGAGCGCGTTTTTATCCTCTTCGACAGGCGCGTCTTTGCGGCGGGTGCTGCCGAAGGCGGCGATTTTGGCGCGCGGCGCCAGGCGCTTGACGCAGCGGAAAAATTCCAGATCCTTGGGATTCGATCCGGGGTTGCCCGCCTCAATATAGCCAAGGCCCAAATCGTCCAGCGCCTTGGTGATTTTGAGTTTATCCTCCACAGAAAAGGAAATGCCTTCCGCCTGCGCGCCGTCGCGCAGGGTTGCGTCATAGACGCTGACAGAGCGGCTCATTTCTTCAGCCAGGTCATCATCTTGCGGAGTTCCCGGCCCACGGTTTCAATGGGCTCTTCGGCCTCCATACGCCGCATGGCGTTAAAATGCGGGCGGCCCGCTTGGTTTTCGAGAATCCAATTTTTCGCGAATGTGCCGTCCTGGATTTCGGCCAGCACTTTTTTCATCTCTCGGCGGGTTTCTTCCGTGATGATTCGTTTGCCCACAGAATAATCGCCGTATTCCGCCGTATCGCTGATGGAGTACCGCATGAAGCTTAACCCGCCTTGGTTGACCAAATCGATAATGAGTTTCATTTCGTGGACGCATTCAAAATACGCGCTTTCCGGCTGGTATCCGGCGGCCACCAGCATATCAAACCCGGCCTTCATCAATTCGGAAACGCCGCCGCAGAGCACGCATTGTTCGCCGAACAAATCCGTTTCTGTTTCTTCTTTGAAAGTGGTTTGCAGCACGCCCGCCCGCGCGCCGCCGATGCCAGCCGCGTAGGCCAAAGCCACGTTCAGCGTGTCGCCCGATGGATCTTGATGCACCGCCACCAAATCAGGCACGCCGCGGCCTTCTACGTATTGGCTGCGCACCGTATGCCCCGGGCCTTTCGGCGCGATCATAAACACATTGACCTCCGGCGGCGGCGCGATCTGGCCGTAGTGAATGTTAAAACCGTGCGCAAAAGCCAGATACTTGCCCGGCGTCAGGTGCGGGGCGATGCTCTCCCGGTAGAGTTTCGCCTGTTTTTCATCGTTGACGAGAATCATAACCACGCGCGCCTGTTGAGCCGCCTCCGCCGCCACGGCGACAGCCAGCCCCGCTTTCTCCGCCTGCTCCCATGATTTGCTGCCTTCATACAGGCCGACAATGACGTCCGCGCCGGAATCGTGCAAATTGAGCGCGTGGGCATGGCCTTGGCTGCCGAAGCCAATGACGGCCACTTTCTTGTCCGCCAGAAAATGCGGATCGCAATCTTCCTGATAATATAATTTCGCCATATGTTTGATCCCTTCCCTTTATTTCTTGCTAATTTTTTTCTTCTTGATCTTTTTCTTCTTGCTCTTCCTGCTTGAGCGTGTTCGCGCCCCGCTGAATCCCCGTCAGGCCGGTGCGGACGATTTCCTTAACGCCATACGGGGCGAGCAGCTGTGTAAACGCCTCAATTTTAGTTTGATGCCCCGTCATTTCTACTGTCAGCGCGGTGGGGGAAACATCGATCACGTTGGCGCGGAAAATTTCAACGATGCTGATGATTTCCGAACGCGCGGCGGCGCTCGCGGCTACCTTGATCAGCGCCAGTTCCCGGCAGACCGAATCCTTCGGCGCCAATTCCGTGACTTCCAGCACATCAATGAGCTTTTCTACCTGCTTATGGATCTGGGAGATGATTCCGCCGTCGCCGACGGCGGCCACCGTAATGCGTGAATAGCGGGGATCTTCCGTAACGCCCACGCTCAGGCTGTCGATGTTGTAGCCCCTGCGGCTGAACAGCCCCGACACCCGGCTCAGCACCCCGGAATGATTCTCCACCAGAATGGAAATCACATGTCTGTTCAAGCCAGACCTCCTTTCCATATAAAAAGCCCCATCCCATGCGTCACAGCAAGGGACGGGACCAATTCCGCGTTACCACCCTAGTTTCATTTCGCCTCACGGCAAAACACTCAGCGGGTTCTAATAAACCCTCGCCGATAACGAGGCGAACCGTTTGCCGCTTAGAGGCGTTCAGCTTTCAGCGGAAATGCTCATGAGGGATGCCTTTGAAGGCTTGTCTGCCGCTTCGCACCAGCCAGCGGCTCTCTGAAAATAAGCGTTCAAAGCTGTCTCAATCAACGCGCGGGATATCACAGGCGGCAAAATGCCGCCCCTGCGAAATGAATGGCTATGTAGACGGCATTCCGCCGCTCACTATATTTTCATTCGCGAATAGCATATCTCTCTATAATAAAAATCATAGCAGATAATTAAAATTTGTCAAGACGCAAAAAAGACGCGTATGCAAAAAAACGCGCGGCAAAAAAAGTCATGCTCAAGCGGTGTCCGCATAAACATGACTTTGTTTTTGAATTTAAAGATTTTCGCGCTTCCCGGCGTTTGTTAATTGTATTTGCGTTTTCTGGCGGCCTCTGATTTTTTCTTGCGCCTCACGCTGGGTTTATCATAGTGCTCTCTCTTACGCACTTCCCCCATGATTCCAGCCTTTGCGCAGCTTCTTTTAAAACGGCGAAGCGCGCTATCCAAGGTCTCGTTCTCTTTCACTTTTACCTCTGACATAAATATCCCTCCCTCCAATAGCTGAATCCAAGCCATACCGCCCCGGGCGGGTCAATACAACAATACCATTATAATACACACATTCGCCGGAAGCGTCAACCATATTATCTGCGCTTTCAAACATTTTATGACTTTTTATGTCTCGTTAAAATTGCTCCAAAAAGCGTTGGATTCTGCGCAGGGCTTCCTGCAGATTTTCCATTGAATTTGCGTAGGAACATCGGATAAACCCTTCGCCGCTTTGGCCAAAAGCGTTTCCCGGCACAGCCGCCACTTTTTCGTCATACAAAAGCCGCGTGCAAAATTCCTCGCTGGAAATTCCTGTCTTCTGAATGGAAGGAAATGCATAAAAAGCGCCCCGCGGCTCAAAACAATCCATGCCCATGCGCTGGAAGCCGCTGAGCATCACCCGTCTGCGGCCGTCGTATTCCCTGCGCATACGGGCGACGCTGTCCCCGCCGTTTTTCAAGGCTTCGACGCCCGCGTACTGGCTGATGGTAGGCGCGCACATTAAAGCATATTGATGAATTTTGAGCATGGCGGAAAGAATTTCCGCCGGCCCGCAGGCAAACCCCAGCCGCCAGCCTGTCATGGAAAAAGCTTTCGAGAAGCCGTTGAGTACAACGGTTTTGTCTAGCATACCAGGCAAAGACGCGAGGCTTACATGATCCGCGCCATATGTGAGTTCGGCGTAAATCTCGTCGCTGATAACCAAAATGTCCCTGTCCCGCAGAACCTCCGCGATCTTTTCTAAATCCGCGCGTTCCAGAATCGCGCCTGTCGGATTCGAAGGATAGCCCAGTACAATCGCTTTTGTCTTGTTTGTGATTTTGGCGTTCAGCTCTTCCGGCGTCAGGCGGAACGCATTCTCCGCTTTGGTGTCAATGACGACGTGGACGCCGCCCGCCATCAGCACGCAAGGCTTATAGGCCACGAAACAGGGTTCCAGCACGACGACCTCGTCGCCGGGGTTGAGAACCGCGCGCAGGGCCGCATCGAAAGCTTCGCTGACGCCCGCCGTGATCAAAATCTGCGAGGCGGGCGCATAATCCAGCGCGAACCGGCTGCGCATATAGTACGCGACGGCCTGCCGCAGCGCGGGAAGCCCCGCGTTGGACGAATACATGGTATTGCCCTGCTCCAGCTGATAGATCGCTTCTTCCCGAATGTTCCAGGGCGTGTCAAAATCCGGCTCGCCCACGCCCAGAGAGATGACGCCGCCTATTTCATTCGCGATATCAAAAAATTTTCGTATCCCCGAAAACGGGAGCGCCTGGATTTTTTCCGCCACAAAAGATCCGCTCATGGGGATACGACCATCCTTTCATCCGTCTTCTTGGATTTTTCCAGGACGATACCGTGATCCTTATATTTTTTCAGCACAAAATGCGTAGCCGTGCTGAGCACCGAATCCATGGGCGCCAATTTGTCCGATATGAAATAAGCAACCTCTTTGATATTCCGCCCCTCGACAATGACAGTCAGATCAAAACCGCCGGACATGAGGTAGACGCTCTTGACCTCGTCAAACAAATAAATGCGCTCCGCGATCTTGTCAAAACCCATGCCGTGCTGCGGCGTCACTTTCACTTCGATCAGCGCCGTGACAAATTCCCGATCCGTTTTGTCCCAGTTGATCAGCGTGTGATACCCGCAGATGACATGTTCATCCGCCATTTTGCCCAATTCATCCGCCACCGGCGCGGCAGGCAGGCCCAGCCTTTCCGCCAGATCTTCCGGCGACAAACGGCTGTCATGTTCCAGCATTTCCAATATAGCAGTGCGCATGGCTGCTTCCCCCTTCACTATTATATTTTTGGCTCTTATTGCGTTTCAGGTGGCTGACTAAAAAACGGCTTAAATAGGCCATTCTAAATAAGTGAGCAAACGCCTGAAATGGCTTGTTTCCGGCGTTTATGGCAATATAGCATT
>JAITPB010000161.1 GCA_031289625.1 Clostridiales bacterium | reverse complement strand
CTAACCGTGCGGCTGCTCATCTCATACGCCCCGCGCCGTTCTGCGGAAATCCCTCGGCAGCATACCTGTATGTTTCCTGAACACGTCCGCGAACGCGCCGGATTTTTTATACCCTGTCGCCGCCGCCACCTGCGCCACCGGCAAATCTGTGCCGGACAGCAGATGTTCCGCCCGCCCCATGCGCACGCCTGTTATGTATTGGTAGACGGGCGTGCCATAAGCGCCTTTAAAGCTGTATTTTAATTTACCGGGACTCATACAGGCAATTTTGGCAAGCAAATCAATCGTTATTTGCGAGCCGTAATGGTCGTCGATATACGCCTTTGCCACGGTCACGCCATCCATATCCGCCACAGCCCGCGGGCGGCATTTCGGATCGGCGCAAGTGCGGGACGCAATGAGCGCAATCGCCTCCATCACTTTACTTTCATAGTAAACAGCCGCCGTCGCGGGCGGATAGTCGCAGCGCCGTATTTGCTGAAAAATCTTAATCATTTCCGGCAAACGCGAACATCCCTCGGCATTCGCGAACGCGCCGGAGCAAAGTACGCCGCAGCCGCCCCCGCCTAGGCAGTTATCGCAAAACCCCGTGCTGACGGTGATTTCTGTGGCGCGGATTGGCGTGTTCTTGTGATAGCGAACCCGGTAGGGTTTTTCATTGTCAGCGCGTATGATGACTTCGGCGCCGCGCAGGCAGCGGTACGGGTTCAGTTCCTCTCCCAGCACGGATTCATAATGGCAAAGATGGACGCAGCCCGGCAGATGAACTGTCAGCACGGCGTCCTCGCTGAAAACCAAATCAAACCTCGTCACGGAAAAATGCCTGCCTTCAAACGCCCAGCAGCGTCCTTTGCACTGCCAAGTATCTACACGGTAACACACGCCGGCCGGGTTATATTCCTGCCCGCCTTCGTCTATTTGAAACCCGTGCAATTCCTGCCCTAAAATCCCAAACGTTACCGCGTTCATTCCAGATCATTCCTTTCAAAACGTAGTGAGCCATTGACAAAAGGCTCAATCGGATAAATTTAAGCCCCGTTCGGATAAATATCGCCCAGCCCTGTTGACGCGCCAAGCGTTTCCCTGTATTCTAATGACAATCAGTTAGTTATCACTAACTAATCATAACACACGCCGCCGCGTCTGGTCAAGAAAAATCAGGCGACGCCAAACGGCAAATTTAACCTGCGCGATGGTTCATGGGATTTGCGTTTGGGGATTTGCGGCGGCGCTTGTGGAAGGAGGGAAAACCATGCGTTGTCAGCTTGAGCGTGTATTAGCCCGGCATTGCGGCCCGGTATTAATGGGCGTAAAGCCGTCCGCCATGTTCCCGCTGCCAAGCTGGCTGGGGGAATATCGGTGTGATTTGCTCACGCTGTACGGCCTGCGCTATGTTGTACTGAAGCGAAGCGCGGGCAACAGGCTCGCCTTTGTCTACCGCCGCGATTTGCTCACGTCCACGCTTTCCAATCCGGCTGCGCAAAGTGCCTTGGCGGAACTGGCCTATCCCCTGGGCGGGAGCGCAGAAACGCTTCTCGGCTGTCTTGCGCGGCGTGTTTTCATTGAGCCGGGTTTCCCGCACGAGGCCGGCTTTTTCCTCGGCTACCCGCCGGAAGATGTGTTGGGCTTTATACGCAACAAAGGCATGGGGTTTAAACTATGCGGTCAGTGGAAAGTATACGGCGACGAAAAAAAGGCTCTGGCGCTTTTTGCCGAGTACGCTCGGTGCAAGGATTGCTTGCTGGATCGCCTGGAAACATATGGAACGATATTGGAAAACGGCCGGCCGTTTTTCACAGCGGTTTAAAAGTGTTGAATCTCAATAAAAACAGGAGGATTTCAAATGAGCACAGCGATTATTTACTGGAGCGGGACAGGAAACACAGAGGCGATGGCAAAAGCCATTGAGCGCGGGCTGAAAGAGGGCGGCGCGGAAACCGTTCTGCTGTCTGTTGACAAAACGAGCGCAGACGCCGCGGATACTTACGAAAAAATCGCGTTCGGCTGCCCGTCGATGGGCGAGGAGGTTTTGGAGGAAAACGAGTTTGAGCCGTTTTTTTTGTCTATTGAAAAAAAACTTGGCGGTAAAAAGACCGCTCTGTTCGGTTCCTACAACTGGGGAGACGGCCAATGGATGCAGGACTGGCAGAAACGGGTAAAAGCGGCGGGCGCGGCGCTTTTCGAGGAAGGGCTGATTCAGCAGGAAGCCCCGGCCGAAACAGTCTGCGCTGAGTTCGGCAAACGGTTTGCCGCATTTTAGGACGGCAGGCGCTTATAACGGCCGCCACGCTTGTTATTGCCGGCGCGGCGGCCGGAACGGCTATAATGATTTTATGGGAGGAAAAAAATGAGCGTCGTTATTATCGGCGGACATGACCGAATGACATGTCAATACAAAGACATTTGCAAAGAATACGGATATAAAGCGAAGGTCTACACCCAGGCGGAAAGCAACTTGAAATGTCTGATTGGCCGCCCGGATTTGATCATCCTGTTTACCAGTCCGGTTTCACATAAAATGGCGAAAATCGCGCGGCAGCAGGCGGCGTGTCACGACATTGCGCTCGTGCAGTCCCACACCGGAAGCGGAAACGCCTTGAAAAACATTTTGTTCGCAAGTTTATCCAGCCTGAAATAAGCAGTGTGACATAAAAGACGACGCCCCGATTCGGAAAAGCCGCATCGGGGCGTCGTCTTTCTAAAAAGCCTTAATCGGATAAATAAAAGCCTCAATCGGATAAATATGACGCAAAGACATTGACGGTGAGCTCAAAAAAAGGTATTATAAATTTAGTTAGCTATCGCTAACTATAGGCGTATTTATTTCAAATAAGATGGGATGGTGGATATGATGCCCTTAATGTTGGCGAAAGCCGGGGAGGAAAACTCCATAAAAAAAATTGGCGGTAAAGCCGAAACGCGACAATTTCTCGAAACCCTTGGATTTGTTCCTGGCAGCCATGTTACTGTGGTTGCGGAAATCAGCGGCAATGTAATTGTCAGCGTTCGAGAATCGCGCGTGGCAATCAGCCGCGAAATGGCGGCAAAAATCATGATTTAAAAAATTCGCGGAAGGATCGTAAGCCATGCAGACCCTCAAGGAGACAAAGCCCGGCAGCACCGTCCGGGCGACAAAAATCGGTGGAGACGGGGCTGTTAAGCGCCGCATTATGGAAATGGGAATCACGAAAGGCGTGGAAATCCACGTCCGAAAAGTCGCGCCGCTGGGCGACCCTGTAGAGGTCACAGTCAGGGGATATGAATTGTCCCTGCGCAAGGCCGACGCGGGATTGATTGAGGTAGAATAAATTTGAAACGGAGGACAGATCTATGGCGATAACCATCGCGCTTGCCGGGAACCCCAACAGCGGCAAAACTACCCTGTTTAACGCGCTGACCGGCGCGAACCAATTTGTGGGCAACTGGCCAGGCGTCACCGTGGAAAAAAAAGAGGGGCGCCTGAAAAATTATAAAGACGTGACCATTACCGATTTGCCGGGTATTTACTCTCTCTCGCCCTACTCACTGGAGGAAGTTGTGTCGCGCAATTATCTGATTGACGCGCGTCCAGACGCGATTCTAAACATTATCGACGGAACCAACCTGGAACGCAACCTGTTTCTGACGACGCAGCTTGTCGAACTGGGAATACCTGTAGTCATTGCAGTCAACATGATGGACGTGGTAAACAAAAGCGGCGACAAAATCAATACAGCGCAGCTGGCGAAGGAACTTGGATGCCGCGTTGTGGAAATATCCGCACTAAAAGGCGCGGGCGTTATGGAAGCGGCGAAAGCTGCCGTGGACGCGGCGGGCGACGACAAAACCGTGCCGAAGCACAGCTTTTCAGGCGGCGTGGAGCATACGCTGGCGCACATTGAGGAAGCGGTTCTGCACGGCCTTCCGCAAGAGCGGCAGCGTTTCTTCGCGATTAAGCTGTTTGAGCGCGACGCAAAAATCGCGGAAAAGTTGGGACTGACCCCGGAACAAACTGCGCACATTGACGGCGACATTCAACGGCGCGAGAAAGAGTTGGGCGACGACAGTGAGAGCATTATCACCGCCGAGCGGTATCAGTACATAGATTCCATCATTGAAGGCTGCGTCAAAATCGCTCGCAAGGGGAAGCTGTCTCCGTCGGATAAAATCGACAGGGTTGTGACCAACCGTTTTTTGGCGCTACCGATTTTCGCGCTGGTCATGTACCTTGTCTATTTCGTATCGGTTACGAGCGTCGGCACGATTGTCACCGATTGGGCCAACGACGGCCTGTTCGGCGACGGCTGGCATGTATTCGGCATCGGTTCGGCGGCGTATGAGGAAGCAGTGGAAGTGTTTGAGGAAAACGCGGAGGCGGGCATTGAAACCGCAGAACCTGACCCTGCCGATTATGGCGTGTGGGCGCCTGGCGTACCTGTGGCTTTGGGCGGTGTTTTGGAATCTATTCACTGTGCGGAATGGCTGCAAGGGCTGATTTTAGACGGCATTGTAGCAGGCGTCGGCGCTGTGCTGGGTTTCGTGCCGCAAATGCTGATCTTGTTTTTATTCCTCGCGTTTTTGGAATCCTGCGGTTACATGGCCCGCATCGCCTTTATCATGGACAGGATTTTTCGGCGTTTCGGGCTGTCGGGCAAGTCGTTCATACCGATTTTAATCGGCACCGGCTGCGGTGTCCCTGGCATTATGGCCTCCCGGACGATTGAGAGCGACCGCGACCGAAAGATGACCATCATGACCACCACATTCATTCCCTGCTCGGCCAAGCTGCCCATCATCGCCCTGATTGCGGGCGCGCTGTTCGGCGGCGCGGCCTGGGTCGCGCCCAGCGCCTACTTTATCGGTATGGCGGCTATTATCTGCTCTGGCGTCCTCCTGAAAAAGACCAGGCTATTCTCAGGCGACGTTTCTCCCTTTGTCATGGAACTTCCCGCCTATCACTGGCCGACTGTGGGCAATATCCTCCGCAGTATGTGGGAGCGTGGCTGGTCATTCATTCAAAAAGCCGGGACGATTATTTTACTGGCGACGATTTTCGTCTGGTTCACGTCCTGTTTCGGCTGGAGTGAAAACGGTTTCGGCATGGTGGAAATGTCTGACAGCGTTCTCGCCAAAATGGGCGGTTTCATCGCGCCTATCTTCAATCCGTTGGGATGGGGCGATTGGAAAGCCGCCGTCGCAGCCATTACAGGCTTAATCGCCAAAGAGAACGTCGTCGGGACGTTTGGCATCCTGTACGGTTTTGCGGAAGTGGCCGAGGACGGCGCGGAAGTTTGGAGCGCGCTGGCGGCGAGCTTTACCGCACTGGCGGCCTATTCCTTCCTTGTATTCAACCTGCTGTGCGCCCCGTGCTTCGCGGCGATGGGTGCGATTAAACGGGAGATGAACAACGCGAAATGGTTTTGGATTGCCGTAGGCTATCAATGCGGTTTCGCATACATCGTGTCCTTATGCGTTTACCAGTTTGGCATGTTATTCACGGCGGGCGCGTTCGGCGCAGGTACAATCGCCGCGTTCTTGCTGTTGGCAGGCTTCTTGTTTATGCTGTTCCGTCCTGCAAACGGAGGAAAAGCGCAAAAATCCGTCGCGGTCGTTTAGAGAGAGGATGGATATGATTACATTTTTTGCTGAAAATATTGGAACGATAATAACCGGGCTGGTTCTGCTCGGAATTGTCGCGGCGGCCGCCGCAAAAATCCGCCGCGACAAAAAAAAGGGCGGCTGTGCGGGCTGTTCCTGTGGCTGTACGGACAGCAGCGCGTCTTCCTGCTGTGGAGACAGTCCTTCCCAAAAATGATTATACGGTCGGCAGAAATGCCGCCTCTGCAGAATAAACATCTGTAGAGGCGGCATTTTTGCCGTCTGCCCGCAAATCTATTCGGCGGGGGAAAACGCCGCGCGGACACCGGAGAGCATTTTCGTTTCCGGGGCGGCTTCTGTCAAAGCGGGCTGATTGCCGCTGGCCTCAAACAAATATTCCACGTCCGCTTCCGAAGAGGAAACCCCGCCGCCAACTGTGATAACGCCGGAATACAAGACGCGGTTTTTCCATCGGAGGCTACCCTCGGCAAAATATTTATATTCCCCTTCCGGAACAGTTTCGCCGTCAGCGTCTTTCAGATCCCAGGCATAGGAAAGCGCCCCCGCGTTTGGCGTGGCTTGCGTTACCGCGTCTACGCTGTCTTTACGCATGGACGCGAGGCCAGATTTTTCAACCCACAAAGGAATTGAATCTGGGCGGTTTTTGTAGCCGCCGTTGGCCGTAAAGCGCGTCGCGCATAGCGTCCGCACAATCCTGCCGTCCATGTCCTCAATCCAAACCGCGAACTGGTTGCTGGCGGAGCCGGATTGTTTTTCATAGTCCAGCGTAATAAGAACCTCGCCGTTGGCGGTTTGCCCCGCATCCGGCAGCGCTGTTTCCGTCTGCGGATTAACGCTGCCGGCAGGGACGGAAGGCAGGGCGGAAGATTCGTCATCGCGGTTCCCGCCTTCAGCCGCGCAGGCGGGAACCGCAATAAAGAGTGCGGCGCAGATCACAGGCGCCAATTTATTTTTGATGTTCAATGTCATTCCTCCGATATGATTTTATTCGCGGGCGGTAAAAACTCCGATACATATACAGCGTCGTCCCACGCCGCTGTATCCGGCGGCATATTGAGGCGTCTGCAATGCTTCTTGTTTAACAGGCATTTCAATCACCCTCGGCCTCATTATGTAGCATTAAGCATAATTTTTCAATAAATGTTTGTTTTCGATCTATGCAAGCCTCTATTTTGCGTTGATTATTTTGCGCTCAAGTGTTAAAGTAACTGGCGTAGTGTTAAAGAAATGATAAAAAAGAAAGGTGGATGAGGGAGATGCGGCGCCACAAAAAAAAGACAGCAAAGACAGCGATGAAACTATGGCTGCTTGCGGCGTTGACCTGCGTTTTTTTGCAGGGCTGCGGTAAAAAAACGCAGGAGCCGGACGAGCGGCCCGATCAATCTGGGCAATCCGATTTGGATACAGCGGAGACGCAAGCGGATTCAACCCGGAGCGATTACTTGATGTTTGCCTATACCAATCATTTTTGGTTCGAGGCGATCTGGCCAATCCTAGAGCAAGCATACGGCGACCGGGCCGAGTTTAAGGAATACACGCCCGACGAATTGTACGGTAAACTACAAGAGGCGGCCAGCGCTGCGCCCGGCGGCGTAAACGATTTCGACATCATCATGGCGGACGCGTCCTGGATATGCGAGTTCGCCAGCAAGGGAACGCTCCTGCCGCTCGATCCTCTGTTGAGCGGGTCTGCCGTGGATCCCGCTTACGACATCAACGATATCGTACCCGCGTATCTGGATCTGTGCAAGTACAACGGCCAGCTTTACGCGCTGCCCCTTGGAGCCTCCACAAATACGCTCGCCATTCGGCAGGATTTGTTTGAGCTGTATGGGATGCAGCCGCCCGCCACAATGGATGAGATGTATGACGCCGCCGTTTATTTCAGCGAACAGGGCCTGTATGGCGCGGTTTCGCGCCGCGCCGCCGGTTCTGACATTGTGTACGCGTGGCTGCAATTTCTCTATCCTTTTGGCGGACAGGTTCTGGACGGCAGCGGGCAAAGTGCTGTCAATTCTCCCGAAGCTGTCAGAGCGCTGGAGTTTTTTTGCAAACTTGTAAAAGACGCCAAACCTGCGGGGTTTCCGGAAGAAAACGAAACCGATTTTGACGCGGCGCTGAACTCGTTTCGGCTGGGCCGGGCGGCGATGTACCTAGACGCCGCTGTTCCGGGTGCAATCGAAAACCTGGATCTATCGACTGTGCTGGAAAAATGTGCGTATCTTCCATTTCCAAGCGAGCAGAGGCAGGCTTCCGCTTTATCGGGCTGGATGATGGCCATACCGTCTAACGCGAAGTATACGGATCTGGCTTTTGAAATCATCCAGGCGGTTTCCAGCAAGGCCAACGAAGAGCAGATCGTGCTGGCTGGCCGCGATCCCATTCGGGTTTCAGGGTTTCAGAATCCCGCGCTGATCGAACAGCTGCCTTACTTGCCCTTCCTGGAAAAAAATTTGGAGACAGCCGTCTCCGGCTTTCAGCCTCGCGTCCCCGAATGGCGGCAGATCGAAGAAGCTCTGAGCCAGTCGCTGACCACGGCCTTAGAAGGCGCGAAAGATCCGCAAACAGCGCTGGACGAGGCGCATCAGGCCATCATAGCCATTTTACCATAAAGGGCGGCCTTTTTGCCCGTAGGGGCGTCTTTGACTGCCCGCGATTGGCAAATTTAAATGATTGAGTTGATTGTCGTGAAACAAGAATGGGTCAATGTTTTTATCGGCGTTGTTTGCATAGCCTTTATCGTGGCGATTCTGCTGTACGACGCGGCGCGAAGCCGTGTCGTACCCTCTTTTTCCTCCAGCGAGCTGCTGCCTGAACCTTCACTGCCTGTGGAAATAAAGGAATGGGTCTACGGCGTGGACTACATTTACATAACCAACGCGTTTTTTGTGGATGGAAAATATTCCGGCATGTGGGAAAATAAGGCGCCGGAGGGAAACGGCGTGTTTACCGTAACGCGGGAATCCGAAATTTTATCAGAGGGGGACGTGCTGAAAGGCGTTTTTCGCGACGGCCTGCTGGCGAGAGAGGGAATTCTCCAAAAAGCGGATGGCCGCGTTTATTCCGGCGCGTTTTTAAACGGCTTGCCAGACGGAGAAGGAACCATGACTTGGCCGGAAGAGAACGGCGCTTTTTACGAAGGCGCCTGGAAGGACGGCGTGATGAATGGCCAGGGCTTTATGCTCTATGGAAACGGCGAACATTACAGCGGGACATGGAAAAATGGAAAAAAGAGTGGGCCGGGACGCTATGCCTTCGCCAATGGGGACGTGTACGAGGGGAATTTTGAAGACAGCAACCCATCCGGCATAGGCACAATGTTATACGCGGACGGCGGCGCGTATGAAGGCGAGTTCTGGCAGGGGCTTCGATCCGGCGCGGGAGAGATGGCTTATGCGGACGGTACAGTATATGAAGGGGATTTTGTCCGCGATATACCTCAAGGGAACGGAAAAATTTCCTGGCCCGGCGGCAATGTCTACCTGGGCGAATTTGCCGGCGGCGAGCGCACAGGCCACGGAAAAATTATGTGGGCTAACGGCGACGTTTGGGAAGGCCAGTTTGAATGCGGGCAAATCGTCCTGAACTGCGGCTGGGCCGATGAGACGGAAGAAATGAGCCTGGAGGACGGGCGGGTCTGGACGGATTATCCGCTTTTGGTACACGACGCTCTCCCCAATTGCGTTGGTTTTACCCTGCGATTTTATTTGCATCCGGCCTCCGGTGATATACCTGATATCGGCGCGAAGGCGTTGAATCAAAACTGGCGCGTTTTCGTGTACTCGGAAGGCGCGGGCTGGCAAGAAGTGGGAAGCGTTACGCCCGCCGCGCAGGATGTCTGGACGGAAGCATGGATATCGTTTGAGCCGCGTACCGTGCGGAAGGTGGAAGTTTTTCCGCCGCCGCTGGATAACGGCGGTGCGTATCGCGGAAGCATTGAGCTGGCGAACCTGCGGCATCAATCTTGATTCTCATTTTCTTGATTCTCATTTTCTGGATTCCCGGCTTTTTTATAGGCAATGTACCGCGCCAAAAACAATTTGGCGATCGCGCACACCGGAACGGCCAAAATCATCCCGGCGATTCCGAACAGCGAGCTTGCGGCGGACAGCGCCAGTATGACGCAGAGCGGGCTTAGCTCCACATTTTTGCCGACGATTCTCGGGTTGATCACCATGCCGTCAATTTGCTGCAGAACCAGAACGCCCACGCCAGCGTAAACGGCTTTCATGGGATCTCCGCTTAAAAACGCTACCGCCACGGACAGCAACAAGCCAAAAAACGCGCCGAAATATGGAATAATGTTGGAAAAGCCGGTGAAAACACCGATGATCACCGCGAAGTCCACGCCAATAATGGACAGCCAGCAGGAAATCAAAAGCGCCATGATCAGCGCGTCTATCAACTGTCCGCGAATATAGCCGTATAAAATGTGATGCACATCGCCCACGGCGTTCCGCAAACGCTTGCGGAAACGCCCGGGCAAAAAAACGGCGATGAGATCATTCAGGCCATGCAGCAATTCCACTTTGCTGCGCATCAGATAAAACGCCACGAGCAACCCGAACGCGAAATGGACGATGCTGCTGCCGGCGGATGTGAGCGATGCCAGCGCCCCGCTGATCAAGCTTTGCAAAAACAAGGCGACGCTGTTGATGATCTGCGTCAAGTAGCCGGACAAAAATTGCAGCAAGCCAATCTCACGCAGTTTCACCTGAAACCCGGTGTATGTTTCAGAAAATTGGTTGCGGCTTTTGTCCGCGGCGTCGGCCAGAGCCGAGAGGAAATCGCGCTGGACGTGGAGCTTATGCGCTGTCCAGCCAATGAAAGCGGCCATCACGAGGATGGCCGTCAGAACCGTAAGGATCGTCCCAGCTGTCCGCCGCTTAAACAGGGCGGGCTTTTTTTGGGCGGATCTCCCCAAAAATATTTTCTGGCCGTCATAGGCGTTTTGAAAAAAATCCACGGCGGGATCTAACAGATACGCAATCACCAAGCCTATCAGCAGCGGCGAAAAAGCGTCAAACAGCCAGCCGAAAAACGCGGCGGCGTTTTGCAAAAAATCCGGCAGACTGGCGAGGATATAAGCCGCCCCGTCCAGCAGCAGCTTCAGCGCGTACATCGCGCCAAACATCGCCAGCGCGTGAAAGCCGATGACAAGATATTTTTGGTTCCATGGCAGTTTCACAAACATCATTCCGTCTCGGTTTATGTTGAGAATTTTTTATCCCAGTTCTTTTAAGGCGTCCAGCAAAAAATCCCATACCCGCGCGACAGAAGAAATGCTCATATGTTCATCCGGCGTATGCACGTCAAAAAGATCCGGCCCAAAAGAGATCAGCTCCACGCCCGGCCATTTTTTTGCGAACAGGCCGCATTCCAGCCCCGCGTGCGTGGCCGTCAGTTTGGCTTTGCGGCTGTATTTCTTTTCAAACAGGTTCAGCAGCGTTTCGCGCAGCGCGGACTGCGGCTGATATTCCCATTCCGGATAATCGCCTGTGGTCTGCACTTTAGCGCCAACGACGGTGGCCAGCAAGTGAAGCTGATCGCGCACCGCATATTTTCGGGACGTCACGGAACTGCGGATTTGATTGCTGAACAGGATCGCGCTGTCCTCCGTGCTGACTACGCCCAAGTTGTTAGACGTCTCCACCAGTCCGGGGAGATCCAGGCTCATCGCTTGCACGCCGATGGGCGTCAGCAGCAGAAGCGCCAAAACTTTTTGCAAGGCGTCCGACGCAAACGCCTTGCTGGCTTGGCTGTCCAGCGCCAGCGCCAGTTCCAGCTGCACCGCCGGATCGCTCGCGCGGTATTCGCGGCGGAACATCTCCGCCTGCGCCGTCACAATCGTGGCGGCTTTTTTATAATCATCCCGCTGAAAACCGAGGATCGCCTCCGATTCCCGTGGGATTGCGTTTATTTTCAGCCCGCCGCTGACGGAAATCAGAGAAAACCGCAGATTTTTTGAGAGGGCGAGCAATGTTCTTCCCAAGAGATGGTTGCTGTTGGCCCGCTCTTTATCGATTTCCATGCCGGAGTGGCCGCCCTTTAAGCCTTTGACGCGCAACGCGTAAACGGCGGACATGTCCGGCAGCGCCTGCTTGCGCGCAGGCAAAGTCACGACCGTTTTGAGGCCGCCCGCGCAGCTCGTGCAAAATTCGCCTTCCACTTCCGAATCCAGATTGATCAGCCGGCGGCCTTGCAGAAGGCTGGCCTCGATCGACTCCGCGCCGTTCATGCCGGTTTCCTCATTCGTTGTAAAAAGCAATTCCAGCGGCGGGTGCGGTACGTCTTCCGCCGTCATCAACGCGAGGTTCATGGCGACCGCAACGCCGTTGTCCGCGCCCAGCGTAGTTCCGTCCGCGTAAATAAAATCACCGTCGATTTTCAAGTGAATGGGATCGGTCAAAAAATTGTGAACCGTATCTTTATTTTTTTCGCAGACCATATCCACGTGTCCTTGCAGAATCAATGGCGCGGCTTTTTCATATCCTGGCGTTCCAGGCTTTTTCACCAGAACATTGTGAACGGTATCCCGCGACGCCCATAGGCCCTTGGAACGCGCCAGATCATAGATCCATTCGCCGATCCGCGCCTCATGGCCGGAGCCTCTGGGGATTTTGCTGATTTCCTCAAAAAAATAAAACACGCCGCGCGGTTCCAGATTGTCCAACACCACAGCGGTTTCCCCCCTTCTATTCTTTCTAATTTTTAAAGCTGTGAATCGGCGCGGGGACGCGGCCGCCGCGCCGGATAAAATCGACGCAGGAATACGGGTTGACCGGCATGACGGGCGCACTGCCCAAAAGCCCGCCGAACTCCACCATATCACCCACATTTTTTCCGAAAACGGGGATGATCCGCACGGCGGTGGTTTTTTGGTTGATCATGCCAATCGCCATTTCATCGGCAATGACGCCGGAAATGGTTTCCGCCGGTGTGTCGCCGGGAATCGCGATCATATCCAAGCCCACGGAACACACACAGGTCATAGCTTCCAATTTTTCCAGCGTCAGCGCGCCGATCCGCGCCGCCTCTATCATCCCGTGATCCTCACTGACCGGGATAAAAGCGCCGCTCAAGCCACCCACATAGGACGAAGCCATGATGCCGCCTTTTTTGACGTTATCATTTAAAATCGCGATAGCCGCTGTTGTGCCTGGCGCACCGGGATGCTCTAAGCCCATTTCCTGCAAAATTTCCGCGACGCTGTCGTTCACGGCGGGCGTCGGCGCCAATGACAGATCAATACTGCCGAAAGCGACGCCCAAGCGCTGGGAGGCTTCCTGCGCGACCAACTGGCCGACCCGCGTGATTTTAAACGCGGTCTTTTTGATCGCCTCGCACAGGGTTTCAAAATCAGCGCCCCGGGCTTCTTCCAAGGCGCGTTTTACAACGCCCGGCCCGCTGACGCCCACATTGATCGCGGCGTCCCGCTCCCCCACGCCATGAAACGCGCCCGCCATAAAGGGATTATCTTCTACGGCGTTGCAGAACACGACAAACTTAGCGCACGCAATAGAGTTGGATTCCCGCGTTAAGTACGCCATCTCTTTAATAATATGGCCCATTTTCCGCACTGCATTCATATTGATGCCGCTTCGGGAGGAAGCCGCGTTGATGGAAGAGCAGACTCGATCTGTCGCGGCCAGGGCCGCCGGAATAGATCGGACGAGAACCTTATCCGATTCTGTTCTGCCTTTTTGCATAAGCGCGGAGAAGCCGCCGATAAAATTGACGCCGGTCTCTTTCGCCGCGCGATCCATCGCCTCCGCGCAGCTGACGTACGAATCCGCCCGGCAGCCCGCCGCGGCGACGGCGATGGGCGTCACGGAAATTCGTTTGTTCACGATGGGGACGCCGTACTGTTTGCTGATGTCTTCGCCCACACGCACGAGATCCCGCGCCGTTGCCGTAATTTTATCATAAATCTTCTCATTAAAGCGTTTGATATCCCCGTCCGCACAGTCCAGCAGACTGATGCCCATGGTGATTGTGCGCACGTCCAGGTTTGCTTCCGAGATCATTTGATTGGTTTCCAATACTTCCCGGTGGGAAATCATTCCTTCACATCCTTCCGCGCTTATACTATAACACGCAGCGGCAAGATATTTCAATGAGAACATCGTTATTACGCAGTCGCCCGGGGCAATCGCCCCGGCAATCGCCCCGGCAATTCGTTGGTGATCGTACTTTGCAAACCCTGGATCAACGCGTACAGTTGCTGAGCGGCTTGGACGCGGGTAGACTGACCCGCCCCGAGGCTTTGGCCGATGGCTTTCAGGCCGTTGATGAACTCCGTCTCGTTCGGCAGACTAGGCTCCGGCGTCACCATTCTTTCCGCCGCCTGGCCGTAATACGCGTAGAGTAATTGATTCGCGTTGGCGCTGGCCGCTGCAATGGCGGAACGCACGGCGGGGGAACAAGGTATGCCGGAATCCGCGCCCAGCGCTTCACCTGCCTGGGCGTCGGCGGCTAAAAAATTGATTAGGAGAGCGGCCGCGTCAGGATGCTGTGTCCACTGGCTGACAGCAAGAACCTGTAAGGGCTGAATCGCGAGCGCTTTGTTTTGACCGATGGGCAGATGAGTCAAGGCCAATTCATCCGCCATGGCGTCTTGAAAGATTCCAAATTGGCTGAGACGGATCAAGCTGAACGCCGCCTTGCCCGCCACAAACAGGGAAGTATC